>JBIIXW010000154.1:0-7029 GCA_044347165.1 Chthoniobacteraceae bacterium
TCCGCCCTCGCGTTGGCCGCCAACTTGGCAGACTCAATGCCGTCCGGCGTCTTGGTTTTTTTTCTCCCAGCTCCCTTCTCCCCTTTTCCGTTCGATCCGAATCGCAGGTACATGACGAGTTGCTCCGGTGGAAAATCAGTTCCGCGAAATCAAAATCACCGCAACAACCACAAGAACCAAAATCAATGGCGCCGTGAACGCGGTCCCAATCTTTAGCCACTCAAAAAAGTCGCGATTGCCACCCCCAAAACCACCCTCGTCCTCCCCAAACGCACCCTCCCCCAAATCAGGCCGAATCTTCGGCGCTACCCTCGCAAACTCCGTCCGCGCATCCTCAACCGCACTCAGAGCAATCGTCAACTCCCTCTGCAAATCAGCTCCGTCCGAACTCCGAACATCAATCTGCTCCATCATTTTGAGATGCGTTCGAAAGGACTGCTGGACCGCTTCCATCGTCGCTACCCTCGAGTGCGCTTCCAAAATCTCACGCTCAACCGCGACCAGAGAACGACCGAGCTTGTCCTGCATCTCTGCTCGCCCCATCTCCAACTGCTCTTTGCGCCGACCCAACTCCTCCAACTCACGCCGCTGGCGCTCAACCATTTCTAACTCGCGCTTCAGCTGAATCTCCCTCTCCTCCGCCATCTGGCGCCTCGATTCAATCATCTCAGGACTCGCATTCTGGTCATCCAAATCAAAGGAATCTTGGTTCAGTCGCCGGTCGTGTCGATCACTCATGAAATCAGGGGGTTGGAGATGTTTTAAAAAACTGCAAACGTTCAGTTAAAAATCGCTTTGGGAAGTCCTTAGAACTCCCGAGGACCACTCCGTCGTTCTTTTTGACTTCCGGCCACATCACATGCCTGCCGGCACGCAAACCACTACACCATCGAAATCTCTGCACTCACGGTAGCCTCAAACGGCACGAACGGAGTGTTAACAAACCGAAGGAACAGCGGACGAATGAAAGTACTACGCAAACTGCCGATTTTCCACCGCATTCCCAATAAACCTTAACCACAAGAGAAATGACCGCTCGCAGCCCCCAACCGCGGCAAGAGCCCAGACACGAAAAGTGGCTGCCGAGATCCAGCAGCCACCCGTCCAAAAGAAACCAACTCAGCGGGCTAGACCAACCTAAATGTGAATCGCATGGCCCTCAGCGCTCAACGCAGCCTCGTGAATCATCTCGCTCAACGTCGGGTGCGCATGAATCGTCCCGTGAATCTCATCCAGGGTAGCCTCCATGTTGATCGCAAGCCCCAACTCCGCAATCAACTCGGTCGCCTCCGCTCCAATGATGTGCGCTCCGAGAATCTCGCCGTGCGGCTCTCCAATCACCAGTTTGACGAATCCGTCCAACTCCCCAATCGCGCGGGCCTTGCCACTCGCCATGAACGGGAACTTTCCAACCTTAAACTTAATCCCCTTCTCCTTCGCCGCACGCTCCGTCAACCCCACACTCGCAACCTGAGGCTGGCAATAGGTGCAACCAGGGAACGTCTCCACCTTCTTCGGCCTAAACGCTGCGTCAAACATACCGTTCACCGCCTGAATCGCCTCAAACGAAGCCACATGAGCCAACCAAGGCGGCCCAATGATGTCTCCAGCCGCAAAGATTCCGGGAATGGAAGTCTCGTACCGGTCATTCGTTTTGATGTAACCGCGATCGGTCAACCCCAACTTAATCCCGCCGCCAGGCAACAAGGGCTGGACCCCAATCGCCACCAAACAAACCTCAGCCTCCAGTACCTGCGAGGCACCCTTCCCGTCCTCCACCGTAATCCGAACCCCCTTGTCCGTCGTCTCCGCCTTCGTGGTTTTCGTGCCCGTCAACACATTGATTCCCTGCTTCTGGAAAGACTTGCCCAACGCCACCGAAACCTCCGTGTCCTCCACTGGCAAAAGATTCGGAAGCATCTCAACCACGGTCACCTTCGTCCCAAACGCATTGTAAAAATACGCAAACTCAACCCCAATCGCACCCGCGCCAATCACAATCATGCTCTCCGGACGATGATCCAAAACCATCGCCTCCTTGCTGGAAATCACCCGCTTGCCGTCAAACGGAAACCCCGGCATCGGACGCGATACGCAACCCGTGCTCACCAAAATCCGAGGCGCTGAATGCGTCTCCACCTTTCCGTCCGCCATCTTCACCGTGACCGCACCCGGCTTGTCCAAGGTGGCCTCCCCACGAATGTAATCCACCTTGTTCTTCTTGAACAAAAACTCGATCCCCCCCGCATTCTTGTCCGAAACGTCCCGAGACCGCCCGATGATCTTGTCCCACTCAAAGGACACATTATCCGCCTTGAAGCCAAACTCTCCAGCACGGTGCGCCAAAACATGATACAACTCCGCATTGCGCAAGAGCGACTTCGTCGGAATGCACCCCCAGTTCAAACACGTTCCACCCGCACGCTCCTTCTCGACACACGCAACCTTTTTCCCCAACTGAGCCGCTCGGATCGCCCCCACGTAACCGGCAGGACCACCGCCGACGACAATCAAATCGTAATTCATAAGCCCAAAAGCATGGAGTCGACGTCCCCAAGGGTCAAGGGAGCGTCATTTTCACAAACGACAGCGTCGCGGAAGCCTCACTCAAAATACTCCGCCCAGCTGCTACTCGTTTCCCAGAGCCGAACCGAAACCAACCGCACCGAATCTCGCAACCCATAAACCCCACCCAAAACTCGGTGCGCACTCATCCCCGCCTGAACACGACGATAAATCGCCTCCGCCATGACCTCCGTCGTCGGATCCCTTCCCTCAAACCCCACAATCCGCTCCCCGTACCGATCCCGCATCTCGCGATACGCGGGATCCTCCGTGTTCATGCACATCGCGTGATCTAACGCATCCAAGTACTCGCAAATCCACCCCTTCACCGCCTTGAAATCACACACCATCTCATTCCCGTCCAATCCCTGACTTTCCACCACAATCTCAACCTTCCGCGTGTGCCCGTGCGGAAAACGACAGCGGTCCGGATGCTTGGAAAGCATATGACCGTTCTCCACCTCAAACGTCTTACAAATGCGGTACGGCATGTCCTGTCCTCTCTAACACTCAACCCACCACCAAGTTCACGAGCTTCCCCGGAACCACCACCACCTTCTTCACCGTCAATCCCGCCGTCCAATCCTGGATCCGCGGACTCGCCAGTGCCAACGCCTCCACCTGCTCGCGCGTCGCATCTCGCGCTACCACAAACTTGTCCCGAATCTTCCCGTTCACCTGAACCACCAACTCCACCTCGCTCTCAACAAGGTACGCATCATTCCACGTCGGCCACGTCGCACTGGAGATCCGTCCCGCAAATCCCAGCCGTTCCCACAACTCCTCCGTCACATGCGGTGCCATCGGGTTCAACAGCATCAGAAGGACTCGCATCGCTTCCCTCGAACGCTGCGCCTCGCCCGTGAAGGCATTCACAAAAATCATCAACTGCGAAATCGCCGTATTGAACGACATCGCCTCGATGTCCTCCGTCACCTTCTTGATCGAAGCATGAACCACCTTCCGCTGCGCCGGCGTCATCTCGCAATCCAGCACCTCTTTTGCGACCTGCCAAACACCCTCCTGATTTTCCGTCATCATCAAGCGCCACACCCGAGCAAGAAAGCGCGATACACCCTCCACCCCCGTTGTGCTCCATGGCTTCATCTGCTCCAACGGCCCCATGAACATCTCGTAACACCGGAAGGCATCCGCCCCATAAGCATCAATCACGTCATCGGGATTCACAACGTTCCCTCGACTCTTGGACATCTTCTGCCCGTCTGCCCCCAGAATAATCCCCTGATTAACTAAACGCTGAAAGGGTTCCGGTGTAGAAACATACCCCAAATCAAAAAGCACCTTGTGCCAGAATCGGGAGTAAAGAAGGTGCAGCACCGCGTGCTCCGTGCCACCCACATACAAGTCTACCCCACCATGCGCCCCTTCCCCTCCACACCAGTACCGCTCCGCTTCCAAACTCACAAAACGCTCCGAGTTTCGTGGATCGCAATACCTTAAATAGTACCAGCAAGACCCCGCCCACTGCGGCATCGTATTCAACTCTCGTGACGCGGTCTCTGAGTAGCGCACCCAGTCCACCGCCTTCGAAAGCGGCGGTTCCGGAGTTCCAGTCGGCTTGAAATCCGCCAACTCCGGCGCCCGAACCGGCAACTCCTCCTCACCAAGGGCTCGGTGACGCCCCCCCTCCCAAACAATCGGAAACGGCTCGCCCCAATACCGCTGACGGGAGAAAAGCCAGTCCCGCAGCTTGTACTGGACCGTCCCGCGCCCCTTACCCGAACGCTCCAACTCCTCCACCACTCGCCGCTTCGCATCCAAGGTTCGCAACCCATCGAGAAAACCAGAGTTCACCGCCACTCCATCACCCGTGAATCCCTTCCAATCTGTTGATCCGTCCGCTGGGTCAACCACCTGAACGACCGGCAGGTTGAACGCCGTCGCAAACTCCAAATCACGAGAGTCATGCGCAGGAACCGCCATAATCGCCCCCGTGCCGTACCCCATCAACACATAGTCTGCAACCCAGATCGGCACCCGCACCCCGTTCACCGGATTCACCGCAAACGCGCCCGTCCAAACCCCCGTCTTCTCCTTCGCCAAATCCGTTCGTTCCAAATCGCTCTTCGCCCCGCAACGCACCCGGTAAGCCGCCACCGCGTCACGCTGCCCCTCGACCACCAATCGATCCACCAACGGATGTTCAGGTGCCAAAACCAGATAACTTGCCCCAAACAACGTGTCCGGACGTGTCGTAAACACCCGAATCGAGCATCCATCCAGCTCCGTCCCAAACTCCACCTCCGCCCCTTCCGACTTTCCAATCCAGTTGCGCTGCAACAATTTAATCGACTCCGGCCAATCCAAACCGTCCAACTCCGAAATCAACCGTTCCGCGTAAGATGTAATCCGTAGCATCCACTGCCGCATCGGACGCCGCTCCACCTCGTGCCCACCCACCTCGCTCTTCCCATTCACCACCTCCTCATTCGCGAGAACCGTCCCCAACGCCGGACACCAATTCACCGGCACCTCCGCCACATACGCCAACCGGACAGAATCAACATCCTCCCCCGAATACGTACTCACTGACTCCGCCCGCTGGGTCAGCGGGTTAAACCAGCTCCCGTAAAGCCTCAAAAAAATCCACTGCGTCCACCGAAAATACCCCGGATCTGTCGTATTCACCTCTCGCTGCCAATCATACGAAAATCCAATCCGCTTCAACTGCTCACGAAACCGATTGATATTCTGCTCGGTGGTAACCGCCGGATGCTGGCCGGTCTTGATAGCGTACTGCTCGGCCGGCAAGCCAAACGCGTCCCAACCCATCGGGTGCAATACATTGAAACCGCGCATCCGCTTGTACCGCGCCATAATGTCTGTCGCCGTATATCCCTCCGGATGCCCCACATGTAACCCCGCCCCACTCGGATACGGGAACATGTCCAAAACATAGTACTTGGGTTTCGATGCATCAAAACCCGCCGCACCGGGGTTCGCCACGTGAAAGGTTTGTTCCCGATCCCAAAGCGCCTGCCACTTGGGCTCAAGAAGATCGAACGGATACGGCTTGCGAAATTCAGTACTCATCGTCGGAAAAGTTCAAACCACCAGTAAACCCCACCCCATCGATCCATGTCCCGCAGGAAAAACATCTGTGTCCATCAAGCAAGCCCCTTCCCCCCCGCCCCCGCCCCTTGCTAAAGTCGAAGGATGAAGAGCGCTTATGAACTCGCCATGGAACGACTGGAAGCCCAGTCCCCAACCCGCAAGCTCTCAGCCGAGCAAATAGCAGACATTGCCGAAATCGAGTCTCTCACCCAGGCAAAACTCGCGGAGAAAGACCTCTTCCTGAAGGACCAAATCGCCAAGGCGTCCGCCAACAACGACTTCGAATCCGTGCAACAACTGCAGGACCAACTGCAGCGGGAACTCCGCCGAATCCGCGACGATGGAGAAGAAAAAAAAGAATCCATCCGCAACCGCTAATCTCACCCACCCCGTCTGCCCCGAAACCACCTCTCCCGTCCATGAAAACCATCCGCCCACCTTGGATTCGTTGTCGAGCTGACGAAGTGGATTCCATCCGCCTCCCGATGACGTGGGACGGTATCGCATTTGAAATCGTCACCTACTCAGAGCGCGAGGGCCGAGAATGGTGGTCAGCTCTCGGAGACCGCGAGCGCCAAGAGTTGCTTGGTCTTCACTCCCATCAAGGAGAGTCGGATGCCCTGTTAAACCTCTTCTAACCCGTGCGCTCCCTCCGTTGCGAAAACCGTAAGAGTTGTCTCACCGCTTACCGCAACGTCGATTTCGCAGCAACCGCCTCGAACCAAATAACGTGCCCCGAATGCGGTTCCCCACTCATGGAACCACGCCGTTTCACCTCTGGAAAGCAGCGCGTTCTCTTTCTACTCCAAGTGGGTTTGATTGGCCTCGCGACTCTCAGTTTTATTTTTCTCAGGTCCGAAGCCGCAGAACTGTACGAAAAACTTCGCGGGCTGTTCCAATAATCCCACCCGCCCTCCGTAACACCCCGTTCGCCTCCGGAACAAACAAGCTCACATCGTTCATTCCAAGCTTGTCCCCCACCGTGTCCCACGTGACACTCTCCGTTCCGCGATGTTGGAAATCCTATCGGTTTCCCGCGGATGATAACGGTAACCCGAGGTCTGATAATAATATGATCGATATGAAGGAGTTGCTCGCGCGTCAAAGCATGCGCGAGTTCAAGGAAGGTAGCATCGTCAAGGGCAGCGTCCTTGAGATTCGTCCCCGCGAAGTGTTGGTGGACATCGGCTACAAAAGTGAAGGTGTAATCCCCCGCGCAGAGTTCGAGGATGTCGAAGATCTGCAGGTCGGAGACGAAGTTGAGGTTCTCCTCATGCGTCTGGAAAACGATCAGGGCATGGTCGTCCTCTCCAAAGAGAAAGCCGCCTACAAGCAAAACTGGGACAAAATCGTCCAGGTTGCAAAGGAAGGCAGTCCCATCAAAGGCAA
>JBIIXW010000155.1:0-6986 GCA_044347165.1 Chthoniobacteraceae bacterium
CCTGCGTAACGCGCCCGCGCCCACCCAAGACGCCATCCTCTCCACGCTCCTCCTCCACCCCGACCGCTCTTCCCTCAGTGCCAGCGTCATCCGATCAACTCTCCAAACAATTCCTGCCCCACTTGCCGCAAAACGCGACTCGCTCCTCGAACAAATTGACGCGTCCGTCGCTGAACAACGCAAAACCCTCACCCAACTCGCATCGAACCTTCCCGAGGGTGACATCGCCCGGGGACGCAACGTCTTCAACAGCCAAAAGGCAGCCTGCACGCTCTGCCATCAACAAGGCTACCAAGGCGGTAAGTTCGGTCCCGATCTCACCGCCATCGGCGCTATTCGAACAAAAACAGATCTCCTCGAAGCCATCATCTATCCCAGCGCCAGCTTCGTCCGCAGCTACGAACCCGTGACTCTCCGAACACGAACGCAAGGCGACCTCCGCGGCATCATCCGCTCCGAATCCAATGATCGGATCATCCTCGCCACAGCACCAACCTCAGAGACCACCGTCGCCCGAGAACTCGTCACCGCCATCCTTCCCGAAAGCACGTCCCTCATGCCCGCAGGATACGACAAAATACTTTCGCGACAGGATCTTGCCGACCTCGTCTCCTACCTCGAATCCTGCGGAAAAAAAGCGGCCCCTCAACCCTCACGTTAACTCGCCATGCTCAACCGTCGCGATCTGCTCCGCTCCGCACCGGCACTCCTCCTGCCTCCTCTTGTCTCCAATGCCGCCACACCCGCCGGAGACCTCGTCCGGCAAGAAAACGCGCGTCAAGGAACACTCGAATGGCAACTCGTAAAAACCCGCACAGAAACAGCATCCAAATACCGTTGTCCATGGATTGAAGGATACGTTTCCCACGCCTCGGTCCGCTCCGGCGACTCACTCTCCTTTCACGTCAGCACCAATCCCCCCGCCCCCTTCGAAATCCGCATCTTCCGAATGGGCTACTACGGCGGCCTCGGCGGACGCCTCGTGCAGCACCTCGGATCGTTCCATGGAATCACACAGCCTGACCCCGAAATCGGCCCAAACCGTCTCCGCGAATGCCAATGGACCGCCTGCAAAACCATCACCATCCCAGAGGATTGGACAAGCGGTGTTTATGTCGGAAAACTCACCAACCTGCTCTGCGGAACCGAGAGCTACACCATCTTCGTGGTTCGCGACCACCGGCCCGCAGACCTCATTTTCCAAACCAGCGACAACACCTGGCAGGCATACAACCGCTGGCCGTCCCAGTTTTCTCTCTACGATGACGGAAAAGAAACATGGCACTGGGGCAGCGGCGTAGAAGTCAGCTACCGCCGCCCCTACGGTAAGTACTGCCAAATCCTCGACGCCCCACTCTCCATCGGCTCCGGAGAGTTTTTCCTTTGGGAGTTCCCCTTCGTCCACTGGCTCGAATCTCTCGGATATGACGTCACCTACGTCTCCAATACCGACACACATACCGGCACAGCAGAGCCAACTCGGGCAAAAGGCTTTCTGAGCGTCGGACACGACGAATACTGGTCCCTCGAAATGTACCGCCGCATCGAGGCCGCCATTCGCGCAGGCGTCGGAGTCGGCTTCTTTTCAGGAAACGCCGTGTGCGGCAAAATCGCCTTCGACGAACCCGCCACCAAGTTCCAACGCATCGGCGTGTTCGGCCCTCCGGGAGGCACCCGCGAGTTCAAAGCAATGTCCTCCCTCACCCATGAGCCTCCCTACGCAAACGCATTGATAGGCGCCCATAGCACCGGACCAGTCACCGGCGGCGCCGACTGGATTTGCTCGCTTCCCAACCACTGGATTTACAAAAACACCGGCATGAATCTCGGTGACCGCGTCCCCGGCGTCATCGGCTGGGAATGGCACGGAGACCCCGCACCCATCGCCGGACTCGAAATCGTCGCTTCCGGACCCACCCAAAGCGCACCCGGAACCCTCAACGGAGGTCAATACACTGGAACGGTTTACTACGGGCCCCAAAGCAACGTGGTCTTCAACGCCGCCACATGCTGGTGGGCCGACGGACTCAGCGCCCCCCCAGGCTACGTGAGACCCCGCGTCTACACCGCGCCGCAAGGTCCTGACCACCGCATCCAAACCATCACCCGTAACGTCCTCGAGCGCCTCATCAACCGATTCGCTTAACCCCCGCTCAAATAACAGCCTCCCTCAAATCACATGCTCCGCTCCAGACTTCTCATTCTCACCGCAGTGAGCGGTGCCGCAACCTTTGCCACTCCGGTCCTCAGCGCCGATGCGCCAAAACCTGGAAAAGCCATGTTTCGGCAACCCGCCCTCTCCGACTCCCACCTCGCCTTTATCCATGCCGGCGATCTATGGACCGTTCCAAAAACCGGAGGGCTCGCAACCCACCTCACGTCCGCCAAAGGCGAAGAAAGCAACCCACGGTTTGCACCCGACGGAAAATCCATCGCGTTCACCGCAAACTATGAAGGCAGCGAGGACGTTTACACGATTCCCGCTCAAGGCGGCGCACCTCAACGCGTCACCTTCCACGGCGGAACCGATCGCCTGCTGAGTTGGTTCCCGAACGGACAATCCCTCCTCTTCTCATCCAAACGCGATTCGTTCACCGAACGCTCCTCACGCTTCTTCCAAATCGGAGCCAGCGGCGGTCCTGCCCTCCGATTACCCATCCCCTACGGCGAGTGGGCCTGCCCGTCACCCGACGCCAAACAAATCGCGTACACCATGACAAACACCGATCCGGCAACGTCATCCGGAACATGGAAACGCTACCGAGGCGGCCTGGCCCCTGACATTTGGATTTTCAACCTCGAAAACGGTACCGCCAAAAACCTCACCGAAAATCCTGCAAACGATTCCCAACCCCTCTGGGCCGATAACGGGAAACTCTACTTCACCTCCGATCGCGATGACGCAAAACGTGTCAACCTCTGGTCCTACGACTTTGCTACCGAAACGTTTACCCAGCTCACTCACTTCAAAGAGTACGACCTCCATACCCCCTCGCTCTTCAAAGAAGAAATCGCGTTCGAGTACGCCGGACAAATCTGCGTGCTTGATCTGAAAACCAATCAGCACCGCGTCGTCCCCATCCAAATCATTTCCGACGAGCGGCACACCCGCACGCAAACCATACCCCTCGCCAAACAGGTTCGCTCCGCGTCCATCTCACCCTCCGGCAAACGCGTCGTCGTCGAATCCCGTGGCCGACTTTTCTCGGTGCCCAGCGAGTCAGGAATTCCGCGCGCTTTCCCAAACTCCGAAAACACCCCCGCCGCGTGTCGCATGCCCGCTTGGTCTCCCGACGGACGCCTCATCGCCTACTTCACCGACCGCACCGGCGAATACGAACTCGCCATCCGTCCCGCAGACGGATCCGGCAAAGAAGAAATACTGACCAAGCTCGGCCCCGGCTGGCGCTACCACCCGCAGTGGTCCCCCGACAGCTCCAAAATCGTCTTCATCGACTCCACCATGACCGTCCACCTCTACGAGCGGGAAACCCAGGCCCTGCACCCAGTGGATCACTTGATGTGGCACTACCAAGGGATGCTCGATCGCTTCGAAGTGTCATGGAGTCCCGACAGCACGTGGTTCACTTACGCCGCCGATACCGCGAATCGCCAAAACGCAATCTGCCTCTACAACACGCTCGAACATAAGCACCACCGCGTCACCACCGCGTTCCATGACGACGATTTGCCGGTGTTCGATCCAAACGGGAAATACCTCTACTACCGCTCAAAACGTCAGTTTCGTGCAACACGGAGCGAGTTCGACAACAGCTGGGCCTACACCAACAGCCACTCCCTCATCGCCGTGCCCCTCCGCCGCGACATCGCCTCCCCCTTTCTCCCCAAAAACGACGAGGAACCGTTAAAATCACAAAAGAAAAGCGAGCCCTCCCCGAAACAGGACAAACCCGCCGCAGAGACAATCCTAACCGACACAGAACTCTCACTCCAAACCCCTCAACCCGCCCCGGCAAAACCGGACACATCCCCGACGAAACCAACTCCAACCGCGCCGGAAAAACCGGCCGAACCCACCCCTCCCAAGAAAAAAGAGGCGCTTCGAATCGACCTCGATGGCTTCGAGGCCAGAGGAATCGTCCTCCCCGTCGGAAGCGGAAAAATCGATCAACTCGCAGCAACCTCCGGCCGCGTTTACTTCCGAAACCTTCCCCGCTCAGGTAGCGGAGGCAACCCCATCCTGTGGTCCTACGAAATCGAGGCCAAAGCCGAACGCCGCATTCTCGAAGACCTCTCCAGTTACGAAATCGCCGCCGAAGGAAAACGCATCCTCTTCACCCGAAACAATGCATGGATGACCGCATCGCTCACACCCGACGGTGCAAAAGGCGACCGCAACCTCCCGCTCGAAGGAGTCGAAGCCGCCATCCATCCAAAAACAGAATGGCAACAAATCTTCGCCGACGCCTGGCGCATCGAACGCGACTTTTTCTACGACCCAGCCCTTCACGGCGTTGATTGGCCCGCCATGAAAGAGCGGTACGGACGCCTCATCGATGCGTGCACCACGCGCAACGACGTCAACATCGTCCTGGGCGAACTTCTGGGCGAACTCAACTCCTCCCACACCTACCGAAGCGGCGGTGATCTCGAGGAAGCAACACGCAAAACCGTGGGGTACCTCGGCTGTGATTACCGCCTCGAACAAAACGCCTACCGCATCAGTAGCATCCCCGTCACCGCCCCGTGGGATAGCGTCCGTTCACCTCTCCTCGAGCCCGGAATGAATGTCCGCGCCGGTGACTGGATCCTTTCGGTCAACGGCGTTCCCATCGACCCGAAAAAAGAAATCCATGCCGCCTTCCAGGGCCTCGCCGAACGCACCGTTCAAGTCGCCGTCAACGACCGCCCCTCCCTCGACGGCGCACGCCTCGTCCTTCTCAAACCTCTTGCAACCGAAGCCAAACTCCGCCACCTCGCATGGGTCGAACGCAACCGGCGCCACGTCGAAAAGGAGTCCAACGGAAAAATAGCGTACATCTACGTCGCAAACACCGCCGAGGAGGGACAAAACGAGCTCTACCGTCAGTGGCGCGGCCAAACCCACAAGGAAGGATTCATCATCGATGAGCGCTGGAATGCAGGCGGCCAAATCCCCGACCGCTTCATCGAACTCCTCAACCGTCCCGTAACCCATTACTGGGGCGTCCGCGACGGCACCGACTGGAGCAACCCGTTCGTCGCCGCCCAAGGCCCGAAAGTCATGCTCGCCAATCGGTGGAGCGGTTCAGGCGGCGATTGTTTCCCCTGGCTGTTTCAAAAACACCAATTGGGCCCCGTCATCGGTACCCGCACGTGGGGAGGCCTCATCGGCATGACCGGTTGCCCCCCCCTCATCGACGGCGGCACCATCACCGTCCCAACCTTCGGCATCTACGAACCCGGAAAAGGCTGGATCATCGAAGGGGAAGGCGTCACCCCAGATATCGAAGTGCTCGACGACCCCTCCTCACTCGCCAAGGGCATCGACCCCCAACTCGAGCGCGCCATCCTCGAAATCCAACGCCAACTCCAAGCGAACCCCATCGCCCCCGTCCAAAAGCCGCCCTACCCCAACCGCGCGCGCTAATCCTCGTCAAGACGCACATCCGATTGACCGAAATCCGCGATTGGTATGACCTCTTACCAGTCCTGACCGCAACCACCTCCGCTCCCCCCTATGCGCGCCTCCCTCGCCCTCCAAACTCTCCTCTTCTCCGCGCTAACCCTCCTCGCGAACGCGGACCCGTTCACCGAATCCGTCCTGCCCCTCCTCGAAACCCATTGCACCAACTGTCACGGACCAAAAAAACAAAAAGGAAACCTCCGCCTCGATTCGCGCACCTCCGCCCTCCGAGGTGGTGACGACGGCCCCGCCATCACCCCAGAAAAACCACTCGAATCCCCGCTCCTCCGCCGGATCACCAGCACCGACCCCGAATCACGTATGCCCCCAGAGGGAGACCGACTTCCACCCGCCTCCATCAAAATCCTCCAAGACTGGATCGCCGCCGGTGCCCATTGGCCCGAATCCGACTCCGAGCGCCAAAAAACCAACCAAACCCTCAACCACTGGTCCGTTCAACCCGTCCCAACCGCCTTCCCAAACAACACCTCCATCGACTCGCTCATCCAAAAATCCCTCGCCCATCAAAACCTCGCCCCCTCCCCAATCGCCGACCGCCGCACCCTCATCCGGCGTCTCTCCTTCGATCTCCACGGCCTCCCCCCAAACCCCGACCGCGTCGATCTCTTCATCCAAGACCCCGACCCGCTCGCCTACGAAAAACTCGTCGACGAACTCCTCGCCTCCCCCCACTACGGCGAACGCTGGGCCCGTCACTGGCTCGACATCGCGCACTACGCCGATACCCACGGATTCGAACGCGACCAAATCCGCCCCAACGCGTGGCGCTACCGCGATTACGTCATCGATTCCCTCAACCACGACAAACCCTACGACCGCTTTTTCCGCGAACAAATCGCAGGCGATATCCTCGCCCCGGGCGACACCCCGTCCGTCATCGCAACCGGCTTCCTCGCCGCCGGACCTTGGGACTTCGTCGGCCACGTCGAAACCAAGAGCGACATGCTCCGTCGCTCCGCCCGCGCCGGCGACCTCGACGACATCGTCACCCAAGTTTTCACTGCCTCCCTCGGCCTCACCGTCAACTGCGCCCGCTGCCACGACCACAAACTCGACCCCATCTCCCAACGTGAATACTACAGCCTCTGGTCCATCTTCGCGGGCGTGAAACGCGGTGAACGCGAAACCAACCTCGAACACGCCAAACGCAACGAAACCCAACGCCAAACCCTCCAACGCGACCTCGACGCAACCCGCGCAGAACTCGCTCGCCTCCAGGGCGAAGGACTCGACCTCGCCGACATCGTCGGGGGCGGCAATGGGCGAGGCTCCGGTCGCAAAGGGTTCGGCATCGACCCGCGCAACGGCACCTTCACCAAAGAAAAACTCACCTACCACC
>JBIIXW010000046.1:0-21646 GCA_044347165.1 Chthoniobacteraceae bacterium
CGCCTCATAGTGCGAGGAAAACTTTTCCAACGTGTCCTTCAAAATGGCGCGCTCCGCCTCGCTCAAGCTCCGATGCAACGTTCGTTTCACCAAAACATCCATCACCCGCCCTGCCTCACCGCCCGCATCCCGCCACGCTTTCGCCGCCATGACGCGCGCTGCTTCCACAAACTGCGGATCATTCAAAGTCACCAGCGCCTGCAACGGCGTATTCGTGCGCTCTCGACGAACACACGAGGTCTCACGGCTCGGTGCATTAAAAATATCCATCGACGCCGGAGGCGCTGACCGTTTCCAAAAGGTGTACATGCTCCGTCGATAAAGCGCCTCCCCCGCGTCGCGCTTATAGTTGCGCGTGTTGCCTCCCATCGAAACCGCCTCCCAGACCCCGTCCGGCTGATACGGCTTCACACTCGCTCCTCCCACACGATCCGATAGCAACCCACTCACCGCCAGTGCATAATCACGCACCATTTCCGCGTCCATCCGAAAACGCGGCCCCCGAGAGAGCATCCGATTCGCCGGATCCTTTGCCAGCTTCGCCTCATCGGCGGCCGCAGACTGCCGGTATGTCGAAGACGTCAGCATCAGCCGAAATACGTGCCGCATATCCCATCCTGATTCACGAAACTCAACCGCCAGCCAATCCAACAAAGCTTGGTTCGACGGCGCCTCACCCATGATCCCGAAGTCCTCCGCCGTTCTCACAATCCCATCCCCAAACACCTCCTGCCAAAACCGGTTCACCGTCACCCGAGCCGTCAATGGGTTCTCCGCATCCATAATCCACCGCGCGAGCCCCAGCCGGTTTGCCGGCATCTTCTCCGCATCATACCGATGGAGCGCCGAGAAAACTCCCGGCTCCACCTTGTCGCGCGGTTGATCGTACTGCCCTCGGAAGTAGATGGCCGACATCGGCTTGGTATCCATGCGCTCTTGCTGCACGTAGGCAACCGGACTCCGCTCTTGGATCTCTTTTTTCTCCTCGTCCAAATCCGCCAGCAATGATTCGTCCGCAATTTGGTCCAGCTCTGAACCCAGGAAGAACTCTTTGAGCTTTGCAACCTCCGGCGGCGTTCGCTGCGCAGCGTTCTTCGAGATCACCCCGTCGAGCTCAGACGCCCGCTGCAAAAGTCCGCCAAACCGCGGGGGCAACACCCGCGCGAACACGCGCAAATCCTGCACCGAGCCCCCCACCAACTCGCGCCCTTTCTCGCCACCGACGCGCACCGGTGCCGCATTCGCGAAATGCGACGCGCACTCGCCTCGAGTGGCAACCTTCGGAGCGCCGCCATTCACGCCAATCCGGACCCCGCCCGCCTTGCCACCTCCATCGTAGGCAACCAACACATAGTTCCATTGTCCCGGCTTCAACCCACTCCGCTGAGTCGCGACGCGTAACCCATTGCCGGAAACGATCTCCCCGATGTTGAACGAGACTTCGTTATTAGTCTCGAGATCGATGGCCCAGCCTGGCGTCTTCGGACCGTCTGGACGTTGGGAAATCATTGTCTGAACGGTTTTGCGCTCTTTTGCAGGCCACAACCAAAACCCAACCGAAAATCCTTTCCCTCCATCCAGCTGCGAGCTGGGTACTTCCACGTTGACCGCAGCATCCCAAACGATTCGGGATCCCGTCTTCCCATCCTTCTCACGAACCGGCTCAGCCACCAACTGCACCGCCTCCTTCGCGCCGGCCCGACTCACTGATAACTCCGTGCCTTGCGCCTCCGATAATGCAACGCGCAACACCTGACCCGCACCCGCCACCCGCGTTTCCAGCGCGCCGCTGTCCGCCGCACGTGCCCACGCATCGGCCTCGCCAGCGAACGCTTTTCGCCGCTCCTGCATCCGCCGATTCGCCTCCGCCTGCAACGTCGGAATCGCCTCCCAGCGCGACTTATCAGCGTCCACCGGCAACACCATCACCGGCGCAGTATCGCGAATATTTCCGTCCAACGCCGCCTGCGTCGTGTTCCGGAAAAAAGCGGTCATGGAGTAAAAGTCTTTCGTCGTGATGGGATCCATCTTGTGGTCGTGACAGACCGCGCAGTTTGCGGTGAGTCCCAGCCAAACCCAGGCAGTCGTTTCAACACGATCTCGCGCGTAGTTGAATAGGTTTTCCTCAGCAATCGTGCCGCCCTCGTTCGTGGTGATGTTGCAACGATGAAATCCCGTCGCAATCCGCTGCTCGGCCGTCGGTTCGGGCAATAAATCTCCAGCCAGCTGCTCCACTGTGAACTGATCAAATGGCACATTTTTGTTGAACGCACCAATGACCCAGTCGCGGTAAGGCCAAATGTCGCGAAAGTTGTCGAAATGCAACCCGTGCGTGTCAGCGTACCGCGCCGCATCCAACCAGTACCGAGCCCGATGCTCTCCGTATCGGGGTGATGCAAACAGCCGGTCCAACCACCGCTCGTAGGCATCCGGACGCGTGTCTTTCATAAACTCATCCAATGCACCGGGCTCCGGCGGAAGACCCGTAACGTCCAACGCGCTCCGACGACCGAGCGCGGCGCGATTCGCCTCCGGGGCGGGCTCCAAACCGGCCAACTCCAACCGCGCCAGCACAAACGCGTCGATAGGGTTGCGGACCCAGTTGCCCCGGCGGACCGGGGGCACCGCGGCCCGTTCGGGCTTGAGGAAAGACCAATGCGGTTGCCAGGGCGCCCCCTGTTCAATCCACCGTTTCACCAAGGCAATCTGCTCCGGCTTCAGTTCCTTGTGCGACTCCGGCGGAGGCATCAGTTCATCCGCATCCTTTGTGATTAATCGACGGTAGAGAAGCGACTTGTCCGGAGCCCCTTTCACCACCACCTCCCCCTCGTCTCGCTTCGCAAAGATGCCGTCCTCACGATCTAAACGCAGCCCCGCTTTCCGCGAGCCTGGATCCGGCCCGTGGCAGTGAAAACAGGCGTCGGCCAAAATGGGACGGATATCGCGATTGAAGCCAACCGTTGTTTCCGTCGCCGCGGCTGTGGCCGACGCACCGAGGACGAGAAGAGCGCTGAGCAACCGAGCCGTGGTGGAAAGCCCGACTGGGCGCGCCAGTGCAGTCAAAGTTGGTCCGGCCAGCGGAGGTGTGGGGGATGAACTCATGGGATTGATGCGATGCGCTTGGACGACCGCTGAAAAGAAGATTTCTGTGGAGAAAAAATGCCGCAGTTCACCACCCTCACGAGAATCTCTGTTTGCTGGAATTCCATCGGGTGTCCGGTTGCCTGCCACTGCCGCACCACCTATTTTAATTAGATGTCCAAGAATGCCGCCGTCTCTCGCCTCGTCGAAGGGCCTTTCTCCGAATCGTCGGTCATCGAAGCCGCGCGCAGTGCCCTCCAAGAAATCGGGGGCAAGGTGTCGTTCGGCATCGTGTTCGCCAGCGCCGATTACCGAGCGCACCTCACCGACTTCGCGGAACTGCTCCAACTTCACGGCCACATTCCCCTCCTCGCAGGCTGCAGCGCCTCTGCCATTGCAGGTCCAGGCCGAGAACTGGAAGGCGGTCAGGGTTTCTCGTTGGCATTGTTTTACCTCCCGAAAACCTCCATTCGCCACTTCATGTTCAACGAAGACCAAAGCGACAACACGACCGACGCCACCGACTGGCGCCGCATCAGTGGCGCCGCCATGGACGATGTCGATGCATGGCTTTTTCTGGGTGATCCACGTCGCGTAGCACCGGATCCGTGGCTCGCAAACTGGAACGCTGCCTACCCCGGCGTCCCCACCATCGGCGGCCTCGCGAGCGGCGGCGTTCGCGGCGACGACATCTTCCTGTTCTGCAACCGAAAAGAGGTGGAAGCCGGCGTCGCAATCGGCTTGAAAGGGGGGGTCAAGATTCGAACCGTCGTCAGCCAAGGTTGTCGCCCCATTGGAGAACCGCACGCCATCACCGGCGCCGCAAAAAATGTGATCACCGCCATCGGCTCGCGTCCCGCTTACGAGGTGCTGAACGACTCTTTCTTGTCCATGACACCCGCCGAAAAAGCGCGCGCGGCAGGGAACATTTTCGCAGGCCTCGCCGTGAATGAGTACGTCGATAACTTCAAAACCGGCGATTTCCTCATCCGCCATCTCCTCGCAGCTGACCCAGAAAGCGGCGACGTCGTCGTCGCTGCGTTTCCGCGCGTGGGTCAGACGTTGCAGTTCCAACTACGGGACAAACATTCGGCGGACGAAGAGTTGGATCGGCTCCTCGCCAAAGTCGCGCGACGCAAAAAGAACCGGCCCTTCGCCTGCCTGCTCTTTGCTTGCGGTGGCCGCGGCGAAAGCCTGTTCGACGCGCAGCACCACGACGCAGCCGCGATTGAACGGCATCTCGGTCCAATCCCGCTCGCAGGTCTCTTTTGTAATGGAGAAATCGGTCCTGTCGGCGACCGCAACCACGTGCACGGTTACACCGCAGCCATCGCGCTATTCGAATAGTCGGAAAGCCGCCACCGTCCCCCACAGCCCCAGAACCCTATGAATCGGAATTACTTCCTCCGCGTTCTTCTCTTCTCCCTCACCCTCGCGCTTTTGCCGCGTGCCGCACGGGCGCAGTCGTTTGGCGATCTCGCCGAAGAGCCAAAAGTGGCCGCTGTCTTAATGGCGGACACCGTTGCGTTTCAGCCGGGCGTTCCGTTTCGCGTGGGAGTGAAACTAACGATGAAGGAGAAGTGGCACACGTACTGGGCGTTCCCCGGCGACTCTGGGTCTGCCCCCCGCGTGGAGTGGGACCTTCCGCAGGGTGTCACCGTCGAAGGCCCGTATTGGCCACTGCCGCACCGACTGGTCGGACGCGGCGACGTCGTCACGTACACCTACGAGGGCGAAGTCCTGCTGCCTTACACCGTAACGCTTCCCGCTTCGACGGAGCCAGTGAACATCAAAGGCTTGCTCAAGTGGTTTGCGTGTGAACGCACCTGCATCCCCGGTGAAACAGCTCTGTCCCTCACGCTTCCCGCCGGCACACCCGCCCCCGCTAACACCGAACTGTTTTCCAAAACTGATCGTTTACTGCCGCAGTCCACTCCTGCGCCATTTGCGGCCTCTTGGCGAAATCCGGCGCCAGACATTTTGGAGGTTTCACTCACAGGGATTCCCGACCGATACAAGATCGAGGTCATGCCGATGCCGCCGAAAGGGATTCAACCCGACGGCGGATCTTTTCAACGTGCGGGCGACTCGTTCATCGCGCGATTCAAGCTGGATGAACCGCTCCAGAGCGCAGCCGGCTGGCGTGCGCTCGTTGTCCTCGAGGATAGCGAACGCAAGGGGTGGGAAATTGCAGCCTCGACGCTCGCGCAAGCGAGCGCTACCGCAGCGGCAGCGAGTGAACCTGCCCCATCCAATGAGCGTCCCCTGCTGATGGTGCTACTTTCCGCACTACTGGGCGGACTCATCATGAACTTTATGCCCTGCGTGCTGCCGGTCATCGCGCTGAAAGTGGCCTCCTTCAGCGAACACGCCACCAAGGATCCGCAACGCTCGTTCCGGATGGGCCTCGCGTTCACCGGCGGAGCGCTCGTGTTCTTCCTCGGGCTTGCGCTCGGCGTTATTGCCCTGCGGTCAGCAGGAAAAAGCTTCGTGTGGGGCTTCCAGTTTCAAGACCCTTGGATGCTCTCTGGCCTTGTGCTCGTGGTCTTCCTGTTTGGGCTAAACCTGCTCGGCGTTTTTGAAATCGTCTTTCAAGGCGATGCCGCCGATCGCATGGGTGAAATGGCAGGGAAAGGCGGGTACACCGGCGCTTTCTTTCAAGGAATGTTCACCACCCTGCTCGGAACGTCCTGCACCGCGCCGTTTCTCGGCGCCACGCTGGGCTTCGCGGTCACGCAACCGGCGCCTATTGTTCTGCTGCTCTTCACCGCCGTCTGCCTCGGAATGAGTTCGCCGTACCTGCTCCTATCCGCAAATCCGAACTGGGTGCGATTCCTTCCCAAACCGGGGATGTGGATGGAACGCCTCAAACAGCTCACCGGCTTCATCATGCTCACCGTGGCGATGTGGCTACTCGGCGTGCTAGGTGACAGCCGCGGCGCCGATGCAGCATTCGGTCTTTCCGCAACCCTCCTCGCTGCAGGGTTCGGAGCATGGCTACTCGGCGTTCTCCAAAATCGCGTGCTTGGCTGGCTAGCGCTGGCTGGAGCCATCGCGCTCGGCGGAAGCACCTTTCTCGCCCCAGCACTCGCTCGCGCCACCCTCGCAGGTTCTCAATCCTCTGCATCGCAAGGCATTCTCTCTTGGGAACCCTTCACAGAACAGGCTCTAGCGGCCGCGCGCAACGCAGGGGAACCCGTCTTCGTTGACTTCACCGCCGCGTGGTGCGCCAACTGCAAATACAACGAGAAAACCACCCTCGAAACACCGGAAATCGCGAAGGCGTTCGCAGCCAAAAAGGTTCGTCTTTTGAAGGCGGACTGGACCACGGAGCCGCCCCACATCACCGCCTTCTTAAGAAAGTTCCAACGCATCAGTGTCCCGTTTTATTTGCTGTACCATCCGGGGAAAGAGGCACCGGAAATCCTTCCAGAACTTCTCTCGAAATCATTGATGCTTGAGACGCTTTCACACTTACCCTGATTCCCCATGCCACTGCCCCAGCCCCTCGATTTGCCCGATCCCGCATCCTACGACGCCGTCATTTTTGATTGTGACGGAACCCTCGCCGACACCATGCCCGTTCATTACCAAGCATGGTGCAAGGCCCTCGGCGCCAATGCCCCCTTTTTCCCTGAACCCGTTTTCTATAGCTTGGGCGGCGTTCCTACGGTTCGCATCGTTGAGCTTCTAAATGAACAACACGGGCTCACGCTTCCTCCCGACTCCACCGTCGAAATCAAGGAACAACTCTTCCTTCAGCTGTGCTCCCACGTCGAACCCATCACGGAGGTCGTTGCCTTCGCGGAAAGCCTCCGTGGCAATAAGCCCATCTCCGTCGCGTCAGGCGGACACCGCCACGTGGTCCACAACACACTCCAAGCAATCAACGTGTTCAACTGGTTCGAGCACATCGTCACGGCGGAGGATTATAACCGAGGCAAGCCCCATCCGGATCCGTTCCTCGTGGCAGCCAAACGCATGGGAGTTCCGCCAGAGCGCTGCCTCGTGTTCGAAGATTCGGTCACCGGCCTCGATGCGGCACGCGCCGCCAACATGCTCTCCGTGTTCGTGCCTGCGCCCATTCGCGCCTGACCTCGTTTTTCCGCTACTTTCATGGATAACGGGCTGCTCGTCGAAACCCTGAAACGCCACTTCGGCTATCCGACGTTCCGCCCACTCCAACAGGAAATCATCACGGCGTCCCTTGCCGGACGAGACGTGTTTGCTTTGCTCCCCACCGGCGGCGGAAAATCGTTGTGCTTCCAGTTGCCAGCTCTCTTGCGGGACGGACTCACCATCGTCGTTTCACCGCTCATCGCCTTGATGAAGGATCAAGTCGACAGCCTCACCGCGAGTGGGATTTCCGCTACCTTTCTCAACTCCACCCTTGGTGAAAAGGAGTCGCGCCAACGGTTTGCAAAACTCTACGCAGGTGAATACAAGCTCCTGTACGTTGCCCCCGAACGACTGATGCTCGACACCTTTGTCGAACGGCTTGGCGACTTCAATGTGCGCCACCTCGCGATCGACGAAGCGCATTGCATCAGCGAGTGGGGCCACGACTTCAGACCTGAATACCGCCAACTCGCCCAGTTGCGGGATCGTTTCCCAACCCTCCCGTTCACCGCGCTCACGGCGACCGCCACGTCACGCGTCCGAGATGATATCATCCGTGAACTTCGTCTGCGCGACCCCGCCACGTTCGTCGCGAGCTTCAATCGTCCCAACCTGACGTATCACGTCGTCACCAAAGAAGGCGGACTGAGGCAGCTTCTCGGCATCATCGAGCGCAGACCGGGCGAATCCGGCATCATCTACTGCGCGAGCCGCAAATCGGTTGAGACGGTGGCTCAAAAGCTCACGGCCCACGGAATCCTTGCGGCGCCCTACCACGCGGGGCTTACGCCCGAAACCCGTGCGCGAAATCAAGAGCGGTTCCTCCGCGATGATGTTCACGTGATTTGCGCCACCGTCGCGTTCGGCATGGGAATCAACAAGCCAAACGTCCGCTTCGTCATTCATCACGACCTTCCAAAAAATATTGAGGGTTATTACCAAGAGACTGGCCGGGCGGGACGAGACGGCCTCCCCGGTGATTGCGTGCTCCTCTTTTCTGCGGCGGACGCCATTAAGCAGAAGGCGTTTATTGAGGAGAAGTCCGACGCCGAGGAACGGCGCGTCGCCCGTGATCAACTCCAGCAGATGATTCACTACGCCGAAGCTCGGGATTGCCGGCGTGCGCGTCTGCTCGCGTACTTCAGCGAAACGTTCGGCCAGATTCCGTGCGGCGGATGCGACAACTGCCTGTCACCGCGCGAAACGTTCGACGGAACCGTGGCCGCGCAAAAGTTTCTCTCGTGCATTTACCGAATCGCGCAAGTGTCGCGCTTCGAAGTTGGATTAAACCATGTGATCGAGGTTTTAACCGGTGCACGGACCGCCAAGATCGAGCGATTCGGGCATGACCGACTTTCCACACATGGGGTCGGGCGCGAGTTTTCGAGAAAGGAATGGCAGGTGATCGGGCGCGAGTTGATTCGCCTAGGACTGGTTGGTCAGTCTTCGGAACTCCTCTCAACGATTCATCTCACGCAACAGGGTCGGGAATGGTTGAAAGCAGGGAAACCGCTCGAGCTCACTCGTCCAGGTGCCACCGAACTGCGCGCTCCTGAACCAGCGGCCGCAGGAACTTCCGTCGCCAAACCCACCCGCGGCAAGGTACCCGCGACGCCCAAATCCGTCAGCCCCCGAAAAGGCACTCCGACATCTACCTCAGCGCCCGCAGCGGTGTCCGAAGCAGAAGAGGATCTTTTTCAGAGGTTGCGGCAGTTACGGAAGGAAATCGCGGACGAGCGTGGAGTTCCTCCCTACGTGGTTTTTCCGGACGTTTCTCTGCGCCAGATGGCAGCGGCCAAACCCCTCAGCTTGGACGCGTTCTCGACCATCAGTGGCGTGGGCGAGCGGAAGTTGCGAGATTTCGGCGAGATTTTTGTCGACGCAATTCGGCGCTTTTCTGGCATTATCGAGCACTCCTGAACGTTTCATCATCTGCTGACCGAGGCCTCACCCCAGCACGGCGGCTTTCTCTCATCCCATCATGTGCGGCATCGTAGGTTACATCGGTTCACAGCAAGCTCTCCCCATCCTTCTCGAAGGCCTCAAGCGGCTCGAGTATCGTGGATATGACAGTGCAGGCGTTGCACTTCTGCACAATGGAGATCTGGACATTCGAAAAAAGGCGGGCCGAATCGGAGACCTTTCCTCGCACCTAAAACCCTCGCCTCCCAAAGGTTCGACCGGCATTTCCCACACCCGCTGGGCAACTCATGGCGGTGTGACGGATGCCAATGCACACCCCCATTGCGATGCATCCGGCCGACTCTGTCTCGTGCACAACGGCGTGATTGAAAACTACGCGCAACTACGCGCGCAGCTAGCCTCCGAGGGGCACGCGTTTACGTCACAAACCGATACCGAGGTCCTCGCCCATCTGGTGGGTCACGAACTCGAAAAGCTCGTCCGAAGCGAAGGGCAACAGACGCCCAGCCGACCCACGCTGGTGGAAGCCCTGCGCCGTGCGCTTCGCCAAATCGTGGGGACCTACGGCATCGCGCTCGTTCATGCCGACGTTCCCGACACCATCCTCGGCGCGCGACGTGGCAGTCCGCTCGTGCTCGGCGTGGGTAAGGGCGAGCACTTCCTCGCGAGCGATGTGAGCGCCATCGTGAATCACACGCGCGATGCCGTGTATTTGAGGGACTTCGACCTAGTCTGTCTGGGCGCAGAAGGTTTCGAAATCAGCAGTCTTGCAGGAAATCCAGATGACCCTGCTGCATACGAGATTCAACGCGTCGACTTTGACAGCAAGGACGTGGAGAAGGGCGAGTATCCGCACTTCATGCTGAAAGAGATTTTTGAGCAACCCGACACCATTCGAGACGCCATGCGGGGTCGCCTCTCCAACGAAGAGGCCACCGCAAAGCTGGGCGGCTTAAACATGTCAGCGGCGGAACTCCGCTCCATCGAGCGCGTCGTCTTCACCGGCTGCGGCACCGCAGCCCACGCCGGAATGGTCGGCGAATACCTTGTCGAACAACTCGCGCTCATTCCCGCCGAAGTGGAGTTTGCAAGCGAGTTCAGGTACCGCAACCTACCGCTTCCCAAAGACACGCTGGTATTCGCCCTCAGCCAAAGCGGCGAAACGGCCGACACGCTCGCGGCGCTTCGCGAAAGCCAACGCAAAGGCATCCGAACACTCGGCATCTGCAACAATGTCGCTTCCACCATCGCCCGCGAAAGCGACGGCGGCGTCTACATGCATGCCGGTCCCGAAATCGGGGTCGCCGCAACCAAGAGCTTCACCAGTCAATGCACCGTGCTGACCCTCGTCGCACTCCTACTTGGCCGAATCCGCCATCTCTCCTCAGGCCAAGGCCTTGAAATCTTGCGTGAACTGGAACTGTTGCCGGACAAGGTCCGCCAGATTCTGGCGCTCGACGCCCAGATTCAGGCAATTGCAATGAAGTACGCCAACGCGCAGTCGATGATGTTCCTTGGGCGAAAGTTCAACTACCCGGTGGCTCTGGAAGGCGCACTGAAGATGAAGGAAATCTCCTACATTCACGCGAGCGGCCACCCCAGCGCAGAACTCAAACACGGCATCATCGCGCTCATCACCCCAGAAGTTCCCAGCGTTTTCATCGCACCTGAGGATTCCGTCTTCGAAAAGAACCTCAGCAATATCGAAGAGGTGAAAGCGCGGAAAGGACCCGTCATCGGCATTGGCACTGAGGGTAGTCGCCTTGCTGACGTGTGCGACGACGCCATCCTCATTCCGCATTGCCCTGATTACCTCTCTCCCATCCTCACTTCCATCCCACTCCAACTCCTCGCCTACCACACCGCCGTCGCCCGAGGTTGCGACGTGGACAAACCCAGGAACCTCGCCAAAAGCGTGACCGTGGAGTAACCGAGTTTTCTCTAACGCGCTTTCAACGGAAAGCGCTCCGGGAACTCAATGCTCTCAACGTGTAAATCAACGTCCAAATCAGGCCAGTACAAGTGCTCAGTGCTGATGCGTTCCACGTGGCCAATTTGTGCGATGGTCGCCGAACGAAACCACGGAAAATCCTCGAAGGCAAGGTGATGCTCGCGCCCATCCAAAAACAGCCACAATCCCTTGGGCGAGATGTTCAATACCTCAACACCCAAAGTGACGATTCCAGTGGATTCGGATTTCTTGCTCATGTTCGTAGACGATACGGGTCAATTCGTTCAGTTCGCTTTCGCCAAAACCACGGTTCAGAGCGATCTCAATTGTGGGCTCGATCCAAAACTTCGCCTCGCCGTCTGAGCTCGTAATGTGAACGTGCAAGCGCGGTTCTTCTCGGGAGAAAAAGAAGAACCGATACTGGCGGTACCGAAAAACGGTCGGACTCACGTACCGAGCTTACCAGACCATCCAAACACGGCAATGGGCGTATCCGCGCATCCCTCTCCAAAAGAGCATCATGTCAGATAAAAAGCATCCTAACTGTCAGGCTCACTACCACGCCTGCTGAGTCACGGTCTCCCAAACCAAACGGAACCTCCCAAGAAACGGTTCGAGATGCCTGCCGAAAAAGACCCAGCCCAGCGCAGCCACCGATAAAAATGGTCCAAACGGAATCCGCGCCGCCCACTCGCGCCGCCCCAGCATTGACGCAACAACCGCCCACAACGAGCCCACACACGCTCCGCCAAACACCGTCACCACAGCCCCCTTCCAACCGAGAAATGCTCCGACACCCGCCATCAACTTCACATCGCCAAACCCCATCGCCTCACGCGGCAAACTCAGCTGCGTCACCTCCAACTCAATCACATCCACCGCGTTTAAGTCATGCACCTCCCCGCCAGCGTCCCAACGCTCGAGCGCCGCTTCCGCCTCACCCGCACCCATCTCGACCGCTAACCCGTCCGAACGCACCAGCCGCATCTTCGTGAATCCCAGCCGCACCCGATCGCTTTTCCGATAGAACAACTCGTTCCAGGAGGACGTCTCGCCGTCGAACCGAATCTCAGCCAAATCCCCCGCGCGCCTCCATTCAAAGCGCACCGGCTCCGCAAACGCGTGTCGCACCGTACCCAAAAACCGTTTTCCCAACTCCGCCACCACCCAGAGCATCCCGAATCCCGTCGCAGCCCCCAAAAGGGACGCACCCGATCCACTAATTACCCCGGCCATGCCGTGCATCGAGGGAACCACCGCCGAACACACCACACCCACCACCGCGAGACCGAGCGTCGTTTGATCCGGCAAAATGTAAAACTCCACATCCACCACCGCCCCAACCAGAAGTAGCGAAGAAAAAATCCAAAACGGCAAAACCAGCCTCGCGTCCACCATCCAAAACTGCGCCGTCACCGACGCAAAAATCAGGGCGGTAGCCAACTCCACCACCGGGTACCGCAACGGAATCCGCATCCCGCACCCCCGACAACGCCCCCGCTGCAACAGCCACGAACCCACCGGCACATTTTCCAACCAACTCAGCGAGCGCTGACAGCCCGGACAAAACGAGCGCCGAGGCTGGTTGACCGACATCTCCCTCGGCCACCGATAGATGCAAACATTAAGGAATGAACCGACACACAACCCCGGAAGCAACGACAGCATCGTCACCCACGGAAGCATCTGGGGCGTCGTCCATAGTTCCATAAACGATCACCCCGCGCGGTTTCACTCAACGAACGACCATCCTTTACAGAATCGCCCCCATCAACCGGGCCAACAATCCGTCAATCGTGACACGCTCCTGCTGCATGGAATCCCGATGCCGCAACGTCACCGTGTCCGCCTTCTCCGGCCCATTTTCGCCCACCGTATCGAAATCAATCGTCACGCAGAACGGTGTTCCCGCCTCGTCCTGCCGCCGGTAACGCCGCCCAATGGCCCCCGAATCATCGTAGTA
Organism: Chthoniobacteraceae bacterium; assembly: GCA_044347165.1. Classification (GTDB taxonomy): domain Bacteria; phylum Verrucomicrobiota; class Verrucomicrobiia; order Chthoniobacterales; family Chthoniobacteraceae; genus JBEEPE01. Next base: position 13,038 of record JBIIXW010000046.1, read on the forward strand.
CACATTCATGTGGGGCCGAAGCAGATCCCTCACCTCCAACGCCTTCTTCACCAACTCCGGCTTGTTTTTTAACAACGGGAAAATCCCAACCTTGATCGGAGCGACACGCGGATGGAACCGCAGCACCGTGCGCGTCTCCGTCTGTCCCTTTTCGTCCGTGACCTGCTCCTCCTCAAACGCCTCACAAATCAGCGCAAGAATCAATCGGTCAACGCCCGCCGAAGGTTCGATCACATGCGGCACGTACTTCGTATTCGCCTCCTGATCAAAGTATTCCTGCGATTTTCCTGAATGCTGCTGATGCTGCGTGAGGTCGAAATCGCCACGCGCCGCAATCCCCTCCAACTCCTGCGTCCCAAACGGGAAGCGATACAGAATGTCCACCGTAGCCCGCGCGTAATGGGCCAGCTCATCCTTCTTCTGCCAGTACTCTTCCAACGAACTGCGCTTCAACCCAATCCCCTCGTACCACCGCATGCGCGCTTCAACCCAGTACTTGTGCCAAACCTCCCATCCCCAGTTTGCCGCAGGCTCCTCCAATGAGGCTTCTTCCAGTTTCGCCACCGCCCCAACGCTCTTTTCAACCACCTCGTCCGGCTTGATGAAAAACTCCAACTCCATCTGCTCAAACTCGCGCGAACGGAACGTGAAGTTGCGCGGCGTAACCTCATTGCGGAACGCCTTACCAATCTGACAAATGCCAAACGGCACCTTGACCCGGGAGGTCTCCAAAACGTTCTTGAACTGCACGAAAATCGCCTGCGCCGTCTCAGGCCGCAAATACGCGACATCCTCCTCCGTCGCCGCAGGTCCAACATACGTTTTGAACATCAGGTTGAACGGACGCGGCTCCGTCAACTCACCGCCGCAATGCGGACACGGCGTCACCGGCGCCGGCGCACCCACCGGAGTCGCCAACGCCTCCAACGCCGCCTTGGCAGAATCCAACTTGCCGGATGCGCCCGCAGCGCGAACCACCGGTGCAACTTCGTCCGGCTTCTGCACGAACGCGAGGTTCGGTAACGCCTTCCCTCCCTTCCCTGCGCCCCACTTCAACAGCGCTTCGGCATCCACTTTACCCTCGGTAACCAACCCCTCCAAAACCGCATTCCATGGAGTGGCCCCAATCATTTCCCACACCTGATCTGATCGAACCAGCTTCTTGCAGCTCCGGCACGTCGACATCGGGTCCGAAAAGGTGTCCACATGGCCGGACGCCTTCCAAATCTTGGGATGCATGATGATGGTCGCCTCCAAACCGACAATATCGTCCCGAAGCCGCGTCATGCTCCTCCACCAGAGCTCTTTCACGTTCCGTTTCAACTCCGCCCCCAACGGGCCGTAGTCCCAAAACCCGTTCAGCCCACCGTAAATCTCGCTCGATTGAAAGATGAGCCCTCGACGCTTGCAGAGGCTCACGATCTTCTCCATCCGGGACACGTTAGGGGCGGTTTGACTCATAAGATTGAACGAAAAAGGATGCCCACCGGCTTTCAGTGCGGGAAGCCCTTTCTGCGCCACGAAATAGCGCCCGAAGCCAAAAGCCACCCCATGTGAGGCCTCGGCTCAAATCTCCTAAAACTTGGTGTGGCAAGTCGGTGAACCTTGCGAAGATTCATCCCCTCTCCCTATGCACAAGCTCCTGCCCATCTTCGTTTCACTTCCCTTCGCTGCTCTCGCTGCACCGCAGCAGGATGGGCCCCCACCGCTCCCTCCAGGTGCAGACGGATCTCTCCTTGAGCATGGCATCTACGCCTCCAACGCACCCGTGGCGAAAACCGCGGAGCCGCTAAAAACCGCGCTGCCGCTGGCTTTCGGAATAGGCAACCGCATCGTCTTCGTCGGCAACGCGCTTCTTGATCGCGCTCAATCAGAAGGCCATCTTGAAACATCGCTCCAGCAAAGCTTTCCCACCCTGAATCTCACCTTTCGCAACCTCGCCTGGTCCGCCGATGAAGTGGATCTGCAACCGCGGCCCGACAACTTCGCTTCTCAAACGCAGCACCTGACCCACACCAAAGCCGACATCATCATCGCAGCATGGGGCTTCAATGAATCATTCCGCGGGACCGACGCCGTACCCGACTTCAAAAACCGCCTCCGCACGTGGATTGAGTCCATCATTACCCGCGCATTCAACGGCTCTTCCGGACCACGCCTCGTTTTGCTTTCACCTCCCGCTAATGAAGACATGCCGGGCGTTCCCGCAGCCACACTCAATAACGACCGGCTCGCCAAATATTCCCAAGCGATGCGAGAGGTCGCTGAAGAGAAACAGGTGGGGTTCATCGACCTCTTCCAACCAACGCTTCAAATTTTCGGCAAAGGAAGCACTCCGTTTACCAGCAATGGCGTGCATCTGACGGTCGAAGGAGACCGGCTCGTCGCCGACATCATTCACCGTGAGCTCACAGGGAAATCGGCGCCCCAGCGCAATGAAGAGCTGCGGCGGGCGGTGATAGACAAGGACGCGCAGCACTTTCGTAGATATCGTCCGCTGAATACTTTCTACTACACAGGCGGCCGAAACAAAGACTACGGTTACCTCGATTTCCTGCCAGCGATGCGGAACTTCGATCTGATGACCGCGAACCGAGACCGGCGTATCCATGAAATCGCTCAAGGCGCAACCTTCGCCGGACGCCCCGTGGATGATTCAAACCTTCCTCCTTTGGAAGCAGTGACGCAGGGCAAGGGCGCGAACGAATGGCTGGAGCCAGACGGTGAACTTTCTGCGTTCAAGGTGGATCCGCGTTTCGAAGTGAATCTCTTCGCCTCAGAAAAACAGTTTCCCGAACTCGCCCGTCCCATTCAGATGCGATGGGACGCACGGGGTCGCCTTTGGGTCTCTTGCTCCACGACCTACCCGCATATTTACCCTGGCGCGGAACCAAACGACAAAATCATCATTCTTGAGGACACGGACAAGGACGGGCGCGCGGACAAGTGCACCGTGTGGGCGGACCGTCTCCACATCCCGCTCTCATTCGAACTCACGGCAAAAGGCGCGTATGTATCAGAACAGCCTCACCTGACGCTGATCGAAGATACGGATGGAGATGGAAAGGCGGACCGCAGAGAAAAGGTACTCACGGGATTTGGCTGCGAAGATAGTCATCATTCGCTGCACGACTTTGTTTGGACTCCGGATGGCGATCTTCAGATTCGCGAATCCATCTTTCATCACTCGCAAATCGAGACGGCTTACGGACCGGTGCGGTTAAAAAACAGCGGTTGGTTTCAGTTCACACCATCAACCCAACGGCTGACGGCCTTCGGGAGCTACCCCAGCACCAACCCGTGGGGCGTCACCTTCGATCAATGGGGCAACCATGTCGCGAGCCATCCGATTTTCGCAAATGCGTTCAGCGCAGCAAACCCAGCATACCCAGCACAACATCCCGCTGCCGGTAAACTCCCCGCTTATTCGGGGACGTGCGGACAAGAGTTTATCGATTTTTTAATGTGGCCGGCGGATCTGCAGGGATGCTTTGTCAAGGCACGGTACAAACCAACGAACCGCATTGAGTTACACCAGTGGCTCGAAAAGGAGGGGCACTACGAGGAGAACTACTTGGGAGACCTTCTGTTTTCCAGCAACCTGAGTTTTATTCCGGTAGACGTCGGCTTTGGCCCGCGAGGCGATCTTTTCGTGTGCGACTGGTACAATCCCGTGAAAGGCCATGCACAGTATTCGCTGAGAGACCCTCGCCGAGACCGAACGTCTGGCCGCATTTGGCGCATCGTGCCGAAAGGTGCAACGTTACAGGAGCCGCCGGCCGTTGCTGGAGCCCCAGTTTCCGCGCTTCTTGAAAATCTGACCCGTCAAGAATCGCGCTACCGATACTGGTCCCGTCGCGAACTTCGCGAGCGACCAGCTGCGGAGGTGGACGCAGCACTCGGCGATTGGATTGCGAAACAGTCGAGCACTTCGCCCGAGGGCGCACGCCGACTCACCGAAGCGATGTGGGTCGCCCGAGGCATTGGAAAGCCGCGCGTCGAGCTCATGCACACGCTTGCAGGAAATGCCGATCACCATGCACGGGCTGCCGCAGTGCGGATGCTGCGCCACTGGCACGGACAATCCGGGCCCAGCGGAATCGCGATGCTCGCAAAGGCGGCGGAAGACCCGTCTGGGTTGGTTCGTCTGGAGGCTGCCATATCGGGAAGCCATATCGGTGGAAAAGACGCGTACGACGCCATCATGCCCATCATGCACGGGCCCATGAGCGACCATCTCCGTTACGCGCTTGCTTGCAGCCTCGGTTCAGAGGGTATTCGGAAAGTGTGGGAAACCGACCCAGCCGCCTCAGCCATGGTTTCGGGATTTCTTCGCGCGGCCGCCATTCGCGGAGGAAAACTGACGGTTAACCGGCAGGCGACGAGCGCCAAGGACAAGGCCTTCGATGCAGATAAATCGCTTGCGACGATTGAGATCGCAACGGTCCCCGAACGGATGCTTTTCACGCCGACCGAGTTCACCGTCAAAGCCGGCCAACCCGTGAAACTCGTGGTCACCAACCCTGACCTGATGCAGCACAACCTTCTGATTGTTCAGCCCGGCGCCCTCGAAGAGGTCGGAACCGCTGCAAACGAAATGGCGAAGGATCCGAACGGCGTCACCAAACACTTCATCCCACCGAGCGACCGAATCCTTCACGCCACCAAACTGCTTGAACCAAACACAGGCCAAGTCCTGCGCTTCAACGCGCCCAAAGAACCGGGCGTGTATCCCTACGTCTGCACCTTTCCCGGCCACTGGATTATCATGAACGGAAAAATGGTCGTCACCCCGTGACGACCCAAACCCACCTGAAGTCGACTAAGCGCGCGCGATGAAGCTGAGTCCTTCGCCGTTAATCCGAGCGAGCTTACCGTCGGGACCGTACATGCCTCCGCCTGGGACGTTCACACTGAACGCAGGGAAGGAAGGACCGCTGGTCTGCCTCGGGCCGTAAGGTTGAAGCCGACCCGCAGCAAATGAGGCGAACTCAGACGAGGCTGCCGACACAATGAGGCTGGAGATGCCGCTGACGCTGATACCCATAGGAGAACACTTTCTTTAAGACGGGTATCCGTCGTCAATAAATATTTGATTGCAAACCGCTGACCTGAAGGGAACTGCAGCCAAAAGAAAAAGCTAAAGATTTTTAAATCCGCGCCCCTAACGATGCGTCCGGCCCCCGCAGGGGAATCACGGTTACGGAGCAGACACAACGAACAAGTACTCTTTGTTTCGAAGGTGACCGACCTTCCCAACCTTTTTCCCTTGCCGGTTGTGAATCCCAATCTGCGCGCCCACGTACCGTTTGTAGTCCATCTCCATCGTTTCAACGCGAGCCCGTCCCCCATACATCCCACACAAAAGCCGCTCGAACGCCTCGCGCTCGAGATGCCCCTCGTTGCTAAACGATACCACCGTCAAGGGCGCACGAATCTCCCCCAGAATCGCCTCGATGGCTGGCCGGAATCCCGGTCTCGAGTTGAACACACTCCGACGCTCGCGCACATCGAGCCGTTTACAGGCAACCCCGTAGACCTCTGGCTTATCCCACCGAACCAAGGTCTCCCAAATATGGTAGTTCCCCAAATACGAGTGCTGGTTGTAGGGCGGGTCCAGATAGACAACGTCCGCTTGAAACCGGCAAGCAGCCTCCAACGCATCCATGCAGTGCGCCTCGCACCGACCCGCAGCAACACGCCCCAGCACCGCAGGCATTCGAAGCTCCATCGCCTGATGTGACCGCGCCGCCCACTGCTTCAAAAACGCCATCTGCAACCCAGCCGTTGAATCCACGCGATCCGCCGCCTCCATCAGTGAAACCAGCAACACCGCCTCCAAATCTGGCTCCAAATCCTTCCCAGCAATCGCCTCCCGAATGGCATCAATCCGCTCCCCATTGTGCGGCTGAAAAAAACGCGAGCGCTCGCAAAACGTCTCCGTGAAATAACCCGGCACCCCCCGCATCGCATTAAACTCCGCAATCAGCCGCTCGGCATCCGCACGCACATCCTCCAAATCCGACGCTACGTAACAGCGCGCCAGCACGTGCGCGTACGCATTGTGATCATTCGCAATCACGCGATGGCCCCTCGCCTTCAACGCGTGCCCAACCCGCGATGTTCCCGAAAAAAGATCCAGCACCGTCGCTCCCTCCACCCGCGATCCAATCGCCTGCACAATGACATCCAACAACGCCCGCTTGGATCCAAGGTACTTAATCATCGCCAACCCTCATCCTCCCCCCCGCTCGCCACCGCATCAAGCCACACAAACAATCCAGCCTCACCGCAAACCAGGACCATCCCCCACCTGCTGAAGAATCACTGAATGCCAACCCGTGCAGTACGTCTCAAACCCCGGCGCCTTCGCATGCGCCAAAATCACGTGCCGACCCGATTCGTCGTACGTCTCCTCAAACGACTTCTCCGTCGCCCAAATCCGCTCATGCTCCGGAAAATGCAGCATCCCTGACAACGGAACCCCTTGCGTATCCGCCAAAATCGTCCCGTCCTCCGCCAACACACACACCCGCGAAACCTGCTTCTCATCCACGGTCAACGGCGTGTTATCCACCACCGTCTGCGCCAAGCCCCTCCAGTTGAACAGAATACCCAGAACACCAATAGGCGCCCCACTCGACTCTCCCCCCTGACGAACCGCCGCAGAATACGCCAACACGTACTCCCCGTTCACCAACGGCGACGCATGCACGATCTCGAACCCAAACTCGTCCCCCGACTGCGTCTGCAACGCCGACTTAAACCAGCGCTGCTTCGAAACATTCATCCCCATCGACTTGTACCGATCCGGACGACCGTTCGCGATTACGTCCCCGTTCATGTTCGCCACCACCAAGTCGAAATACACCGTGTACGCGTTCAAGATCACCCCCAACCGCTTGCACGCATAATCGCGACGCGCCTCCGTCGGTGCCGTGAGCACATTCACCACGCTGGAATCCGTAGCCCACCACCGAACGTCACACGACCGCTCGTACAAGTTGCGATCAATCAAATCGATGTTCGTCAGCGCTAAATCCGCAAGCCGCGTGCCCCGCACATCACTCGCCAGACGCTCCGAAATGCTCTGCAACTCCTGAATGTCACCGCCCAGCTTGCTCGAAAGCTGCACCGCCACCCGCTTCGTCGTGTCCGACAACTCACCCATCTCCGTCGCCACCACCTCAAACGAACGCCCAGCCTCCCCCGCGCGCGCCGCCTCAATCTTCGCATTCAATGACAACAACCGCGACTGCGTGTTGATATCGTCAATCTGCTTCAACGACTTGCGCACCTTCTCGCCCAACGAGTTCGCAAGCTGGTGAATCTGCTCAGGCAGCCCCACCGTTTCCGTCTGGACCGTTTCTATGGCTTCGCTCATGGGAGACGTATTTGTTTGCGCACCATCTTTTCGGGGGAAAAAGGACGGACCTGCCTGAACATCAGGCTGCGGGCCGACGATTCGCAGCGGCCTGTGTGCCATGCAAGCTTTTTATTGCTTGTCTTTTCGGTGGCACCTCCTTTGTATCGCCGTCCCTCCCAGCCGCAGACACACCTAGGTCATGGGCTCCCACCCCGAAAACCAAACCCAGGGGATCAACGCTTACCTTCAGCGGATCGCCACAGAATTCGCGTTGCTCGAGCCCGGCTCCAAAGCGGGCATCGAAGCACTCCGTTCCCTCGTCGAAGAAACCGGCGTCGCCGCGACCACTTGCGCTCCCCAAGCCTTCATCACCGCCCTCGAGGAGGGCTTCGACTTCCTCGAACAAATCGAAGCGTCCGGCGGCTGGACCGACAACTCCATCCAGTCCATCGTCGAATGGTACAGCCGCCTCGAAAATATTCTCCTCGAGTGGGAAAAGAAAAAAGCCGCGAAAGGTAAACGCCCCGCTCCCGCCGCAACCACAGAGGAACCCGCCAAGTCGGTTACCCAACCCGCCAAGCCAGACCCAGCGCCCGCTGCAACCGCAGCCCCAACGAAACCAACTCCAACCACGCCACCCACCCCCCTCGGCGACGAACCCGCCATGGCCCTCGGCGCCGTCGACGATCGCGACCTTCTCAACGAGTTCTGCAACGAGTCCCAAGACCTGCTCCAAGACATCGAGAAAGGTGTCCTCATCCTCGAACAAGACCCCAACCACCGCGAGACCCTCAACAGCGTCTTCCGCGCATTCCACACGTTCAAAGGCAGCGCGGGATACATCGGCCTCGGCCCCGTCAAACTGCTCGCCCACGAACTCGAGAGCCTCCTCGACGCCGCGCGCCGTGGCGACCTCGCCATCACCACCCCCGTCATCAACGTCATCCTCGCCGGAGGCGACGCGCTCCGGCGCTTCATGGAAACCCTCGTCGCACGCCTCGCCGCTTCCGACGATTCCACTCCCATCTGCGTCCCCATCAACGCCCTCATGGATTCGGTCCGCCGCATCCTTAACGGCGAATCCCCCGCAGACCCCGCCCCGCCAACACCCCCTCCCTCACCCGCCGAGAACGCCACTCCCGCCCCAGAACCCCAGCCAGTCCCCCCCGCACCCCCACAAGCGACAGCCCCCGCGAACACCGGCAAAACGGCCCCTCCTGCCCCGACCCCCGCAGCAACCCCT
>JBIIXW010000156.1:0-6850 GCA_044347165.1 Chthoniobacteraceae bacterium
GACGGACCAATCGTTTGATTCCTGACCGATTGTCCCGTGGAAGCCTTGGAAGGTATTGGCCGTGTTTCGCCACTGGTTGTTGGCGATGACGCGCCGGTCCAAGAACTCGAAGTTATGAATCCCGTAGCGGATGCTCAGTGGGCGTCCGTTGCCGTGATTGTCGTGTCCGAGCAAATCTTTGAAATACAACTCTCCGTACAGGCGGATGGGTTCGAATGCGTTGATTTCATCGCCTTTCGGCACGGGGCGAAAATCGGAACCGCCGTACCGACGTGAGTCTGCGATTTCGACCGCGAACCGGAAGGGATCGATGATGTCCTTGATTCCGAGGTAGAGGCGCGTTCGCTGAAGAAACACGTGATCGGTCTGGTTATACCGCTTATTGGCGGTGGCGAAGACGGTTGAAGTTTTTGGTGCGGCTTGGTTGAGTTCGCGCAAGTCGTTGTCGCGGTATTCAAAGCGGACGCGCGTATCCAAACCGATGTCGAGCCACGAGAGTTGGTTGGGTTGGTAGATGGTGCCGATGCTGGAAAGCCAGGATTGGCTGAAGTTTCCCGCGTATTTTGGCGGATCAGGGTCGCGGGTGGTGCTGTTGCTGAGTGAGGGGCGGTAATAGGTGCCTGAGGTTTGTTCGTCGTGGAAGGCTTTCGCGAAGCTTTCCGAGATCGAAAGTTTCTTGGATGCATCCTGAGCGGATGCATTCAGGACGGGCACGAGGCTGACGAGGGCTGCCGTGAAGCGGCGGGCGTTTATTCTATGTTTGGTTTTCATGGTGTTGCTTGCAGCCCCGGAAGTTGCGTTTCGGGCAACCCTCGGGGAAAGGGTATCAGTGGGAGCGCGGGAGGGGAGGAATCAGAGGTTTGATCCGAAGGAGACGAAGCGCCGTGTCTCATCCAAAATCGCGATGAGGGCCCGCTGGAAAGCGAGGCGTTGGTCGTCGATCGGCGAGTTTGCCGGGCTCTCGAGAATGATCTCGAAGGGTTGCGGACTTTGAGCGGGGGGAGCGCTCAGGATGCCGTCGAAAGCGTCGTGAAGGATACCGTTGACGGCGCGAAAGCCATCGATGAACGGGCGCCTGTCGATTTCCTGTACCGTCTGGGCGGCTTTGAGAGCTGGTGCGAGAAGTTCTCTGGCGAGCACGTTTCCCCGGGCATAACCATAAAATCCAGGTGAGGTGTCGTCGGAATGGAGCGCGATGATTCCATCGAAGCGTTGCTTGGCGATTTCCTGCTCAAGCGCAGCGATTTCCGGCTGTTTCGATGACTGCCAGAACAGCCGATTTGGGTCGCTTCCGTTCCGCAGGTGACGTGTGCCGTCGAGGCATCCGGCTGGGTTGCAGACGGGATAAATCCACAGCTCGAAGTTGCGGCCAACCTCGGGGTCACGGTCGAGTTCGCGGAGGAAGTCCATGACGCCGAGGATTCCGGCGGGCTCATCGCCATGGATGCCTGCAAAGATCCCGAGTTTGATGCGGTCTTTAACGACGCGTGTTCGTTGGAACCGGAAGCGGGGGATCCAGAGGAGGTCTTTTCCGTCGCTCCATTTGAGGAGGGTGTCGGGGGTGAGGCTTTTGGAATAGTAGGATTGAACGGTGAGTGGCAGCAGCAACTCGCGGAGATCAAGACCGTTTCGTTTTTGGAGTCGTGAGGTGAGATAAGCGGATGCTCGGCGGACCTTCTCGGAGGCATTGTCACTGAGCGCGGGGAGATCGAGTGGAATCATACGGCAAGTTCCTTTCGTGCAGCATCTGCGTAAGCGGTGGAGAGGTACCGTTCGCCGGTGGAGCAGCCGATGGTGATGATCAGTTTGCCCGCGAACTCTTTTCGCTTGGCGACTTGGATTGCGGCCCAAACGTTTGCGCCGGTGGAGATTCCGGCGAGGATGCCTTCTTCACGAGCTAGGCGTTGGGCAGTATGGATGGCGTCCTCGTTTGAGACTTGGATGACGTCGTCGATGAGTCCGAGGTTAAGATTGGCTGGGATAAACCCCGCGCCCGTTCCTTGGATTTTGTGAGGACCCGGTTTCAGGGGTAGGCCTTCGCGGGTTTGCGTAATGACGGGTGAGGCTGCGGGTTCGACGGCGATTGCCTTGAAGGAGGGTTTGCGGTGTTTGATTACTTCAGAGACGCCGCTGATGGTGCCTCCGGTTCCCACTGCGGAGACGAGAACGTCCGCTTTGCCGTTTGTATCGTTCCAGATTTCCTCGGCAGTGGTACGTCGGTGAACGGCGGGATTCGCGAGATTTTGAAACTGTTGCGGAATCCAGGCGTTGGAATCGGCACTGGCGATTTCCTCGGCGCGCTGGACTGCACCTTTCATTCCGAGCGCGGCGGGGGTGAGTTCTAGTTGGGCGCCTAGAAGAGAGAGAAGGATTCGGCGCTCGATGCTCATGGTTTCGGGCATGGTGAGCGTGAGGCGGTAACCTCGGGATGCGGCGATAAAGGCGAGGGCGATTCCGGTGTTACCGGATGTCGGCTCCACGATGTGGGAGCCCGGACCTATGCGTTCCGCTCGCTCTGCAGCCTCGATCATGGCGAGTCCGATACGGTCCTTAACGCTGCCGAGGGGATTGAAGAACTCGCATTTCAGGGCGATGGTAGCCGACAGGTTGGCTGTCAGACGGGGCAGTCCGATGAGCGGTGTGTGGCCGATCGTATGAGTGATGGTAGGATAAAAGGCCATAAAACAAGTAGAGTAAAAGGGTAAAAAAAGGTGCGGGCTTTCGCCCGCACTTGGGGACGTTGGATCAGCGCTTCTGGTAGAGGGCGTCGAAGGTTCCGCCGTCGGCGAAGTGTGTTTTCTGCGCTTTCTTCCAGCCGCCGAATGCGTTGTCGACGGTGACCAAGGTGATTTTTGGGAATTGCGGACCGTATTTGGCTTGAGCTGCTTCTGAGCGTGGACGGTAGAAGTTTTTACCGATGATGTCCTGAGCTTCTTCGGTGTAGAGATGCTTTAGGTAGGCTTCTGCCACTTTGCGGGTGCCTTTGGAATCTACGACTTTGTCGACGACGCTGACGCTTGGTTCAGCGAGGATGCTGAGCGAGGGAGCTACGATCTGAAACTTGTCGGCTCCGTACTCCTTCAGGGCGAGGAACGCCTCGTTTTCCCAAGCGAGAAGAACGTCGCCGATTCCGCGTTGGGCAAACGTTGTGGTGGCGGCGCGAGCTCCGCTATCGAGGATGGGAACGTTTTTGAAGAGGTCCGCGATGAAGGCGCGGGTTTTGGTTTCATTTTTGCCGTAAGCCTTGTCGGCGTAGGCCCACGCCGCAAGATAGCTCCAACGTGCTGCCCCCGAGGTTTTTGGGTTTGGAGTCACGATTTGAATCCCTGGTTTGACCAGGTCATCCCAGTCCTTGATGCCCTTTGGGTTTCCTTTGCGGACGAGGAACACGATGGTTGAGGTGTAGGGGGCGGAGTTTTGAGGAAGGCGGGACGCCCAGTTTGATGGAACGAGGTTCCCGTTTTCGTTGAGGGCGTCTATGTCACCGGCGAGGGCGAGGGTGGCAACGTCCGCTTTGAGACCGTCAATGATGGAGCGGGCCTGTTTGCCGGAGCCCCCATGGGATTGTTTGATTTTGAGGGATTCACCGGTTTCTTTTTTCCAGTGTTTTTCAAATGCCTTGTTGAACTCGGCGTACAGTTCACGGGTTGGATCGTAGGAGACATTCAGCAACTCGGTGGCAGCGAGTGCGGAGTGGGCGAGCCCAAGCAGGGTGGTCGCGAGAACAGTGCGGAGGGTTCCAGTTTTCATAATCCGATAGTGCAGTGGTAGATGTTTGATGGGGTAAGCGATTGAACACGTTTTGTCGCTCGCTTCAAACCATACTGAAACAATCAAGATAGATGCAAGAGGAAAACGTCACGGCAAGTGAAATATTTTGTAAGTGTAGGAAAAGGAGGAGGTAAAACCGTATAAGCGACTGAACCGGTTGGTGGAAAATGGAGGGATTTCTGTGGGGTGATGGGTGATTTGGATGGGTGGGGGTTTTTGATGCAGCAACGATGATGGATTTATCCGTGTCTGTATCGGTCTCCAAATGAATGGGTTGTGATGTCGGATTTCTTTGATTTCGGACAACCACTTTCGGGGCGCTGTTTCGGAGGCGGTGCGAGTTGCTCTCCGACAGGTTCTCAGTTGTGGTGTAACTGACCGAGGGGGAGGGGTTTAATGATTTTGCGGGTCTCTATGATGGAGCCCTGTGTTTCTGGATGCTCGATCTGAGCCGAGGGCGGGCTCGAAAAGCAGGGAGGTCATTTAGCCGCAGGGTGGTACGGCTTGGATCGATGGGAATGGCTGGTCTCGGCAACGAAAGTCGCAAGACGTATGGGGCCCTGTGGGGCCTGCGGGACCTATGAGACCTATGGGACCTATGGGGTGTGCACTCGGCTGTCTAAAGAGTGGTGCTGTCCTCGCTGGGGCTGGGCAGGGGGGATCTTGTGGTTCCGGGGGCTGAGGGGAAGCGGAGTCCGATTTCATCGCCTTCGGCGAGGCCCATCTCGTCGAGTTGGGTGCGGGTGATTTCGGCGTCGAGGGTGGTGCCGGATGGTTCGAGGCGCAGGGTGAGACGTGCTCGTGGCCCTGCTGCGAAGAGGTGTTCTACTTTGGCGCTGGATTCCGAGCGGTCGTCACCGGCGAAAAGGATTTCGATTTCGTGGGGACGGACGTAGCGCGGGCGGGCGGGGCCGTCGCCGGGGATGCGGTTCACGTCGCCGAGGAACTCGTAAACGAAGGGCGTTGCCGGATGATCAAAGATTTCCTGTGGGGAACCGATTTGCTCGATGGCACCTGCGTTCATGACGACCACAACATCGGCCAGTTCTAGGGCCTCCTCTTGGTCGTGCGTGACAAATACGGTGGTGACGCCGATTTCGTTATGGAACTGGCGCAGCCATTTGCGGAGGTCTTTGCGAACTTTCGCGTCGAGGGCTCCAAAGGGTTCATCGAGGAGCAGGACGCGGGGCTCAATGGCGAGAGCGCGTGCGAGTGCAACGCGCTGGCGTTGTCCACCGCTGAGTTCGGAAGGGAATCGCGCCTCAAGGCCGTCGAGTTGCACCATTTTGAGGAGTTCGCGCGCCTTGCTCCGGATTGCTTCCGGTGAAGGGCGTAGGTGTTTGGGCTTCACCTCAAGGCCGAACGTGATGTTTCGGAGAACGGTGAGGTGGTCAAACAGAGCGTAGTGCTGAAAAACAAATCCGGCTCGTCGCGCAGCGGCGGGCAAATCGGTGACGTTTTCGCCGTGGAGAATGATTTCGCCGCTTTCTTCGGGATCCGGGAAGTCGAGTCCGCCGAGGATGCGGAGAAGGGTTGTTTTTCCGGAGCCGGAGGGTCCGAGGAGGGCGACAAGTTGGTTATCACCGATTTCGAGGTTGATTCCGTTGAGGGCTTTGAATCGACCGAAGGTTCGGTGGAGGTTTCTGACGACGATGGACATGGCAGGAAAAGGCTCAGGGGTTGATGTCGCGACGGGTGGCGCGCCATTCGATGAAAAGTTTCGCGGCAAGGGTGGCGAGTCCGAGAAGGCTCAGGAGGGAAGCGCAAGCGAAAGCGGCGGCGCTATTATACTCGTTGTAGAGGACTTCGACATGGAGTGGTAGGGTGTTGGTTTCGCCTCGGATGTGTCCTGAAACGACAGAAACCGCGCCGAACTCACCCATGGCTCGGGCATTGCAGAGGATGATGCCGTAGAGAAGGGCCCAACGGATGTTTGGGAGGGTGACGCGGCGGAACAGTTGCCATGGGGAGGCGCCAAGGCTGAGTGCTGCGTATTCTTGGTCGATTCCCTGAGATTGCATGAGGGGAATCAGTTCACGGGCAACAAAGGGAAAGGTGACAAAGAGGGTGGCTAGGATGATTCCCGGTGTGGAGAAGATGACTTGGAAGCCTTTATCCACCAGCCAGGTGCCGATGAGGCCTCTGGCTCCGAACATTAGGATGAGGGCGAGTCCGGAGACCACGGGTGGGACGGCGAAGGGCAGATCGATGAGTGAGATGAGGATGCTTTTCCCACGAAACTCGAATCGGGTTACGGCCCACGCAGCGGCGACACCGAAGATGGCGTTCAGCGGGACGGATACGGCGACCGTTTTGAGCGTCAGAAGGATGGCGGACTGGGCGTTTTCGTCGGTAAACGCATCGAGGTAGACGCGCCATCCTTTCGCGAGTGCCTCCAAAAAAACCACGGCAAGCGGAACGAAAAGGAAGAGGAGCAGAAACAGAACTGCGATGGAGATGAGGATGATTCTGACCCAGAGTGGGTCGCGTGAGGCGGATCGGAGGTTGGTCATGCGGATCTCCTTCCTTTGGAGGACCAGCGTTGAAGCAGGTTGATGATGAGTAAGAGGACGAACGAGAGAACCAGGGTGAGGGCGGCGATAGCGTTCGCGGCCGCGTATTCGTACTGCTCCAACTTGGTCATGATGAGCAGGGGCAAGATTTCCGTTTTTCCTGGCAGGTTGCCGGAGATGAAGACGACAGATCCGTATTCGCCGAGGGCGCGTGCAAAGGCGAGGGTGGTTCCGGTGATGAGGGGTGGGAGGATTTGGGGGAGGGTGACGCGGAGAAAGATTTTCAGTCGGGATGCACCGAGGCTAGCCGCAGCCTCCTCTTGGGCGGGGTCAAGTTCCTCTAGGACAGGTTGAAGGGTGCGCACGACGAAGGGGAGTCCGATGAAGGTGAGCGCGAGGAGGACACCGAGCGGGGTGAAGGCCACCTTGATTCCGAAGCGTTCGGCGTATTGCCCGAGCCAGCCGGTGGGGACCCACAGGGCGGTCAGGGCGATGCCTGCTACGGCGGTGGGCATCGCGAAGGGCAGGTCTACGGATGCGTCGAAAAAGCGTCGAAATGGGAATCG
>JBIIXW010000157.1:0-6815 GCA_044347165.1 Chthoniobacteraceae bacterium
TGGGGGATTTACGACGGGTCAGATGGGGGCGTTTGGGAGCGTGCAGATTGGAGCGATAGGGGTGGAGGCGTTTGGTGGGTTGAAGAGCGGGCAGATTGGAGCGTTGACGAGTGGAGCTCTGGGAGGGTTGACGACGGATCAGTTGGCTGCGATGGCGAGTCGACAGGCGATGGGGTTGACGAGTGGACAGTTGAGAGCGCTTGGGAGTGATCAGGTAGGGGCGTTGAGCATTGAGGTGCTCGGGGTTTTAGGCGGATCTCAGATTCGAGGGTTCTCAAGCAGATTCGTTGCGGCTCTGACCTCTGATCAGATTGCTTTGTTTGGCAGTGCTCAGATTGCTGCTCTAGACACAGCTGCGATGAGTGGCCTCGAGAGCGACGATTTTGCTTCATTCTCTAGCGGCCAGGTCTCTGGGTTTACCACGGCGCAAGCCGCGGTTTTGACGAGTCAGCAGGTTGCCAGTTTGGCGTCGCAGGCCGTTCGAGGTCTCTTGTCGCAGCAAATCACTGCGCTCACTTCCGATGCGGTTAGGGGATTCACGGGAGACCAGTTGTCTACTCTTGTTTCAGCTCAGGTTTCAGGTTTCGAGACTCGAGATTTGGCTGTGCTTTCCGGATCTCAGTTCGGGGCTCTGCCTGCGGTTTCGTTAAGGGGGTTGCAGACGGCGGCGATTCGCTCGTTGACCACGGAGGCGATTACGGGCCTTCGCACGGATCAGCTTCGAGCATTAACGACCGTCCAGCTTCGAGCTCTCAGTTCTGCGGGTTTGGCGGCGGTGTCGACGGAAACTCTGCGTTCTATTTCGTCCATTCAGGCGATGGCTTTCTCGAGCTCTCAGTTCGCTGGTTTGTCCGCTGAGTGGTTGAATGCGATTGCGTCTGCTGTTGTGCAGCGGCGTTCTTAGACAGAAACTGGATGCAGAAATGGGAGTCCCTGTTCGAGGGGACTCGCACTGATTCACCTGCGGACGCGGCCTGGGGAGCGGTTTTGGGTGAGGTCTTGGATTTCGGGGCGGGAGGCTAGGTTGGCGTCGCCTTCGAAGGAGTGGGCGAGCACGGCTGCGGCCGTTGCGAACTGGAGTGCGTTCGCAGGGTCGCGGAGATCGTCGCTGGTGAGCGCGTGAATCAGGCCGGCCGCAAAAGCGTCTCCGGCTCCCACGCGATCAACGATGGTATCAATGTGGTAGGGGGTGAGCGTCCCGTCCACAAACGGGGCAACCAGGGGCGTCCGAGCGCCTTCTTCCGTTAGCATGGCAGCGTAGTGATTGTTGGAGGAACTTTCGCCGCTTCGGAGTGAGGTGGCCACACTCACCAGCTTCGGGAACTTGGCAAATAGGGTCTGTGCGAGCGCGAAGTTTGATTCAATCCGGGATTGGAGGGGCTCGGAGTCCGTCAAGGGCGGTAGCGCCGTTGGGTCGGGAACCAGACCCAGCATGGTCGCTGCGTCGTCAAGTCCGGCAACCAACCAGTGCACGCGGCTAACAACGTCGGGCATGACGGATTGGGCGAGTTCGGCTGGGGACTTTGCTGGATCCCAGCGCCAGAGCTTTGCGCGGTAGTTCAGATCGCAGGAAATGGTCAGTCCGCGATCGAGGGCGGCATCCATGGCATCGAGGAGTGTTTTCGCTGCCGTGCCGGAGAGGGCGGGCGTGATGCCTGAAACGTGGAACCAACCGGCATCAGCAAAGATTTTTTCCCAGTTATAAGAAGAGGCAGGGGTAAGCGCGACGGAGGCGTCGTCGCGGTCGTAGATGACATTTCCGGGGCGTTGGCTGACTCCCTTCTCGAGAAAATAAAGCCCTAGTCGTCCTTGAGACGTGCGCACGATGTGGTCGGTGTCCACTCCGCGTGAGCGGAGGCTCGCTACGCAGGCGTCAGCGATGGCGTGAGTTGGGAGTGCGGTGACGAATCGCGATGGCGTGCCGAGCATGGCGAGGGATGCGGCTACATTTGCCTCTGCCCCGGCAAACTCGACTTGCACGTTTCCTGGGAAGGCTTGACTGAAGCGCAGGTAACCGGGCGTCGAGAAACGGCCCATGATTTCGCCGAATGTCACGACGGTCTTCATGTGGTCAGGCGTAAGGATTTTACGATGGAAGCTGCCTCGGCTGCGAGTTGGCGAATGCGGTCCCAGTCACGCGCTCGGATGGCGTCTTTTGGTGCGATCCATGAACCGCCGAGTGCGAGGACGGATGGCTCCTTGAGGAAGTCCGCCGCGTTGGTGCTGTTTAAGCCGCCGAGCGGGATGTAGCGGATGCCGAGGTGTGCGTAGGGGGCTGCGATTACCCGGAGCGTTTCGAGCCCTTTTAATCCGCCGGCTGGGAAATACTTCAGGGTGGTGCAGCCAAGTCGCCAGGCGTGCTCGATTTCGCTGGGAGTGCTGACGCCGGGGGCGAATGGAAAGTCGTGCTTTGCGGCGTGCTCGACCACGGCTGGATTGAGGCCGGGAGCCACCGCGAAAGAGGCGCCTGCATCGCGCGCTTCGAGCAGCTGATCCGGGGTTAGAACCGTTCCTGCGCCCACGGTGAGATCGGCAGACCATTCTGTCATCGCGCTGATACAGGAGAGGGCGTCGGGCGTGCGAAGCGTCAGTTCGACGGTGTCGATTCCACCCTCCAGAAGTACTTCTCCGAGAGCCGCTGCATCTTCCGGACGATCAACGGTGACAACGGCAATGATGCCGCTGGCGTGGATCGATGTTGCGAGGGGCGCGGGTAAGTTGGGGGGGAATCGTTTAGTGCTCATGCTGTGGGCAAAAGAATTTTCATGACGACCTTGCGAACTTTTCCAGGACCGGTCTTCAGCGCGCATCCGGGTTTGTGCGCATCTTGTGGGAGGAAGATTGCAAACTCATTTGGGCGCATCCGAATGTTCGAAGGCGCCGAGTGCGGGGCATCCTGAAAAAACTCGATGTCTCGGGTTGGTTCGTAAGGGGTGGAAGTGGTTAGGTGAACCTTGGGCATCACCGCGATTTCTTCCTCACCTGAGAGGACGGTTTGGATATCCGCGCGAAGTCGATGCGCTTCAAACTGAACGGAATCCGACGGCCGCGTTTCATACTCTTCGACGATGGCGAATACGGTGTCGCCATCGACCGTGTGTTTGCCGAGCGGCGCTGTGGCTGCGTGCTCGCGGATCCATGCGAATGCTGTGGCGAAGGCTGGGGGAAGTCCTCCATACGCATTCGCGTTCTCGAGAAGGTCTTGGATCATGGGGTGCGGAATTTGGGCTATTCGGAGAGCAGACTGGCGAGGATGTCGCCCACGATGGCGGGGTTGGCTTTTCCTTGTGAAAGTTTCATGGCTTGTCCCTTGAGGAAGTTGATGGAAGCCGTTTTTCCGGATTTGTATTCGGCTACAGGCTTTGGGTTTGCATCGATGATTTGTCTGCAAAGCGCCTCGATTGCCCCGAGGTCGGATTCCTGTTTTAAACCCTTTTCCTCGACGATCGCTGCGGGGTCTTTGCCAGAGCTCATCATCGCAGCGAACACCTCCTTACCCTGCTTTCCATTGATAGCCCCCGAGTCGATGAGTCCGGTCAGGGCGTCGATTTGCAGGGCGGATACGGGCGACCCCGTGATCGATTTTTCGCTCGCGGACAGCGCGGATTGGAGATCGTTGAGGACCCAATTTGCGAGCTGTTTGGGACGCTGAGAGGTTTTCGCCGCTGATTCGAAAAAGTCGGCCAGCGCTCGGTCAGAGGCGAGCACGGAGGCGTCGTAGGGCGTTACACCGTAATCTTTTTCGAAGCGTTTACGTTTTTCGTCAGGCAGCTCCGGACGAAGCGAACGGACTTCGTCCATGAAGACGCGAGTGTCGACAGGAAGCAGGTCCGGATCGGGGAAGTATCGGTAATCGTGAGCGTCCTCTTTGATGCGCATGAGGAAGGTTTGGCCTGCGTCATCGTCCCAGCGGCGTGTTTCCTGTTGGAGGCGTCCGCCGGCGGACAGGACTTCGATTTGCCGTTGGATTTCGAAAGCGAGGGCGCGTCGAACACCGGAGATGGTGTTCATGTTTTTGATTTCGATTTTGGTGCCGAGCGTGTCAGACCCCTCGGGCCGAACAGACACGTTGCAATCGCAGCGCATCTGGCCTTTTTCCATATCGGCATCGCTAACCCCCCCGTAGACGAGGATTTGCTGGAGCGAGGACAGATAGGCGAAGGCTTCCTCGGGGTTGCTGATGTCTGGTTCGGAGACGATTTCCATCAGAGGGGTGCCTGCGCGGTTGAAGTCGATTCCGGTATTGGTTTCGAAGTGGAAAGATTTTGCGACGTCCTCCTCTAGGTGGATGCGGGTGAGGCGGACGGTTTTGCCGGGTTGACCGATGTTTTTTTGGGCATCTTTGGGGTAGGCCAAATCGGGGAGTGGAACGCCGCCGCCGATGCAGATGGGTTGGTCGTATTGCGAGATTTGGTAGTTTTTGGGCATGTCGGGATAGAAGTAGTTCTTTCGATCCCATTTACAGATGTCGGCGACGCGGCAGTTGAGCATCAGCCCGGTGAGTGCCGTCATGCGGAGTGCGGCCTCATTCATGACGGGGAGGGCTCCGGGGAAGCCGAGGCAGACGGGGCACGTATTGCTGTTGGGTTCCGCGCCGTATTCGACGGCACAGGAGCAGAACATTTTGCTCCGTGTCTTGAGTTGGACATGGACCTCGAGGCCGATGGTGGGAATGAAGCGCGTTGCCATGACAAAGGGTGAATGGTGGGTGAGATTTCGACTGAATGCAAAGGTTGGGAAGGGCGGGGTGCTGCGCGGTTACGGGGCAGCGGTATTTTTGATGCGGGAGAGGGAGGCTCGTGAGGTTTCGGATAGGTTGGGGTGCTGGAGGAGGAGGTGGATGGCGGGGGTTCCCGTGCGCGCCTCTGAAGATTTTCCGAGCACGGGAAGGAGGTGGTGTCGGGGTGCGAGCAGTTTTTTTCGAGAGGCTTTTGCGAGGGTGTCGAGGGACGGGGCGGATGCGTTGGGATTTTCTGCCACGAGCGCAAGGCGGAGATCATCGAGGTTTGGGTGGGTTCGGACGTAGCGATCAACGTCTTCGGATGACATGGATGGAATGCGGTGTGCGTCGCGCAAGAGCACCAGATTGCCGGTGACAAGCGTTGCGAAGCGCGTGATGGCTAACACGCCGAGGGCCACGGCGAGGCGGTTGTGTAACCGCCCGCATTTTGGGGCAGGTGCGCGGAGGTCGCGCATGGCTTCGAGCCCCCAGGCGGCGAGAAAAGCGAGTGCCGCGTTGGGGATGGAGACAAAGGGAATCAGTGTGAGTTCGAGCGGCGCGATGACGTTGGGGGTATAGCGCAATTCGATGCATAAGAGGATGATATTGGCGAAGTAGGAAATCGCTGCCGTCATCAGGGCGAGGCGACAACGGGGGAGCCAAGGCAACTGCTCGTGGGGTGTTGCGGGAGCGTACGAAGGGGGGGGGCTGAGCAGCACAAACGGGAGGATGCTACGTACGGCGAGGCCAAGTGGGATTCCCAAGGGGCCCGTGATGTAAAACGCGAGGAGTGGGCCGAGCATTTTTTTCGAGGATGTGAAGAGGGGGGCTGCGAAGCCGATGAGGAAGCCGAGCGCTCCAGTCCCCATTGCCCACTTGATTGCGCTTCGCATCTGGCGGCGATGCCACGGAGAGTCGGCACGTGCTGCGAACCAAAGAAGGAAGCTCGATACGGTGGCGGGTACGGTCGCGGCGAGGACCGCGCCCATGATCGACGGGGGAGCGCCGCTGCTGCTGACGGGAACACGGGTCCAAGGAGTGCAAAGCAGCAGCGTAGACACGCCGGCGAACCCGATGGCGACGACAACCGCGCTGAGGCGGATGAGCGGACGAGGGGGCTCTTCGGTCGACGGAATCATTGGCGGTGAGAGACGGGGATCAGTTCATCGCAAAGTCGGCTGGAGAGAAAGCGGCGAGCGTTTTCTGAATGGTTGATGCGGTATAATATCGTGTGATGAACATTCACCATCTCGAGCTGTTTTACTACGTGGCGAAGCATGGTGGGATCAGCGCAGCTGTCCGGCGGATTCCGTATGGGATTCAGCAACCTGCAGTGAGTTGGCAAATTCTTCAGCTGGAGCGGCATTTGGGCGTCCCTTTGTTTGTGCGGAGGCCGTTTGCTCTCACGGATGCCGGAGAGCGGTTGTATACCCACGTCAGACCGTTCTTTGAGGGGTTGCCTGCGGTTGAGGCTTCCGTGCGACGGGGGGCGACTGGAGTGTTGCGGATTGCAGCGGCAGAGAAGGTTCAGCGAGATTATCTGCCGGGTATTTTAGCGGGACTGAAGGTTCGGTTTCCCGATTTGGTTCCTGGCTTGGTGACTGCGCGATTACCGGAGGCCGAGGTGATGTTGGCGGAGCAGAAGGTGGACATAGCGGTTGGGGAGTTGGGAGGGAAGCGGGCCTCGGGGGTTCATTCGAGGGAGTTGGTTCGGTTGGAGCCGGTGCTGTTGGTTCGGGAAACGTCTCGCTGGCAGACGGCGGACGAGTTGCTGAATGATGAATCTCGGGGTGAGGCTTTGATTGCGCTTCCGCCGGATGATCCGGTGCGGAAGGCTTTTTTCTCCGAGTTGGGGAAGCGCCGCATTGAGTGGTTTTGTGGTTTGGAGGTTCAGTCTCTGGATTTGGTGGGGCGCTATGTTGCGGAGGGATTCGGGATTGGCCTTGCATTGAAAGAACCTTCAGGAGAGGTGTTTCCGGGCTGTCGCCAGCTTTTGCTGGGCGGTTTTCCAACGCACGCGTACGGCGTGGTTTGGATGGGGAAACTAACTCCGATCCAGACGGCGTTTATCGAGGCGTGCCGCGATTGGATTGCA
>JBIIXW010000047.1:0-21164 GCA_044347165.1 Chthoniobacteraceae bacterium
GTCGCAGGCATTCCGGTTGCGATTTCGCATGCCGGAGAAGAGGACGGCGGGGCCCATCTTGGATTCAGGGTTGGGCGCGTCTTTGTTTTCCTGAGCGACGGCTTTTTCCACGAGTGGTCGCACGGCCGTTTTCTGTTCGGGTGAAAGTCGGCAGCGGTTGTCCAGTTCGCGGAGGGAGAGTTCGACGAGCGCCTGGCTCAGACGTTGGAGCCGATCCTTCATGCTGGCGCGCACGGCCTCTTGTTCGGCGGGGGTGAGGAGTGCATCGATACCCTCTTTCCAAAGGGAATCGGTCTCAATGTCGTAATCAAACGAGGAGATGCCGCCGAGATTGCCTTGCCACTGCTCTCGGCTGTTGCGCGGAAGTCCTTCGATGAACGCGCGCAGCCGCTCCAAGGTGACGGTGGTGCCTTTGTCTTGAGCCTTGTCGAGTAGCGTATGGAAGCGTGACAAGCGGTCGGGTTCGAGTTCGACCGCGCGCTCAATCCGTGAGCGAAGGATAGCGGCCTCGATGCCGATTCGTTTGCGAATCGCCACATCTCCACCTTTCATGCTTTTCTCGAGTTTTGCGGATTCGTCGGCGAGGAAGTCTGCCAAGATTTTGCGCTGTTCGAGGGTCAACAGCGCGTTGACCTTTTCTTTCCAAGCTTTCTCCTGCCAGAGAGCCGGAATTTGCGGTTGGGGCGGGCCTCCCGCATTGCGCTGGAAGAACATCGCAGATCCGGAAGCTCGCCGTGAAAAAAAGGAAGCGAAGTTTTCTGCGCCCAGCACTTGAACGCCGACACGATTGGTTCGAACCCAAGCCGAGATGGCTACGATGAACGCGCGAATGTGTTGGGTAGAGTCCGCCAGCGTTTTTTCAACCAGGGAAGCGGATGCAGATTGGAGGGCTGCAATGGTTTCGTCTGAAAGAGCCACCGTCTTCGCGAGATGCGAAACCTCTGCCTCCATCTCGCTTTCGAGGAGTTGTCGAAGTTGAGATTTACAGGTTTCCAGCGTTTCTTCTGAGACGTCCTCGGCGGTTGCGGGCGCTGCGGACGGGTTGTCGGTTCCTTGGGAAGGCTTGACCTTCTGCTCCGCCAAAATGTTCGAATCGGTGGTAAGCAGACCGGCAAACGCGAGTGCCCAGGTTGATGCGAATGGGCGAGACACGGAGCGTGGAGCTCTCATTTAGAACGCCCCTCCAAGCGGCTGAAATAGCTGTCTAAACCGGATTTATATTCTGCGGGAAACTCTTTGCCTGCGACGCCGGTGGCCTGCCCCACGGCGCGGGGCGCAGAAGGGGGCTTGCCGTTTGCCGAGCCAAGAATCGAGAGGGGAGATTGGGAGAAGAACTCAGGTCCGAGTCCTCCGCCCGAGGCTCCGCTTCCGCCCCCGCCTCCGCCACCCCCACCTCCCGCGCGTTTTGATTGGAGCAACAGCTCGATGATTTCCGTTTCGGCGGCAATGGCTGCGGGGCCTGTGTCGCGGCCCGCGAGGATGCCGGTGTTTTCCTGCATGACGCTGACCACTTTGTTCACGAGGTTGATTTCTTTTGTGAAATCGGTCATCGCATTGGGAAGTGCCGTGATGTCGCGCACAGCCGAGGTGGTGAGCACGTTGATGGCGTCCTGTTCCATCGCAAGGGAACCGGCCTCTGCGGCATGGCGGACAGGGCCAAGGTCGGGTTTCGAGCTTTCGAGTTCGCGTGTTTGGTCGCGGAGTTTCACCTCGCTGTCGAGGGCTTGCATGAGCTTGAGGATGACTTCTGGAGGCAGGCTTGGCTTGTCTTCGGAGGGCTTTTTCTTTTCCTCCTTCTTGTTCTTTGTGGCCTCTACCAACTCTTCCGCCCAGCGGTCGAACGTGTCCGCCCAAAACTCCGCACCGGCGATGGATCGTCCGCTCAAATTTTCGCGGATGCGGTCTCGGTTGTGGCTGAGTTGTTGGACGACGTTCATGCCCTTGATTTGGTCGAACACTTTGACAAGGGCGGAGTCCTGGCGTCGCACCACAAAGGCTTCCATGTCCGAGTGAATGTTTTGGAAAAAGTCGGCTTGTTTGCCGGCGGTGTCGACGATGGGGGCAGCTTCCGGCGGGGGCGCGTTTTCGATTCCGAACGATTTGAGCAAATCGGAGGTGACGGATTTCGCGATGTTCATTTGAACGCGTGATGCGGATTTCAGGCGTTTGACGAACGTGCTGGTTTCGAGTCCGGAGAGGACTTTTTGCAGGTCTGCTGCGACCTTGGAAAACTCATCGAGCAGGGCTTTTTGTTCTTTTACTGCCTCGTTGAGAGCCTGTCCGGCAGGACTTTCTGCAGCGGGGTCGTCAAGGTACGCGTCCTTTTTCGGAATGTTTTCGAGGGTCGTTTGAGGAAGGCCTAGCGGCGGTGGTTTGGCAGCGTTCGCGGCGGTGTTTGCTGATTGTGAGGGCGGCGGAGCGCCCGGGTTTAATCCGGACTCGTTGTTGGTGATGGTGGGCGAAGGAGGGGTATCGGGGGATTTTGGTTTGCCGGCGGTGTCGGCGGCGGCGGGTTTGGGTTCGCTTCCCGGCGCCTTCACGATGGGGGCTTCGTTTGGGGTGGATTTTCCGTCGGATGTTCCGGGTTTGGCGTTATTGGGATTTTGAGGTGATCCACCGCTGGATGAATCGGTGGGTTTGCCGGGCTGGGCGTTGTCTGGTCCACCGTCTGCACCTGCGGCGGGTTTTGCATTGGCGGCTTGCGCGGCGGCATTGGCGGCTTGCTTGAGCAGGTCGGTTACGGACGGCATGCGTTTGGCGGCGATGTCATCCAGTGCGCCGAGGGTGGAGGCCCAAGACTCGATGCGTTTTGCGTCGAACTCATCGTTGCGGGAGGCTTGAGAGAGGAGCCGTTTTCCGAGGTCGGCGAGGGCATTGAGTCGGGCGGAGTTTGCGGCTTCTGCTGAGGCTTGTTGGGCGATGCGGCGTCGGTTCTCCGGGCGGTCGAGTTCGGAAGCATCGAGTTTGCGCAGTTCGACGTTGTTTTGGTGAAGTTGCTGTTCGCGGTCGTACCCTTCGCGCGCGGCGTCGAGCCACTTGCTCATCTGCTCGACGACCCAGAGCGCATGTTCTGTTTTGGTAACGATTTGGATGATGAAGGCGCCGGAGTAGGTGCGCGGGCGGCCGGGCAAGTAGTCCTCCACCCACGCGCGGACTTCGAGCGACTGCGGGGCGATCCGTTCGCGCAGCGGGCTGAGCGTGGCGCGTGCCCCGAGTTCTTTGCGTTCGGGTTGTCCGGAAGCGGTGACTTTGGAGCCAGTGAAGGTCTTGGAGTCGTCGGAGCCTCCGAGGGAGCGCCATTCGAGGCCGACGCGTTGAACGCCGAAATCGTCGGTCGTTTCGATTTCGAAGGTGAGCACTTCGGATTCGAGTACTACGGGCTCTTCGGACGAGCGTTTGGCGGTGATGCGTGGAGGTTCGTCCTCGACGGCGCGGATGCGAAGGGTGAGCGGATCTCGTGGCGTGAGACCTTCGACGTCTTTCCAGTCGAGTCGCGGTGAGAGATCTCCTGAGATGGTGAGGTAGGGAGTTTTGAGGGAGGTGTGGGAGACCTCGAGGGGTTTCTCGTCGAGGGTGGCGGATGCAAGGGGGTGATTGGTTGCGGCTTCGAAGGAGGCGAGGGTCCCTTTCAACAGGGGTAGGTTGGTTCCTCGGACTTCCTGCACGGGTTCGCTGGTGTATTTGAGGTACGCGGGGAGGCGTAGTCGTACGGAGAGGGCGGTGAGTTCGGGCCTTGGAAGGGGGACGACTTGGAGGGTGCGCCGAAAATCACCGACGGCGAGCGAGAGGGAGGTGGCCGTTTTTTGCGGAGGGAAGGCGAGGGGATAGACGCCCGCGTCGAGGGTTGCGTGAACGGCAGGTTGGCGCGGGATACGGGCGTGGGCGGATTCTGGGGTGCGGAGCGAATCGGCGCTCGGGTGGAGGGGGAGTGCGAATGGTTCGGAGATGGGGACGACGAGGCGGGAAGGGAGCGGTTTGAGGCGGGTGAAGGTGAAGCGTTCGGAGTCTTTCCACGGCATGGCCCAGCGGACGAGGGTGTTCCGCGCTGCGTCGCTCGAGTAAATCCAAGCGCCGGCGCAGAGCAGCGCGATGAACAGCGTTCGTAAGGCCCATTGCGTGTGGGTGCTTTCGGGAACGGCATTACGGAAATCGCGGTCTTTGACGACTTCGGCTGCCTGTTCCATGGCGGCGCGTACGAGTCGGTCACTGTGACCGGTGGGCAATCCGTTGCCTCTGGCGAGTTCGACGATTCCGAGCAACTGGTCGCCTAAGCGCGGGAAGGTTCGCCGGAGGAGGCGCGCGGCGTCCTCGAGCCGTCGTTGTTTCCAGACCCAGCGGTACCATTTTAGTGGGATGCCGATGACTGCGGTGGCTGCGCCGAGAAGACAGATGATGCAGCGGACAGCGAGTGGTGTTTCGGTGAATCGGTCTGCGACGAAGATGATGAGATAGGAGAGGGCGATGCCGCTCAGCGCGGCGAGCAAGGCTTCGGTGAGTTTGACGGAGCGGACTCTACCGCGGAAATCCGAGAGCTTGCTTTCCAGAATCGGGGGGAGTGCAAGTTTCATATCGAGTGAGTGTTACCTCAGAAAGAACCGACGGCCTTACGGGCTCCCCAGAATACTCCGAGAAGCAGGACAATGGAAACTGCCCAATACGGGTGGGCCCACACAGGAACGCGGCGTTCTTGCAACTCCCGCACGGGGAGTTTTGAGACGGCTTGGATGATGGGGGAAGCGTCTGCGGTTTCGAGGAGTTGTCCGCGGGTGATGCTGGCGATTTCTGCGAGGACGTCTTTTCGAACGGGTTGACCGATGCGTTCGCGGCTCTGGCCTTGGACGGAGATGGTGGTTGTGAGCGATGTGTCCGCTTCTGCGCATGCCAGAAGCACCTGATGTTCGCCTGTTTCCACGGGGGAAAATGAAGCGCTGAAAAGTCCCCATGCGTCGTCGCCGGCGCTGCGCAACCGGAGGGTGGACGTTTTCCCTGAGGGTGCGGTGACGGTGGCGATGACCTGACCTTCGCGGAGGGGTTCACCGGTCGTGGAGGAGACGTTTGCGTTGAGGGTGATGGATGCGTCGGTGCGCGGGCGATCGGGCGAGTAAAAGAGGCGCATCCGGTCGCCGCTGGACATGTTGCGTTGGTAGGCCATCCAGCGCACAACCTGACCCCAGAAGCGGTAGTGGTAACGATCTTCGACGCCTTTGCGCCAGCGCCATGCGGCGTCGGTTCCCATGTAGAGAAGTTTTCCGGCCCCAAAGGTTTTTGTGACGAGCAAGGGGGTGCGTCCGAACTGGTTGCCTGCACTGTCATGGATGGCGAGGACGTCGGTGCCGGATTTGGCGCGGTAGGCGGGGCCGTGCCAGTGGAAGCCGGGGAGGCTTTGCCACACCTTGAGGTTGGCTTCTTCGGTGTCCTCGAGCTTGGTGAGTAGGCTGCGATTACCGTTCTCGGTCAGGGTAATCCGACCTGGGGTCGGGCTTCCGTGGCCCCGCCGATTGGCGGTGTCCCAAACGACGGGAACGAGGTCTTCGAGATCAGAACCGTCGAGGGATAGTTGGTTGCCGAGCATTCCGGGGAGAAAGACGAGGCCAGTGGCTTGGTCGCGAACGACCTTTCGGAGTGCGCTGCATTGCTCGGTGGTTAGCTGTCCAGCGGCTGCGCCTACGTCGCCGAGGAACACGACATCGTATTTTGCGAGTTCGTCTGTTTTGGGAAAGGAAGCGAGGTAGCCGCGTCCGGTGCCGGGTTTGCCGAGGTCGGGATGGAGCAGCAGGCAATCGACTTGTACGCCGGGGTCACGTTCGAGTGCGTTGCGCAAGTAGCGGAACTCCCAGCGGGGCAGCGTTTCAATCACGAGCACGCGCAACTGCTCTTTGCGCACGGCGATGGGGGCTTCAGCGGCGTTGTTGTTGAGGATGCGTTCTCCGTTTCCGGGAGGCACCGTGAGCGTGAGCTTGAACGCGCCTTCTTTCATCGGCTTCCACGTGAGGGCATCTTGAACGCGGCCCATGGCGGGGAGTCGCACGGGTTGGGTGAGGACCTCCCCCGCATCGGTTTTCATTTCGAGAACGAGATCTTCGTCGCGGGGGAGCGTGCTCTCGATGGAGAAAGGGATGCGGAGCGGTTTTCCGGCGATGGCGAAGGCGGGCACGTCGAAGCCTGAGAGAATGATGTCAGGGAGTTTTGATGCAGACCC
Source organism: Chthoniobacteraceae bacterium (assembly GCA_044347165.1). Lineage (GTDB taxonomy): Bacteria > Verrucomicrobiota > Verrucomicrobiia > Chthoniobacterales > Chthoniobacteraceae > JBEEPE01. The sequence goes on from JBIIXW010000047.1 coordinate 6,200, forward strand.
GACGGGTACTGCGAACACGGGAATGCTGCGCATGCGGTAGCGAACGGCTTCTTGTGAGGGAGCGTTGCCGGTGTTCCAGTCGCCGTCGCTGAGGAGGACGACACCTTTGAGCTGTGGGTGATCGTCGAGCGCTTTCGACAGGGCTTCGTTGATGTCGGTGCCTTCGGCAGGATTGGCGAGGGTTGAGGAGAAGGTGGTCGAATGGACGTCGAAATCCTTTTTTAGGGACTCCCATTTTTCGGGATTGGCGAGTGCCTCTGCGGCGGCGGTTCGCGTGAGGCCTTCCGTCCCTCCGTCGGGGTTGGGGACATCGGCGGTGGTCATGGAGCCGGAGACGTCGCGCAGGACGAGGATGGCGGGACGCGCATCGGGCATGAACTGTTCGAGCCACTCGGGTTGGTTCAGGGTGATGGCGATGGCGGCTGCGATCAGGACTCGCAGCGTTTCGAGGGCACAAACTGCGGGCCTGAATGCGGCGCGTCTTGCGGCGACGAACGCGAGAATCACGACGGCCACGATGAACGCCACGGACACCGCAATGGAAGCGGCGCTGTGGTTGAACACCAGGGACTGTTGTGTTGGTTCCATTGCGAAAAGTTAGCTGCGGGGAGCAGGTTGCGGATTTGCGCGACTGGGTTGGATGGGATTTGTCGCGGGGGCCGGGGGCATGCAGAGAACGGCTTCGGCGAGGAGCGCGATGGCCATCAAGGCGAGGAACGAGCGCCATACTTCGCTGGTGATGTCGCGTCCGTTTTCCGTGGAGTCGGTGATCATTCGAAAGTCGAGTCCGGCGAAGAGTTCCTCAACGGCGGAGCGGTCGAGAGATTCTGCGAGGTCTTCTGATTCGGGTCGGTTGAGTGCGTGGAGCAAGTCCCCTGCGGCGAAGGAGCCTGCTTGCAACCCGGGGGTTGATGGATTCGGTGATTCGGCGCTTGGGTCGGCATTTCTCCAGAGGCCGGCCTCGGCGGGTAAGGCGGAGTGCGCGGCGTCGAGCAGGCGCGCTTTTCCGAGCGAGCGCGAGCCGTCTTCGAGGGCTCGGTGCAGCATGATGAAAAGGGAAACGCCTTGGCTAGCGAGGCTGGAATCGCCGGGTGATGGCAGAGTGCCGAGGAAATAGACGCCGCTTTCTGTCGCGGAGCGTTGGAGGATGGTTTGGTTGTTCGGGAGTTGGGCAAGCGGGATTCCGTTGCCTTGGATGGAGGTGAACTTGCGAATCTCGAGGTCACCAACCGGAAGTGCGGAACCATCCTTGGTGTTGGCCAACAAATCGTGATCGTTGCGCCAAGTGGCAGGCGAGAGCGATTGATCGAGCGCTGTTGGTTTGCCCCAAGCGAGACCGGCAAAGAAGGCAGAGGATGCGTCCGTTGGCGGAAGGAAGAGGAGGCGGCGTCCGTTGCGGATGTGCGTGAGGAGTTGGCGGTGCAGGGGGGAGTCGGGCTCGGGGAGCGTGGCGTGCCAGACGATGAGTGCGGTTTCGTCCCACGCGATTTCGTGGGCGCGTTTCGAGGGGAGGCGATCGCAGGCGTACTTGCGGGATTCGTCGGCGGAGGCTGACAGGACGGCCACGAGGGGTTCGGCGACGGCGTCGTCATCGGTGAGAACGACGGAGCGGAGGGTTGGGGCCTCGTCGTACACGAAATGGAAGAGGTTGTTTGCGGGGTTGGAATCGGCGGGTAGTTCGAGACGACCCCATCCTCGTTTTGCGGAGACGTCGATGGGGATGGAGAAGCCGCGGACGGAGGTTTGACGATCGTTGATCGTGAGTTGTCGGGTAGATGTGACGCCATTGACCACGACGCGCAGGTCTACGGTGTTGTTGGACGATGTCTCGCTGGACGATTGCGAAAGTTCCAAGTCGAGAAGGAGTTCTGCTTTTGAGGCAGTCGCGGTTCGGTGGATGCGGGTGATGCGGATCCCTGCGTCTGCCGTGGGCGTTTCTGGGTAAGCGAGCAGGTGGAAGCGGACGGCATTGAGTCCGGCGAACGCTTTTCGGAGGGCGTCCCAGCGTCCGTCTTGGCGTGCCCAGTCGGACCGTTGGAGGTCGCTGAGGAGCCACACGTCGGTGCGGCCGGAGCGGTTGGTGGTGATGAAGTCGAGGGCGGATTGGAGGAGTGCTGGGATGTCGGCGCGGGTGTCGGTGGCGCTGGTTGCGGGGATGTCGGTGAGGGATTCTGGGCGTTCGAGGGTGACGGGTTCCGGCGTGGCGCTTTCGAGGAGGAAGAGGCGGGATCGTGTGCCGACGGTATCACGCAGGGCTTTGGCGAGATTTCGGAGACCGGCTTGGCGTTTACTGGCGGGTGCGGTGGGTGGGTGTTGCTCCATGCTGGCGGAGCGGTCGAGCAGGATGAGGACGGTATCGGGGGCGCCTCCGGTGAGGCCGAGCCATCCGCCGGCGAGGGGACGTGTGACGACGAAGAGGATGCCGGCTACCGCGAGAACGCGGCAGGCGAGAATGAGGATTTGGCGGAGGCGGGACAGGCCTCGGTCCATGCGCTGGGCGCGCAGCAGGAACATCATGGCGGCCCACGGGACGGGCTTGCGCCGCATCTGATGGATGAGGTGGATGACCACCGGCAGGGCGGCGAGCGGGAGGAGAGCGAGCAGAGCCGGTTCGAGGAATGTCATCGTTTACCCTTCGGAGTGCGCCGGATGAGAAAGCGCACAAGAAGCTCCTCGTAAGAGTCTTGGAGAAGGACACGGTGATAGTCCACGCCGGTGGTCCGGGCGAGAGTGTCGATTTCTCGGAGGTATTCGCCAACGGCATCGCGGTAGTTGCGCGCGATGAGGGAAGGGTCTACGGGGAAGGCTTCGTTGCCCTCCATGTCGACAAAGCGGGTGGGACGTTCGAACGGGAAGTCGAGTTCTTGCCGGTCTAGAAGGTGGATCATTCCGACGTCATGCTTCCGGAATCGGAGGTGTTGGACGGCGTTGCGGAGTTCGTCTGTGGGAACGAATAGGTCGGAGAAAACGAGGACGAGGGCGCGTTGGCGGATGCGTTCGGCGGCATCGTGAAGCGCTTGGATGAGGGGTGTTCCGCCGACGGGTTTGAGGGAGCCGATTTGGTCGAGGACGAGACCGAGGTGGGAGGCGCCCCGTTTTGGGCGGATTTCGATGGGTTTTTCGGACATGCCCCAGAGACCGACGGCGTCGCCTTGTTTTGCGGCGAGGTAGGCCAGCGAGCCCGCGATTTTTCGGGCGTAATCGAGGCGGGTGGCGCCTTCGGGGCCGAAGCCCATGGAACCGCTGGTGTCGATGAGCAGGCAGAGCCGGAGGTTGGTATCGGCTTCGAACTCCTTGATGAAGAAGCGGTCTGTTCGGCCCCAGGTTCGCCAGTCGAGTCGGCGTGTGTCGTCGCCGGGAACGTATTTTCGGTATTGAGCGAACTCGAGGGACGAGCCCTTCACGGGGCTTCGGTGCTTGCCTGAGACGTTGCCGAGCATGGCTTGGCGCGCGTGCAGGGGCAGCGCTGCGAGACGCCCCAACACCTTGGGTTCGAGGAACGAACGGTTCGCGCTCATGGGTTGGCCCAGACTAGCGGTCCAATGATTCGATGAGGCGTTTTGTGACTTCGCGGCTTGAGATGCCTTCGCTTTCAGCCGTGAAGGTGGTCATGACGCGATGGCGCAGCACGGGGTCAGCCACTTGAGTGATGTCTTCGCGACGAACCATGTAACTTCCGTGAAGCGCGGCGCGCGCTTTGGCGCCCAAGATAAGGTATTGGACGGCGCGTGGACCGGCGCCCCAGCCGACGAGGGGTTTGATCCAGTCGGGTGTTGCGGGGTCGGCGGGGCGGGTGCTGCGGACGAGGTCCACGGCGAACTCGTAGAGATGGTCTGGGACGGGGACGCGTCGGATGAGGTCCTGATAAGCGAGGACTTGGGCCCCGTCGAGGATGTGTTGGAGTTTGGCTTGCGCGCCTCCGGTGGTGCTGCGCGCGATGCGGATTTCTTCATCCCGCGTGGGGTAATCCACGCCGATCATGAACATGAACCGGTCGAGCTGAGCTTCTGGCAGCGGGTAGGTGCCTTCCTGTTCGACGGGGTTTTGGGTTGCGAGGACGAAGAAGGGGAGGTCGAGGTGGTATGGGCGCCCGGCAACGGTGACGCGGCGTTCCTGCATTGCCTCGAGCATGGCGGCTTGGGTTTTGGAGGGGGCGCGGTTGATTTCGTCGGCGAGGACGATATTGGCGAAGACAGGGCCTTTCACGAACTCGAACGCGCGTTTTCCTCCGGGAAGTTCTTGGAGAATGTCGGTGCCGGTGATGTCCATCGGCATGAGGTCTGGAGTGAACTGAATGCGGCTGAACGAAAGAGAGAGGGTTTCAGCGAGGCAGCTGATGAGAAGCGTTTTGGCGAGGCCGGGAACTCCCATGAGAAGGGCGTGGCCGCGGGCGAACAGGCAGATGGCGAGTTGTTCGATGACGTGTTCTTGGCCGACGATGACCTTACCGAGTTCTGCTTTGAGGGAGTCGTACGATTTTCTGAGGGCGTCGATGGCTTCGACGTCGTCGTTGGGGAGGGGTTGAGAGGAAGCGGGGGAGGACATCGGGGTGTGAATAGGTGGAGATGTTTGTCCCAGAGCGGGACGTGTCATGCAAACGGCGAATTAGCCATGAGGCTGCGAGTTTCCATGGCTGAGGGGCGCGTCAACCGAGTTTCTGTCGTTGGGGCTGGCCCCCGTGTGGCAACGGGAGGCGGAGGTGCCTGAGAGAAACCGAGGGCTGGACGAGCGGCACTGGTTCCTGAAAAGGGCCAGCGCTCTTGGGAGAGCGCTGGGGCGGACGTTTCTAAATTAGTTCTTTGATGGGGGCGACGCCTGGTTCGACGAGGTACTGCGGGCGACCTTGCGTATCGAGAACGGTGGCTTCGCTGAGGTTGATGCCCATGTTGTGGTAGAGCGTGGCGAAGACCTCTTGAAATTTCACGGGTCGGTCGGTTACTTCCCCGCCGATGCGGTCGGTTGCGCCGATGACTTGTCCGGTGCGCATTCCGCCACCGGCGAGCAGCGCGAACGAGGCTTTTGGCCAGTGGTCTCGGCTGTTCATGTTGTTGATTTTTGGGGTGCGACCGAACTCGCCCCAAACGACCACGGAGACGTCTTTGTCCATCCCGCGTTCATGAAGGTCTGTGAGCAGTGCGGAGACGCCGAGGTCGAGGTATGGGAACTCCGCGCGAGACTCGATGAAGTTCATGCCGTCGCCACCGTGCCAGTCCCAACGGCTGTAGTTGAGGGAGACGACGCGCGCTCCGGCTTCGACGAGGCGTCGGGCGAGGAGGAAGTTGCTGACCATGCGGGGAGCGCCGTCGCGTCGGAACTTGGGATCGTTGGGGCCGTAGCGTTCGAGAACCCGTGGGTCCTCATCAGAAATGTCGAGGGCGCGTGCGACGCCGCCGCCGGTGAGGAGGTCGACGGCTTGCTGATGGAAGGTGTCGAGGCCTTCCATGACGCCGGAGTTGTCCGTCTCGCGTTTGAAAGCATCGAGGGCCGAGCGGAGGGAGACACGGTCGCGCAGACGTTCGAGGGAGATTCCGTCGAGGGTCATGTTTTGCGCTTTGGCGTTCGGGTCCTTGGAGACGAGTGCCATGGGCGAGTGGGCGGCGCCGATGAACCCACCGGTGCCGGGTTCGCCCCAACGCCGTTCGCCGGTGGGGTACATGAGGGAGACGTTGGCTGGAATGCCGGGGTTCGAGCCTTGGAGTTTGGAAATCCAAGACCCGTAGGACGGCCATCCTCCTGGGGGGACGAGACCCTTTTTGGTGCGTCCGGTCATGCACTGGAAACAGTCGTGGTCGCCTGCGGAATCGTAGATGGAGCGGATGATGGCGAACTTGTCAGCCATCTTTGCGAGGCGTGGGAAGAGTTCGCAAATTTCCATCCCGGGAACATTGGTTTTGATGGGACGGAGTTCGCCTCGCACTTCGGAGGAGGCGTCCGGCTTCATGTCGAAGGTGTCGATGTGCGAGGGGCCGCCGGGGAGGTAGATATTGATGATGGCTTTGTTGGAGCGCCCGGTTGCGGCTTTGGCTTCGATATTCAGCAGTTGGGCGAGGCTGAGTCCGCCGGCGGCCATGCCGCCCGCTTTGAGGAAAGCGCGTCGGGAAACGTTATCGCAGGATTGGGCTTCTTTGCGGCCGAAGACGTTCAACATAAGTTCGAGAGTTCATCCCAGACGACTCTGGGAAGGACGCATTCTTTGAGCAACGAGCGTTCCAGTCGGGCGCTTTGGCCCGTTTGTCGCGCTTGGTACAGAGGCAGATTTGCGAGCCCTCGGTAAATTTACCGATCCGGGTGTGGCATGACCGTCGGCTACCGCTGGTTTTACAACAGTTGGTAGGCGTCGACGTCGGTGGTGACGATGACGTCTTTGGGTACGGTGAGCTTTTCGAGACGGCTGCTGACGTGGGCCGTGAGTTTGCGGATGGATTTGGATCGCACCATGAGGTGGAGGCGGTGTTGGTTGTGAGATTTCGCGAGTGGTGCGATGCCGGGTTCGCCGAGAATGGTGTTGGCGGGCAGACCCTCGGCGAGGCTGCGGTGGATTTGGTCGGCGGTGAAGGTGGCGAGTTGTTCGTTTTCGGAGCGAACGCCAATCAGAATGAGGTGCGAGAACGGGGGGTAGTTCCACTGGCGCCGAAACTCGATTTCTTGGTCGCGGAATCCCTCGAAATCGTGGTGGCGCGCGAACTGGATGCTTGGGTGGTGTGGCGTGAACGTTTGAACAAAGACTTCGCCCTCGATTTCGCCGCGGCCAGCCCTTCCGGCGACTTGGGTGAGGAGTTGGAAGGTGCGTTCGCCTGCGCGGAAGTCGGGCATTTGGAGTCCGACGTCGGCATTGATGATTCCGACGAGAGTGACGCGGGGGAAGTCGAGGCCTTTGGCGATCATTTGGGTGCCGACGAGGATGTCGATTTTACCGGCGCGAAAGGCTCCGAGGGTTTCGCGGAATGCGCCTTTGCGTTGCATGACGTCGGCGTCCATGCGTTTGACGACGGCTTTTGGGAAGATTTTAACGACGGCGTCCTCGACTTTTTCGGTACCGGAACCGCGGTGTTTGATGCGTGGGTCGTGGCATTCGCGGCAGGCTTTTGGGGCGATGGCGATGTAGCCGCAGATGTGGCATACGACGCGGTTGATGTCGCGGTGGTAGGTGAGGGAGACGGCACAGTTGCGACACTCTTCCACGTGGCCACAGCCTTCGCACAGGAGGGAGGTGGAGAAGCCGCGGCGATTGAGGAAGAGAATCGTTTGTTCCTTTCGTTGAAGCCGTTGGTCCATGGCTGCGAGCAGTTTGGACGAGAGGATACGGGAGGAGTTTTTGGGTTCGTTCCGCATATCGACGATGCGGATGAAGGGAAGTTTTCGGTCGTCGACCCGAGCGGTCATTCGCAGGAGGTCGTATTTCCCAGTGACGGCATTTTCGAAGCTCTCGATGGAGGGGGTGGCGGAGCCGAGGAGGACGGCGCAGCGTTCGATGTGGCCGCGGACGACGGCGACATCGCGCGCGTGGTAGCGGGGCATTTCCTCCTGCTTATAGGAGGGCTCGTGTTCTTCATCGACGACGATGAGGCCGAGGTTGGCGAGGGGGGCGAAGATGGCGCTTCGCGCTCCGATGACGATGCGGGCTCTGCCGGCGCGGATGCGGTGCCATTCGTCGTGGCGTTCTCCGTCGGAGAGGTGGCTGTGGAGGACGGCGACTTCGTGGCCGGAGCCTGCGAAGCGGGATTTGAAGCGTTCGACGGTTTGGGGAGTGAGTGAGATTTCGGGAACGAGGACGATGGCGTTTCGTCCGGAATCGAGGCATTTGGAGATGCACTGGAGGTACACTTCTGTCTTTCCGCTGCCTGTGACGCCGTGCAGGAGGATGGGTTTTGGGGCGGTGGTCGAGGGGTCGAGCCGTTTGACGATGTGGGCGCAGACTTCTGTTTGTTCGGTGTTGAGGGCAAGGGGGGAGGAGGGGACGAACTGGAGATCGTCATCGGGAATGCGCTGGGTGGTTTGGGCGGCGACGCGAATCCAGCCGCGTTTTTCGAGGGCGCGCACTGCCGCGTGGGCGCCTTTCACGTCATTCGCGAGCGTTGAGATTTGGATGCTTTGGCCGGGGGCTTTTTTTAGAGCGTCGAGGATCGCGGCTTGGGAGGGAGCGCGTTTTTCCACGCTGCTGATGTTTTCGGAAGAAACGGATGGGGAGAGGGTTGCGAAGAGGTGTTCGCGGTGGCCCATTTCGGATTTTCGGATGACTTGGGGGAGAACGCCGCGGATGGCGAGGTCGAGGCTGCAGCAGTAGTATCCTGCGATCCATTGAGCGAGCTGCAGGAGGTTGGGGGTGAGAGCGGGCTCTTGGTTGAGGAGGGCGAGGATGGGGCGTACGCCGCGCGCCTCGGTCTGTTCGCTGATGGATAGGACGGTACCGGTGGCGGAGCGTTGGCGGAGCGGGACGCGGACGCGGTGGCCGGGCTGGAGGGATTGGCACCAGAGGTCGGGGATGCCATAGTCGAAGACGTTTCCGGCGGCGTCATCGAGTTGGATTTTTGCGAAGAGTCGGCATGGCCGTTCGAGTTCGAACGGTGCTTCGGAGTGGGTTTTGCCGGGTTTCTTGCGAGACATGGAATGATCGACGGCTAAGGTTACTCAGAAAAGGGAGGACTGGATGACAAGGATTTTGGCAATGTTGTTGGGGATTGTGGTGTTGGTTACGGCTGGGCTTGCGGGTTGGGAGTTGGCGAAGTCGCCGGATGCGGGGTGCACGTTGGAGCGCTGGCTGTGTTTTGAGCGGTTTGAGCGGTTTGATGCGGACATTTTGGAGGTGGCCGGTCGGTACGGTGTTGATGCGGCGGAGTTGAAGGCTGCTGCATGGAGTGGGAGCGGATTTCGTGCGGCTTATCAGCGCGGAGAACGGGTGCGGGGTTTGTGTGCGGTGACGCGGGAGGAGGGGATTGCATGGGCGCAGGACCGTGGGGTTCGGACGTTTCTTCCGGTGGATTTGTGGGACTCGCTGGTTTCGTTGGAGGTCAAGGCTTGGTTGATGAAGCGTGACGGCCGGGCCGGGGTGTTTGTTGGGGATGGCCGTTTTGCTCGCTACTTGCGGGCAACGGGGTTTGGGGTTCGCGCACAGGAACCGCTTGGTGGTGTTGCGCCGGCAAAGTTTTAGGTGGACGTTGCTGGCTCTGGGAGGCGGCTCTGCTTGGGCGCCCTTCCTTTTGCTGGGGATGCGTAAATTGACGTAGCCGCGTCTTTCCTTGGCCTGAACTCTGCTTGCGGCGGGCGCGCTGCCGTCCTACAGTGAAAAGAATGGCAGGTATTTCCCAAGTCCAGACCCTCTCGCAGTCGCAGGTTTTAGCGCCGCAACTGCAGCAGAGTTTGCAAATCCTGCAGGCCCCGATTCTCGAGTTGCGGAACATCATCCAGCAGGAGATTCAGTCGAATCCAACGTTGGAGGAGGAGTCGACGGAGCCAACGATTGAGGATCGGCAGCGGGAGCATGAAGAGTTTCAGGAGGAGTTTGATCGGTTGGCGAAGTTGGACGAGGAGTGGCGGGAGTTTATGGCGCAGAGTGCGTCATATGGGGGGCGGTCGAATGAGGAGGAAGAGCGGCGGCAGTTTTTCTTCGACTCGCTGGTGAGGGAGGAGACGTTGCAGCAGCATTTGCTGGAGCAGGTGGCGCCTTCGGAGATTGCGGAAGCGGACCGAAAAGTTGCGGAGATGATTATCGGGAACATCGATGACCGCGGCTTTTTGCAGGGCGGTGTGGCGGATTTGTCGGCATCGTCTGGGCTGGATCCAGTGGATATCGAGCGGGTTTTGGAGGTGATTAAGACATTTCATCCGGTGGGGGTGGGTGCGGTGGATTTGCGGGACTGTTTGTTGATTCAGCTTCGGAGGCTGGGCAAAGAGGGGAGCTTGGAGTGGCGGATTGTGGATCGGTTTTTGGAGGACTTGGGGAAGAGGCGGTACCCTGAGATTGCGCGGCGTCTTGGTTCGACGTTGGATCTCGTTCAGCGTGCAGCAAACTTCATTGCTACGCTGGACCCGAACCCCGGACAGATTTTCACCCCGGATCCGAACAACTACGTTTTACCGGATGTGACCGTGGATCGGATGTCGGGGGACTGGGCGATTTCGTTGAATGGCGACCAGATTCCCCATTTGCGGATTTCGAACACGTACAAAGACATCATGGCGCAGGCGGGGAGTCCTGCGGAGGTTCGTGATTACATCAAGGACAAGATCCGGAGCGGCAAGTTCCTGATTAAGAGCATTCACCAGAGGCAGCAGACGATATCGAACATTGCCCATGAGATTATCTCTCGGCAGAAAGACTTCTTGGAAAAGGGGCCGAGTGCGTTGCGTCCGATGACGATGGTGCAGATTGCGGACGCGGTTGGGGTGCATGAGACAACGGTGAGCCGGGCCATTTCGGGCAAGTACATGGCAACGCCGTTTGGGGTGTTTGAGATGAAGTATTTTTTCACGCCCGGCTACCAGACGGCGGCAGGGGAGTCGCTTTCCAATACGAGTGTGAAGGGCGCGATTCAGCAGCTGATTGACGAAGAGGAGCCAAAGAAGCCGTTGAGTGACAAGGAGATTGTCGATATTTTGAGTGAGCGCGGCATTCCGATTGCGCGCCGAACGGTGGCGAAGTACCGGGCGGAGTTGAACATCCTTCCGAGCAACTTGCGGAAAAGCTTTTAGGGGTTGGCGCTTTGGATGGGGTTGCTTGGGCTGGGGGTACCGTTGGCCGTTAAGTTGCTAGGGTGAGAGAATGATGACGCGGCGAACGTTTATTGGTGAGACGGGGTTGGGCTTGATTGCCATGGCGGCTCCTGCGAGGGCAGCGCTTGAGTCTGATGGTTCGGAGGTTGCACTTTTCACAAAACACTTACAGGGGCTGCCGGCAGAGCGGCTCGCGGCTGCAGTCAGAAAGTCTGGTTTCTCGTGGATTGAGGCACCGATTCGTCCAGGTGGGCATGTTGAGCCTGAACGGGTTGAGGAGGATTTGCCGAAGTTTGTGGAAGCCCTCAGGCAGGAGGGGATCGGAGTGTCGGTGCTAACGTCTGCGATCAACGCTGTGGACAAGGCGCAGCATGGCGAAAGGGTGCTGCGGGTGGCGCGCGAGTTGGGGATTAAACGCTACCGGATGGGCTATTATCGTTATGATGTGAAGCGCCCGATGTGGGAGCAGTTGGATGGTTTCAAGCCGATGCTGAAAGAGGTTGTGCAAATGAGCGGGGAGATTGGCGTTTTGCCATGTTACCAGAATCATTCGGGGGCGGGATTTGTCGGGGCGGCGATTTGGGATGTGGCTTACTTGATGCGTGATTTTAAGGCAGACCAACTCGCTTGGTGTTTTGACATTATGCACGCGACGATCGAAGGAGGGCTTTCTTGGCCGGCGGAGGTGGCGTTGGTGCGCGATCGAATGGGGGTGGCATATTTTAAGGATTTCCAGTGGGCGGAGAAGGGAATCAAGGTTTGTCCTCTGGGAGAGGGGAGAGTGGATGCCGGGTATTTGCGCGGGCTAGTTGGAGGCGGTTATCGCGGCCCCTTCAGCGTGCATGTCGAGTATTTGAAAGGAAATGCGAAGGACGAGGATTTCCTAAAACTCGCAATTGAGTCGGCTCGCCGCGACTTGGAGATTTTTAAGAAATGGCGGGGCGCATGATGGAGTGTCGTTTGGAACAGCGTGGGTTGCGGCGTCCTGTCCTGTTTGTCTGCTAGGAAATCCCAGAATCGGTGATTATGCCTTAGTGTATGCTGTCTCGCATTTCCCCTTGGATTTTGGCCGTGGTATTTTGGTCGTTGCCTGTTCTCGCGCGGAGAGGCGCTTTGTTTGGTCAGGCCGGTAGCGCGGAGGGGGACGTGCGAACGGTGACGGCGGCCGTATTTGAGTTTTTTGAAGCGAAGTGCGCTGAGTGTCACGGGGCGCATTTGGTTAAACCCAAGAAGTTTGGCTACATTCTTGATTTGGAGCGGCTTGGAAAAAATGAAGATTTCTTCAAGAAAGGTGACTCTGCGGAGTCGGAGTTTTACCGCTTGGTGAAGGAGGATGAGATGCCTGGGGATGACTCAGGGATTCCGGCGGCGACATTCGCGGAAAAGGCGCTCCTGAAGCGATGGATTGAGTTGGGTATGCCGGTGGAGCTTCCGGACGGATTTGTGAAGGGTGCCGTCAAAAGTTTGAAGAAAGGTGGTTCAACGGAGGGAGTTCCGGTGCAGGAGGCATCGGTTAAGCCGGAGGAGGAACCGAGAGGAGGAATGCTTGCTCGGGTGCTCAAGTGGTTGGGTTCGTTTCACATGGCGTCGACCCACTTCCCGATTGCGTTGTTGATGGCTGCAGCCCTTGCAGAGCTGCTGGCGATGACTTCGAAGCGAGAGGTTTGGCTGACGGTGACACGGTTTCTCCTCGTCACTGGCGCTCTGGCGGCGGTGCAGACAGCGGCGTTCGGTTGGTTTTACCACTACAGCGGAGCGAGCAAAGTGTACGACTTTCACAAGTGGCTTGGGACGCTGGTGGCAGTCTGGGGGACCTTGTCAGCCGGCAGTGGCGTTTTGTTCGAGTGCCGCGAGGGGACGAGCGAACGGCGGCGCCTGCGAGGGGCTGTGTTTGTGGGCGCTGGGTTGGTCGGCCTTGTTGGATTTCTCGGCGGTATCCTCAGCTATGGTCTGGAGTTACATCGGTTCTAAGTTCAAGTTTTAAGGCATCAAGCGCCGGTGAGGGGCGTGCATACTTGGGATAGACGCGATTTGCGTCACTCGGTCGGTAGCGAAAGTGACGGTAGGCCCAAAGATAGAGGTCAGGTCGGCTCGTTACCGTTCTCTCGAGCAAGTCCCAACCACGCTGAACGGCCTCGTTGATCGACATGTCGTCGGGGATGTCAACCGGCGGCATGGCTTTGATGTGGACGCCCTTCCGACCATCGGGGGTGGAAATCACTGGGACCCAAATTGCGCCGGTACGTTTGGCGAGAATGGCGTGGAGAGGCGTAACGCTCATTTCAAGGCGGGGGCTTCCAAAAGCTGAAATAACGGCACCTTTCGGCGCCGGTGGCATCGTAAGGTCGAAGAGGAATGCGACGTCGCCGCCTCCCTTCAAGTGTCTAAGCAATCTGACTGCTGCGCCCGCCTGCGGAATCACTTCACTCCCAAAACGCGATCGAAGCTGATGAAAAAATGGCCTCAATAATGGATTCTTAAAGTCCTCCCCCACGATCAAAACGGGCCGACCACTAAGTGCTACGCCGAGCGAGGAAAGCTCCCAGTTTCCAAAGTGAAATGTCGTGAGGATGAGTGGTTTACCCGCCCTCTTTGCGCGCTCATTAACCTCCTCGAATCCGCTGAGGCTCGTGACGCGCGCTATCTCCGCCGGGGACTTCGTCGCAGACCAGAAGAGGGACAACATGGTCTGCGCGAAGTTAACATAACTCATTGCGACGAGGCGTGACTTGTCAGACGCGGATCTCTCGGGAAGCGCGAGCTCTACATTCTGCCTCGCAAAATCATCGCCGAGGCTTGAAACCCGCGCCGCGAGAGCACCGACGAGGTGCGAAATTGTACAGACTGACCGATACGAGAGATGTGCAAAGACTTGAACCAACAGCTTGCATCCGAGAAGTTCTAACCTGAATCGGAGCATTTTTACCAAGCTCAAGCGGGTGTGCTTGATGGGAGCGGCATTCTTGAGGCGGGTTTCTAACATGACTGAAAACCAGATTGAATCGGAAGAGTTCTTCTCGCTGCTAGAAAAACTCATGCGCACGCCAACGGCCCCGTTTCGTGAGCATCGTGTTCGCGCGTTAGTCCTCTCCGAGGTTGCCCGACGACTTCGAGTTTCCGTGAAAGAGGATGTTTGGGGAAACATTTTGGTTTCTTACTTCGGCGCTTCGTCCGGGCACGATTGTGTTTTGAGCGCGCACATGGACCACCCTGGCTTCGTCGACGGCAAGTTCCTCGGATCCATGCGCCCGGAGTACCTCAACGGTGGCAACTCGGTGGTCGATTGTGGGGACGGCATCGGAGTTTGGAATCTGCCAGCTTTTGAGAAATGTGACACATGGATTCGAGGCAGAGCATGCGACGATTTGGTGGGCTGTAGCGTCGCACTCGCAACGGTCTTCCATCACGCCCGTTGGGAATCCCGCTGTAATGCCCACGCTCTGCTGACCGTTGCAGAGGAAGTCGGACTCCTAGGCGCGGCGCTCGCGTGCGATGCGGGAACAATCCCAAGAGGCGCCACTGTGATTTCGGTTGAGACCAGCCCAGCATTGAACGCGCAACAGTTTCACTCCGGCTGCATCGTTCGGGTTGGAGATCGGCGATCCATCTTCAGTCCCTCCGTGACTCGAGATCTTGTTAATGTCGCGACCGGACGGAACATCATTCATCGCAGACAGTTGATGGATGGCGGTTCTTGTGAGGGCACTGCATTCAACGAAGCGGGCTTTAACACCGGTGCACTTTGCGTTGCTCTCGGAAATGCGCATAACCAGGGCGCGGATCAAAAGACAGAATCTGAATATGTGAGCACATCAGATACGATTCAGATGCTGAGACTTGCGATTGCTGCGGCTGAATCCTTCGGCACAGCTCACGAACCCAGTCCGTCGATGACGGAATCGAGGATTGAGTGCGCCAAGCGCGAGTTTTTCAGTCATAGGCCAGCGGCTAACCAAAAAAATATCTCCGCATAACCGATTGTCCCACAGAAGGGTGTGGCGCAGGGATCTGGGGGGCGGAAAAAACTTTTTGACGGAGGGAAGATGTTGGGTAGATTTCCAAATCCGCCGCTGAAAAGCAGCGAACGCCACTGAGAAAATCTCATGGCCCGATCTTTGAGAGTTTAGTTTCCAATGACAGGCTTCAGCGACAAATCTGGGCACGCGATTGAAAACAATCCGACAGCTCCAGATGAGTGTTAAAAGCCTCATCAAAAGAAAAGAAACAGCAAACAGCGAAAACTGAATTGTGCGTT
>JBIIXW010000158.1:0-6766 GCA_044347165.1 Chthoniobacteraceae bacterium
GTTGCGGACGAGGCGGGTGAGTACGCGTTGGCGTGCGGGTTTCCCTCCCACGCATTGAACGGGCATTGGATTGGGTTGGAAGTGAGCGCGACGGCGAAGGTGCCTTCGTTTGCGCCGGTGAAGTGACGGCTCAAAGCTCGCCGTACGCCAATGGGATATCTTGATGTGGTGATCCTGTTGGCGTCGGCGACCTTCTACTATCGGTTGGGCGATAGTGAGTACGGGCGGGGGTGGATGACGGGCGGGTTGAGTCTCGGTTTGGGGGTAGGAGCCGCGTACGGGTTTGGTGGCGGCACGTGGGTGTTTTTGGCTGCGCAGGTGTTGTTTTATGTTGCGCTTACGGTGATGAACTTTTTTCGGAAGCCCTGAGGTTTGCGGGGGGTGCTCCTTAGTTGGGGTCGGCCCAGAGCGGATCGATGGCGAGGAGGGCGGGGTCTTCTAGGGAGCTTTGATTGATTTTACCGAGGGCGGGTTCTAGTTCGGACCAAGGGCGGGCGTTGATGGATACGCGGTCACCGGGGCGCCAGCGAGCGGCGTTGGTCCAGACGCGGTTGCGCATGCTCCAAGTGATGACGATGGCGGAGGTTGCATTAAGGGGACGAGCGGAGGCGTTCTGCGGAGAGATGTCGACCAAGTGGACGCTGCAAAGGTGGTCAGGGTAAGCGACGGAGTTGGGGCGAGGGACGTGGGAGATAGCGGCGACGGTTGCGGTGAAGGTGGCGGTGGTTCCTGGGCTAAGTTCGAGAAAGTTTTCTGAGGGTCGTGCTGCGGCTCGGAGAGGGATGAGTTTCCAGTTGCCGAAGGAGAGCTCGCGTTCGGCGAAGGCCCAGACGACCCAGCGTTTTCCGGCGAGGCGGTCGTGTCCGCGAGCCAGTTGGGCGGCGAGCATTTCGCGGGTGGCGAAGGCGCCATCGCTATTGCGTGTGATGGAATCAACGGGGTTGTTGATGGAGTGGGAGAGATGTTCGGCGAGACCTGCGGATTCGCCCCAGCCCATGCTGTCGAGGGAGAAGATATTGGCGAAGGAGTCGCCGAGGAGGAGAACGTTCGCGCTGGGGTCCGGGCGCCAGAGTCCGGAGCCTAGGGTAACCTGTTCAAGGTGAGCGGTTTCTTGGAAACGCGTGGAGGTTGCGGGATTGATGCCGAGCATGGGGACGAGGTCGCCTTGGTGCGTGCGCTCGCAGGGGATGGTGGGGGAGGGATCTGGGGGCGTGCCTGGGGCGATGCGTTTGGCGATGGCGGATGCGGCAAGTTGCATGGCCTGAGGGGTCCAGTGAGTGTCGGTACGCAGGTAGAGGTCGGCGTCGGGGAGCGCGGTTTGGTGGGAGAGGAAGAGGGGGCGAAGGTTGAGCGTGGCAATTCCTTCGCTCTCGAGGGTTTGAATGAAGCCTTGAGAGGAAGGGTTTTCTGGGTGGGCACTGGGGTTGCCGGTGAGGTGATGGGATGCGATGGCGCCTTTTGAGGGGATGGGTACCATGAGGAGTTGGACCCCGCGTTCACGAAGTTGGCGGTGAAGGTCGCGGATGGCGGCGAGTGGGTCGGGCTGTGTGTGAGGGGATTGGCGGCGCTTGGCGAGGTGGGCGGGGCTGAGGAAGGGCGGGCCGGTGAGGTGCTCGATATCGGGGCGGTAGAACAGCCAGTGGTCGCGTCCGAGGATGGCTTGATGGGAGCCGGTGTGAAGGTGCGTGGTGAGGAGGGACTGGATGGTGGGTCGAACTTGGGAGTGGAGGCGGGAGGACGATTCGAGCTGTTTCTCAAGTGCTTGGAGTTCGGGGGCGGTGGGGAAATGGAATCCGGATTGCGTTGGTGTTGAGGCTTTGGAGGGAGTGGCGGTGTTGGGGTTTTGGTGAGGGACCAGGAGGTCGAGGAGTGGAACGAGGCCAGCGATTGCCAAGAGGATGGCGAGGGTGAGGGGGATGGTGCCTTGGGCGAAGCGGGTCGTACCGATTTCCAAGGTGGCTTGTTCCTCGCGGGTGAGGGCTTGGTTGGATTGGGTCTGCTTCATCGGTCAGAAAATGAAGTAGATGAAGGGGTTGTAATCTTGGGTTGCCATCAGGAGGAGCGCGGCGATTCCGCAGATGGCAGCCCAGATGACCTTCGGTGTCGTGACGTTGCGGGTCCAGTTCCAGGTTTGGGGGGCAAGGAATGCGACGACGGAGGCGAGCAAGAGGGAGCCGAGGTGATAGGGGGTTTGGATGAGGGCGGTGACGAGTTCGGTGTTCCCGGCGGGTTGGTGGGATGGCAGCAGGGAGTGGAAGTATTGGAGGGCCTCGGCGAGGGAGTCGGCGCGGAAGAGAATCCATGCGAGGGTGACGGTGAGGAAGGTGAGGGGCACGGAGAGGAGTCTGGGGATTCGGAGTGCGGGGAGGTGTTGGGCCTTGAATCGTTCGAGGGCGAGCAGGCTACCGTGCAAGCCTCCCCAGAGGAGGAAGGTCCAAGATGCGCCGTGCCAAAGACCGCCAAGGAGCATGGTGAGGAGAAGGTTTGCGTAGGTGCGTGCGTTACCGAGGCGATTGCCGCCGAGGGGGATGTAGAGGTATTCGCGAAGCCAGGCCGAGAGGGAGATGTGCCAGCGGCGCCAGAAGTCGGTGAGGGAGGTTGCGAGGTAGGGGGAATCGAAGTTTTTGGCGAAGAGGAGTCCGAACATGAGTCCGAGTCCGATGGCCATGTCCGAGTACCCGCTGAAGTCGAAGTAGATTTGGAAGGAGTAGCCGAGGGCGCCGAGCCACGCGTCGGTGGCGGTGCGGTGCGCGGCTTGGAAGGCGGTATCAGCGAGATGGCCGCAGGGGTTGGCGAGGATGATTTTTTTGGCGAGTCCGAGCAGGAAGAAGAGGGTGCCGCGGGCGAGGTGCTGGGTGGATTCGGTGCGGTGGCGAAGTTGTTCGGCGAGGAAGGAGAACTTGAGGATGGGGCCTGCGACGAGGTGGGGGAGCATGGAGGTGAAGCAGGAGAAATCGATGAAGTTCTCCATGGCTGCGGCGTCTCCGCGATAGACGTCGATGATGTAGCTGAGGGCTTGGAAGGTGTAGAAGCTGATGCCGAGTGGGAGCGTGAAATGGATGGCGGGAATCCAGTCAATGGGGAGGTGAAGCGCGTTGCAGAGTTGGGTCAGGGTGGAGAGGCCGAGATTCCCGTATTTGAAGAGAGCGAGCGCGGCGAGGTTACTGGTGATGGAGAGGGTGAGGGCCTGTTTTTGGCGGGGCGAGCGGGCGCCCTTTTTGGACAGGGTTTGCGGCGGGGCGTTGGTCTTCCAGGGGGTCCATTGGTCTTTGGCGATGACGAGGCTAAGGAACCAGTCGAGGGACGTGGTGGCGAACATGAGGAGGACGAACGCGGGTTCGGCCCATCCGTAGAAAGTGTATCCGGTGAGGGCGAGCCACAGGTTCCGCTGTCGGGTCGGCTGGTGTCTCAGGAGGAGGTAGCCGAGGAGGGTGAGCGGGAGGAAGCAGTAGATGAAAATGTGGGAACTGAAGACCATCCGAGGGGGGCATCCAACCAGCGGCGAACGCTAGGTATCTACGCGGCCAAATGGAAGTTGAAATACGCGGAGGCATGGGTTTAGGTGTCGGCTTGGGCTCATGAAAAAGAGCGGTATCAATTAATGAACTGAAACATGAAGAAGGTTTGTGCGGCGTATCGATGGGTTGTTCTGCTGGTGTTGGTACTGTGTAGCGAGCATTGGGTGATGGGGTTGCCTTCTCCTGCTGATTTTGGGTCTCGTTTTGAGTCGGCGGAGCGGGGGCAGTTTGGGGCGGTGGCTGGCGAGGATCCGTGGTTTTTTCTTCCGTCTGAACTGCGTTTTCTTTCAGTGGAAAGTTTTCGTGGGGACACGATACGTCGGCTGAGTCGAGCGCGTGACAAGCAGTGGGCGGATCCGGTGCCTGCGATGGTGGATTTTCACGAGCAGTTGAAGCGTCTCGGGGTGAAGTTGCTGGTGGTTCCGGTGCCTGCGAAGGCGGCGATTTATCCGGACCGCCTTTTTTCGGGGGCATCGAAGGCGGGGCCGGGGTTGCCGAAGGCGTTGGGGGAACTGTATGGGGATTTGCGGAAGGCGGGTGTGGATGTGTTGGATTTAACGGATGAGTTTATTGCGAATCGGGATTCGGAGCATGGGCCGGTTTATTGTGCGACGGACACGCATTGGTCGGGGTTGGGCTGTGTTTTGGCGGCGAAAGTGATTGCCCAGCATTTAGCTGGGGTGGTTGGGAAAGGAGCTGGCAAGGGGTTTGCAGAGAAATGGGAGGAGGCGGTTGTGAAGGGCGATTTGTTGGAGCTTCCGGGGAAGCCGGCGACGCGGGTGCCTCACGAAAAGCTTTGGGTGCGGCGTGTGACGATGGACGGCGGGGGAGTCGTGAAGGGGGATGCATCGAGTCCGGTGCTTTTGTTGGGGGACAGCCACACGTTGGTGTTCAGCGAGTTGCTTTGTGAGGGGGCGGGGTTGTTGGAGCAGTTGGGGTATGAGTTGGGGATGGCGCCGGATTTGATTGGGTTGCGCGGTGCAGGGGCGACGGAAGTGCGTGCGCGGTTGTTGCGTCGGGGAGTGAAGGAGGAGGGTTATTTGCGAGGCAAGAAAGTGGTGGTTTGGTGTTTTGGTGCGCGCGAGTTTAGTGAGGCGGATTCGGGGTGGGTGAAGATGCCGGTTTCCAAACGATGAACGGGGTATACCAGCGAGGGGTGAGGTTGGGCCTGCTGGGTTGGGTCTTGGGTGTCTTGATGGGGGTTGGAGTTGCTGCGGGGGTTTTTGGAGCTGATCCAAGTACGAAAAAGAGTGAGAGTCACTCGGCGTTGATTATTGGCGATTCGCTGGGGTTATGTGGTTTTGGAAAGAGACTGGATCAGCGGTTACGCGAGAGTGCTCACTTCAGAAAGGTGCATACTTACATGGCGTGCGGGACGGTCCCGCTCAGCTGGATTCAGATGGATGGGTATCGGAACGCGCGAACGGTGTGTGGATTTTGGAGCATTGAGGGAGAGGGCAAGGCGGTGAAGAACCAGCAGGATACTTATGGAATGTCGAAGGGCTATCGACCGGCGGCCCACTCGGTTCCGAAAATGGAAGACCTGCTTTCTCGATTAAAGCCGCAGGTGTTGGTGGTTCAGTTGGGGACGAACTTGCACGGGATTTTTTCTGACAACACGACGGTGGTTCCGGAGCGGCACGGGCCGATTTTGAAGCGGTACATTACGCCGTTTCTTGAGCGGTTGGCGGTTCCGGACGGATCGTTACGGAAAGTTTATTGGGTGTGCCCGCCGAAGTCTGGTCGGATGAGTGCGGCCGTTCAGGACTTTATTTTTGCCACGGTGAAACGTGAGGCTGGTTCGATGGCGACCGTGATTGATAGCCGCGAGTTGATTCAGTACCCGTACGCTGGCATGAGTGCGGATAAGGAGCACTTTTTTGGGGCTGATATGACGAAGTGGGCGGACGCGGTTTACGAGAGGATTCAAGGCGAACTCGATACGACGGGTTTACCCAAGAAGTTGGAGGGTTCGGGCACGCCTGGGGGTCCGGGAGTCGCTTTCAAGGACGGGGTGAATCCGGATTTTGTTCGCCTGAAGGTTCGTTTGGCGGGGAAGTCTCCTGTGCTGGATTTTAACCAGTTGTTGCCGTACCAAGAATCGGCCGTGATTTACCGATACGAGGTGCTTCGGGTTTTAGACGGTAAGTACTCGGACGCTCAGGTGTTGGTGTGTCATCCAGCGCATATTCGCCTGCAGGCTCAGGCGTTGAATCGGTATTCGCAGGGCGGGGTTTATGAGATGCATTTGATGGATTTGGATTCTTCACGATGGAGCGCCATCAAGACGAGCGATCATACGGGGCGTCCCGAGTTGCCGCGGTATATTCAAGTGTCAGATGAGAAGCGCTTTCCTTCGGGGGTGGTTGATTCGGGCGATAGCAAGGGAGACGAAGAAAAATGATGCGACTCCGCGCTTTCACGACGGCTCTCGGCTCTTTCTGGATGGGGGCGATGTGGAGGCGTGCGGATGCGATTCCTTTTCTCTCGTTGAATCGAGCGCGGGTGTTGGTCGTGGGCGATTCGATGATGGTGGGAACCTTTGGAGAGACGCTGTTGGGAGCTTTGGAGAAGCGTTTTGGGGTTGGGGGTGTTGCGATGTACGGCTCTTGTGGATCTTCGCCCGAGAGTTGGCTGCCGACTCTGCCGGTTTACGTCACGCGGTGTGGTTTTCGCAGCAGCGTGGGTGGCGTCACTCGAGTTTTGGAATATCACAACGGGCAGCGTCCGCCCCCGGTAGACACTCCAAAAATTGATGCACTGGTGCAGAAGCATCGTCCTCAGTTGGTGGTGATGCAGTTTGGCACGAACTGGTTTGAGCGGTTTCAGGCGGGTTTGAAAGATGACGAGCTGAAGAGAAAGCGGGAGCAAGTGGGAGAGTTTTTGGCCATGGTTGGCGACCGACCGGTGGTTTGGATTCTACCTCCGGACAGCTCGAAGTTTTCGCGGCAGACGCAGTTAGACGTGCGCCGGTTTATTGTGGAAGCCACTCGTTCGAGGAAGATTGGCTATGTTGATTCGCTTCGGATGACTCGCTACGTCATGAATAAGACGGGAAGCGACGGCATTCACTACAACGGGGAGGATGCGCGTGCGTGGGGGCAAGCGGCGGGGGCAGCGATTTTAGGGATGTTGAAGTAACGCGGTTCGGAGCGGGCTTGAACTGCAGGTTTTTGAGGCGCGCGAGAAATCAGCTGCTCAGCGAGAAGAGGTGCAGGGGAGAGGTGTTTCGAAGGTATTTGCCGTCC
>JBIIXW010000159.1:0-6748 GCA_044347165.1 Chthoniobacteraceae bacterium
GAAAGTCGAACGCATCGGGAAGAGCGCTGAGGTCAAAATCCCAGAAGGTTGTTCGAGACTAACCATCGAGTATCGCTCCCGAGGGTCTCTCCGCTGGCAGACCCACAAAACCTTGTCTCCTTCAGGGAAAGCCGAACTCCTGAAACTCGATGCTCCCAGAGGGATGTCTGTCGCCGACTGGCGCGCAATCGCCACGTTCTCCCCAGTCAGCACGCAACCGGTAACAGGGGTGCTCCCCCGTTCCTTTTTCAAGGGGCAGAGGTCCTTCACAAAATCAGTTTCCGAAACTTACGAGCGCCTCGAAACAGCCAATAACCTAGGCGCATCCATCGGCACAGCCCTCAAGTCGACCCCCACCGCCAGAGTCGCCAACCTGGCCTCTGTTGTAGCCTCCGACACAATCCAAACCACGGGCACCCCGACCACCGAGGTGCAAGAGTCCGACATCTGGAAGGTCAGCGGAAACACCGTTTTTTTCTTTAACCAACTCCGCGGCCTCCAAGTCATCGACGTGACCGACAAGGCAAATCCGCGCCTGAAAGCAAACTTTCGACTCGCAGAATCCGGCGAAGACATGTTCGTCCGAGATACCGAGAATCCAGACGAAAAAAATATCATCCTCCTCACGCGAACCCCCGATTCGAAAACCCAAGCCGTCTCCCTCCGCTACTCCGGAAATACCCTCACTGAAACGGGACGCTTCACCGCCGACGGATGGCTCAATGATTCCCGCATCGCTGGAAATCAACTCTACCTCGTCAACACCACGTGGGCTTACTACAACCAGACAGAGCAAAACACCGATCGCACCACGCTTCACCAAGTCGAAATCGACCCAACCGGTGGTCTCACTGAAAAGCAATCCTTCGACGTTCTCGCCCAAGCCGGTTCCGCAATCGTTTCCTCGGCCCCAGGATGGATTACCGTCGCCTCCTCGAACTACACGGACTGGAACACTTCCAGTATCGAAGTGTTTTCCGTCTCCGATAACGGTGCAGCGAAGCTCACGACAACCCCCATCAAAACAAACGGAAGAGTTAGAAATAAGTTCAACGTTAACTTCGATAACCAATACCTTTCCGTAGTTACCGAGCGATGGCAGGAAGTCGCTGTTGCAACTCTCGAAAACTTCACATTAGACGGCACTCAGGCTTCCTCATTGGAAATCATTTCCGGAGAGATGCTATTTGCGACTCGTTTCCACAAAAACACCCTTTACGCTGTCACCTTCCAGCAAGTCGACCCCCTCTGGGTCATCGACATTTCCGACAAGTCGGATCCAAAAATCGCCGGCCACCTCGAAGTGCCGGGCTACTCCACCTACATCGAGCCCATCGGTGACTTCCTCTTCTCCATCGGCCTCGAAGAAGGCAAAATCGCCGCATCCCTCTTCGACGTCCGCGATCCCGCAAATCCCACTCTCGCTGATCGCGCCTACCTCGATCAACGCTGGGCTTGGAGCGAAGCTCTCTACAACGAGAAAGCGCTCAAAGTCCTCCCCGATCAAGGCCTCGCCCTCATCCCCTTCTCCGGATCCACTTCAGCGCTCCAGTTGCTCGACATTTCGACCGAATCCATCGGGAAACTCACGCTCCGCGGCAAACTAGAAAACACGACCGCCTCACGTCGCGCCACCGTCGTCGACAAAACCCTCATCTCCATCACCCAAGAGCAACTCGTCACGGCGGACATCACCAACCGTGATCTCCCAGCCATTCAGGCAGAAGTCCTTCTCGCTTGGCCCGTCGACCGCGTAGCCGTGAGCGGCGACTACCTGCTCCAAATCGCTACCGGAAACGCCTGGTCCGCTCAAACACCCTCGATCAAGATCTCCAGAGTCTCGGACGAAAACACGATTCTCCAAGAGATCGAACTCAACGCCGGCACCATCACCGACATCTCCGTCAACGGTAACCGCCTCGCCGTGCTGCGACGCGTACCCGTCGCCAACCAAGACAGCAACATTGCCTATCCAGACGCCGGTCTCGTGAGAATCGCCGCCTGCATCGCCTACGTACCTTACCTCGGCGGACTCGGAAACATGGTTCTAGACGTGTACGACCTTTCCACCCTTCCAAACCTAAACAAGCCAGCTTCTGTTCAAGTCGACCTCTCGACCGACGCTTGGTGGGAAACCTCCAGCTTAAACTGGCTCACCCCTACCTTGGTCGGAACCGTCGTTCAGCGAACCGCCGCCGCCGATAACGCGATCCGGCCAATGATCATGCCCATGGTCATGCGATCCGCGACGACAGCCGTCAGTAGCACCTCTCCCCGCGTGGCAAAACCAGGGCTTATCCGCCCCCTTCCGAGCCGCTCTCCAAAAAATACCTCCCTCCAAGTCTTTGATGTCTCGAGCCTCACGGCGCCAACCGCACTAGCCCCCTTGGAGGTTGCAACCTCCGCACATACAAAAATCAACGTCACCGCGGCCGGCGATGGCCTGTTCGTGCTCGGATTCGGCCGCGCCTCGGAAACCATCAAACTTCCAAGACCATTTGCCGACGTCCCTCCGGCCTACGACCTCGTCACTAATAAAATATCCATCTACCGACCTCCACAACAGGGGATGTTCCGTTACACCCATAACTTGGCGGTCATTGACTTCACCAACCCCGCAAAACCCACCAAAAATGAGTCCATCGATCTGCCTGGGCGCCTATTTGGGTTCGGCGTCATTCAAAAGACGGGGTTCATCGCCTATTCCGAGAGCTGCACCCCTGACGCCGCTGGGAACATCTCCCGCGAAGTTCAAGCGACCGCCATCGACGGAAAAGATGGCTACCTCATCGCAAATCTGACCGTCAGCCGAGGAAGTCGCCTCGCATCGCTAGGTTCCGATCTTTTTGTCAGCACCGACGGCGTGTTAACGCCTTACCGCCTCACCGAGGGCGGAGGTTTCACGGCGCTCGCCCCTGTCACTCTCTCCTCGCAACCCGATGCGTTACGCCCGCTCGGTGGCGCCCTCTTCGCAAGCCAAGGTCTCCGCTTCTCACGTGTGTCATGGCCAAGTGAAGGACCAACCGTGGAGACCGCCTCCCTCGGCTACAGCGCAAACGTGAATCACCTCGCCATCGCGGCCGACGGCACCGTCGTCGTCCCCTCCGGCCCCTACGGAGTTCTCAGAATCTTCGGCCCAAACTCCAATCTCGCGGGCCAAGGCTTAATCTCCATCGCGAACCCAAACCTGTCAGGCACGTTACTGATCACCAACCCCAACGCTGGAATCGCCACGGGTGCCGGACTGGTCAAAACAGGCTCAGAACTAACAACCTCCGCAAACGTCTCCTTGACCGCAACAAACACATTCACAGGAACCACGACGGTGAGTGGCGGCGGCACATTGACGCTTTCAGGATCCTCAGGCGGCACCTCAACTCTTGTGTCCACCACAAATAACACGTCCGCCGCGAGCTCCCCAGCCAACGGCACCCTTGTCCTGTCAGGTTCAAGCACCCTCAGCGGAGTTACCACCGTGACCAACGGAACACTCATCCTCTCGGGAACTGTATCGGGCATCACCCCAGTACTGACGCAACCAGTCATCATCGGCGACGCGGGCGCTCTCAACACGGGTACCGTGAGCTTCTCTGGAACCCCCTCCAACTAAGCAATGAGTTCGGACATCGACTGATCCGATTACACATTTACACATCAAAACGCCGCCCAACCGAGCGGCGTTTTTTTGTCCCCTTAACCAATCCCGAGGGCGCTGAACATACGCCCACACAAAAAAAGAGAGCGGGCTGAAAACCCGCTCTCCAATGCTGAAGCAACTCTGAGAACTAAATCGCTGCGAGGTAGTTCTTCTCCGCTTGATCCCAGTTCAACACATTCCACCAAGCCTTGAGGTAGTCAGGACGGCGATTCTGGTAGTTCAGGTAATAAGCGTGCTCCCAAACGTCCAAAGCCAACACCGGTTTCCCCTCAATCCCCGCAATCGCTTTGCCCATCGCCGGATGATCCTGATTTGCCGTTGACCCAATCTCCAACTTGCCCTGGTTCACCACCAACCACACCCATCCCGACCCAAAACGACCTGCCCCAGCGGCTTGGAACTTCTCCTTGAACTCATCCACACTCCCAAACGTCGCCACAATCGCCTCCGCCAACTTACCCTTCGGAGCGCCACCCGCATTCGGAGCCAGTAACTGCCAAAAAAAGCTGTGGTTCACATGCCCCCCCCCATTGTTACGAACCGCATTCCGAATCGCGTCCGGAACCCCAGCCAAATCCGAAACCAAAGCCTCCGCACTCTTCGAAGCAAGCTCCGGTGCCGATTCCAAAGCCTTGTTCAAGTTGTCCACATAGGCCTTGTGATGACGACCATGATGGATCTCCATCGTCTTCGCATCAATGTGCGGCTCAAGCGCGGCGTGCGCATACGGAAGTGCTGGAAGTTCGTGTGCCATAAGAGTTTGTTTATTGAGATTCTACGCCCTGCCTTTTGAACAGAGACACACTGAAGTGTTGCCCCGTTTTTCCAAGATGCCAACCCCCAAGCTCTCCACCGCTTGCCGCCAATCGCAACCCGTGCTCACTAAAAAAAACACCCTCCAATCCCCATGAAACATCTGCTCGAAAACCCCGTCTTCGCCATGGCCTCGCAGCAGTTTGACCTCGCTGCAGACGTCCTCGATCTCCCTCAAGAGCTTCGCGAACGCACCAAATGGCCCAAACGGATGATCACCGTCTCCCTACCCGTCCGGATGGACAATGGCGAGGTTCACACCTTCACCGGACATCGCGTCCAACACCACCTCACCCTCGGCCCCGGCAAAGGCGGTATCCGCTACGCGCCAGACGTCGAACTCGGCGAAGTCGCCGCACTCGCCATGTGGATGAGTTGGAAGTGCGCGCTCATGGATCTCCCGTTCGGCGGCGCAAAAGGTGGCGTCGCCTGCAACCCCGCTGCGATGAACCCCCGCGAGCTCGAATCCCTCACCCGACGTTTCACCGACGAACTTCTCCCCTTCATCGGCCCAAAAACCGATGTTCCCGCGCCCGACATGGGCACCAACGAGCAAACCATGGCCTGGATCATGGACACTTACTCCGCCCACGAAGGGCACGCCGTCCCGAGCGTCGTCACCGGTAAACCCGTCAACATCGGCGGCTCACTCGGACGGAAAGAAGCAACCGGTCGCGGCGTCGCATTCCTCGCCAACCGCGCCGCAGAACTCCTTCAACTCCGCACCGATTCATCCGTCATCGTCCAAGGCTTCGGAAACGTCGGCAGCTACGCAGCCACCGCCATGGCCCGCTTCGGATCACGGATTGTCGGCATCGGTGACATCTCCGGTGCCCTCTACAACCCCAGAGGCATCGACCCCACCCAGGTCTCAAAATACCTCCAAACCCACCGATCCCTCGCTGGATTCCCCGATGCCGAACATCTCTCGAACGACGACCTCCTCGTCCAACCCTGCGACATCCTCATCCCCGCCGCTAAAGAACGCGTCATCACCCGCGAAAACGCCGCAAAGCTCCGCTGCCGCATCCTCGCCGAAGGAGCAAACGGCCCAACCACTCCCGACGCGGACACCATTCTCAACCAACGCGACGATGTCTTCGTCATCCCAGACATTCTCTGCAACTCCGGCGGCGTCACCGTCAGCTACTTTGAATGGGTTCAAGGACTCCAAAGCTTTTTCTGGTCGGAATCAGAGGTTTACGACCGCCTCTACCGCCTCCTCGAACCCACCTTCGCGCGCGTCCTCAAGTTCGCTAAAGACCGACGAATCCCCCACCGAATCGCCGCCCTCGCCATGGGAATCCAAAAAGTCGCCGACACCAAACGCACCCGAGGCCTCTTCCCTTAAGCCAGGAGCCCATACCCCCTACTCCACATTCCACCGTCATTTGCAGAACCGCCTCATTCCCACTACCCTCTCACCCCGTGAACACACGCCTCTTCCCCCTGCTTGCTATGCTCGCTGCGTCTGGTTGCGCCTCACGCTCCGCCGCAAAACTGCAGTGCCGGTACGCCTTCAGCAACGAAACCCACGCCGTCACCGCCGGCCCCCCGCAAAAACTCAACGCCAAACACGCCGGCGAAGGCCCCGCGTGGATCGCCAAAAAAAGCCAACTTCTCTACGTGGGCGATGACCGAGTTTCCTCCTACCAATCAACCACTGGCTCCAACGACTTCCGAACCCCGGTAAAAGGAGCAAACGGACTGCTCATCGACCACAGCGGACGCATTCTTTGCGCGGAAGCCGGCAACCGCATCGTCACCCGAACCGACGCAAACGGAGAAGTGCACACCATTGCCAATGCGTTTAATGGCAAAGCGTTCAACTCACCAAACGATCTTTCCATCGACTCGAAGGGCCGCATTTACTTCACGGATCCGCGTTACGGAAAGCGCGACAACATCGAACAAAAAGACAGCTCAGGCACCCCCATCGAAGGGGTCTACCGCATTGACACTGACGGCTCAATACACCGGATCCTCGACCGTTCCTCCGTCGACCGCCCCAACGGCATCCTCGTCAGCCCCGACGAAAAACACCTTTTTGTTGCCGACAACAACAATACTCAGGGCGGCACCCGAAAACTCTGGCGCTTCCAACTCAATCCCGATGGCTCCGTGGACCCAAGAAGCCGGCATCTCCTCTTCGATTGGAAAACAAGCCGCGGCCCTGATGGCATTAAGATCGACCGGCGCGGACGCTTGTTCGTCGCGGCAGGACTGAATCGGGACAATCTACCCGATGAAACCTCAAAACCCTACCCTGGAGGCGTC
>JBIIXW010000048.1:0-20536 GCA_044347165.1 Chthoniobacteraceae bacterium
GCATCGTCGTTTTACGCTGCGAGCCTACGGAACAAGGCGTACCTCACGGGGAATGCGCGGCGGGTGCAGTTGTGTTACGCGACGACGGAAAAGGTGCGGTGGGATTTTGTTCCGTCGCAGGACGTGGTGCTGGGGGCGATGGGGAGCAAGTATGATCGATTGGCGTTACTGGAGGCATCGGGACGATTGACGCTTTTCGCTCTGGACGATCCGCATCCGGAGGCGAGCTTTCGGGCGATGTTTGGGAAGGTTTGGTATGAGGGTGCAGACCGACCGAAGTACGAGTGGCAGTCGACCGGTGGGTCCGATGATTTTGAACCCAAGTTTTCGATGGTTCCGCTGGTGGTCGGTACGTTGAAGGGGACGTTGTTTGGAATGTTGTTTGGTGTGCCGGTGGCTTTGCTGGCGGCGCTTTACATTTCTCAGTTTGCGCTTCCACGGGTGCGGGCGGTGGTAAAACCGTTGATGGAGATTATGGCGTCGCTTCCTTCGGTCGTGCTGGGCTTTTTGGCGGCGCTTTGGCTGGCGCCTCTTGCGGAGACGCGGGTTCCGTCACTGATTTTAATCGCGTTGGCGATTCCGAGTGCAGCGATGGTGATGGGATTGGTGTGGGAGCGCATGCCGGCAGAGGTTCGCGTGAAAGTTCGGCCCGGGTTTGAGTTTGTCGCTTTTTTTCCGGTCATGCTCTTTGTGACGTGGGCGGCGTGGAGGCTGGGACCGGTTTTCGAACAGTGGGCGTTTTCGGTGGGTGACGGCGCTGGCGGGGTGACGGGTGATTTTCGTCGATGGTGGCCGCAGGTGACGGGCGCAGATTTTCAGCAACGGAACTCGTTGGTGGTGGGTTTTGTGATGGGGTTTGCGGTGATTCCGATTGTTTTTACCATCACCGAGGATTCGTTGTCGGCGGTTCCGCCTTCGTTACGGACAGGTTCGTTGGCCTTGGGAGCAAGCCGCTGGCAAACAGCTTTGCGCGTGATTCTTCCAACGGCTTCGGCAGGCATTTTTTCGGCGCTGATGATTGCGTTGGGCCGAGCGGTGGGGGAGACGATGATTGTGGTGATGGCCACAGGCAACACCCCCATCATGGATTTGAATCTCTTTTCCGGGATGCGAACCCTTTCCGCAAACATTGCGGTCGAGCTGCCGGAAGCGCCGCACCATGGAACGCTCTACCGCGCCCTGTTTCTCGGGGCGATGGTGCTGTTTGCGCTAACGTTCGCGGTCAACACGGTTGCGGAGGTTTTTCGTCAGCGGCTTCGCGAAAAGTTCAAGCTGAGCTGAACCGACTATTTTATGGGGAAATCGGATAAAGACCAGGCATCGACTCGGACGCTGCGCCGTCCTGGCGAGGTATTGGTGTGGTTTACGACGTCGGGGGTGACGGTGGGGTTGGCGATGATTTTGGGGTTGCTGGGGACGGTGTTGTGGAACGGGTTGGGTGCGTTTTGGCCGAAGCGGGTGTTGGAGGTGACGGTTGCGGCGGGGTCTGCGGATTTATTGCAGGGGGCGCGAACGTTTGCGGGGGAGGAGGTTCGGCGTGGGCCGAAGGCTGGAACCGGTGTTTCTGGGCCACAGGAAGTACAACTCTTCGTTGCGAACAAGGACGCGTACGGGATGGGATTCAAATTTGTGGATGTGGCCTCGATGGAGAAGACGCGATATCCAGCTGAGTTGATGCGGATTGAGCGAGTGGAGTATGGGCCCGCTTTTGGTGTGCCGGTTCGTATTCAGGGATTGGGCGAGCGGGATGTTGTCGCGACGGACAAGGGGTTTGACGGTGTGTTGAAGAGCATCGTTCGCGAGGTTTCGCTGCGTCGGCGCGAGATTCAAACCATCGAGAAAACGCGAATAGGGGCGATTAACCGTGAGATGGAGGATTTGCAGCGAAAGCAACGGGCGTTGATTGCGCGGGGCGGAACGGAGGATGCGCAAAAGGTTTTGGCGGAACGCATTCAGGCGCTGGACGGTCCGTATCAGGCGTTGGATGCGCGTCGGCGCGAGTTACGGGACACGCAGGCGCGCGGGGAGTTGGTGTATCGGCTGCCGTCGGGAGGGGAGCAGGCGGTGCGGCTCGGAAACGTCCTGCATTTCACGTATCCGAATGCGGCGGGCTGGTTGGGGCGGGTGGGGGAGATGGTACGGAATATCGGGTTGTTTTTGACGGAAGAGCCGCGTGAGGCGAACACGGAGGGAGGTATTTTTCCGGCGATTTTTGGGACGTTTGTGATGACGCTTTTGATGAGCATGGCGGTGATGCCCTTTGGGGTGGTGGCAGCGATTTATCTGCGGGAGTACGCGGCGCAGGGTGCGGTGGTGCGGGCTGTTCGGATTGCGGTGAATAACCTCGCGGGGGTCCCTTCGATTGTGTTCGGAGTTTTTGGGTTGGGATTTTTTGTCTACCTCGTGGGCGGGACGATTGATTCGTTGCTCTTCGGTGATCGATTGCCGACCCCGACGGTGGGTACTGGGGGGATTATGTGGTCGGCGTTGACCTTGGCGTTGATGACGGTTCCGGTGGTGATTGTTTCGACGGAGGAGGCGTTGGCAGCTGTTCCCCGGAGTGTGAGGGAGGGTTCGCTGGCGTGTGGCGCGTCGAAATGGCAGACGATTCAGCGGGTTGTTTTACCGGCGGCGGCGCCGGGAGTTTTGACAGGGTTGATCCTAGCGATGGCGCGCGGCGCGGGCGAGGTGGCGCCGTTGATGTTGGTGGGGGTGGTGAAACTGGCACCGGAGATGCCTCTCGACCTGAACTTTCCGTTTATCCATCTCGACCAAAAGTTCATGCACCTCGGATTTCACATCTATGATTTGGGATTTCAGTCTCCCGATTCGGAAGCGGCCAAGCCGATGGTTTTCGCAACCACGCTCTTTCTCATCGGGCTGATTGTGGCACTGAATCTGAGCGCAATTTTTATTCGCGAACGGTTGCGCAAGCGTTACGCGACCGGGGCATTTTAGAGCCATGGATACCGTTCATTCGCAGCCGAGTACGGCCACTCACTCAGCGAAGGATCCTGCGTTAATTCGGATTCGGGAGTACGACTTCTTTTACGGAGCGAAGCAGGCCCTGCACGGGATCTCGATGGATCTTCCAGAGCGGGAGGTGACGGCATTTATCGGTCCATCTGGTTGCGGGAAAAGTACGCTCCTCAGAAGTTTAAATCGGATGAACGACCTCATTGAAGGGGTTCGCCACCGAGGGGACGTTCAGATTCGGGGGCACAGTATTTTTGATCCTTCGCTTGAGGTGATTGAGTTGAGGAAACGGATTGGGATGGTCTTTCAAAAATCGAATCCATTTGCCAAATCGATTTACGAGAACGTGGTTTATCCGTTGCGGGTGGGTGGGGTTCGGGACCGTGTTCGATTGGATGAAGCCGTGGAGACGAGTTTGCGTCGGGCTGCGTTGTGGGACGAGGTGAAGGATCGGTTGGATGATTCGGCCTTGGGACTTTCGGGCGGGCAGCAGCAGCGGTTGTGCATTGCGCGCGCGATTGTGAATGAGCCGGAGATTTTGCTGATGGACGAGCCGTGTTCAGCGCTTGATCCGGTTGCGACTTCGCGGATTGAAGATTTGATTTTCGAGCTGAAGGAGCACTTCACGATTGTGATTGTGACGCACAGCATGCAGCAGGCGGGGCGCGTCTCGGGAAAGACCGCGTTTTTCTACTTAGGCGAGTTGGTGGAGTACGACGCAACGACCAAGATTTTCACCAACCCGACGCAGCAACGGACGAACGACTACGTCACTGGGAGATTTGGTTAGGCAGTGAAGGCGCCTGTTGCCATCACTGGATGGGCGTGAGTGTCATGAAGGGATGAGTCACGAAGTGGTGCGCCCGGCGGGACTTGAACCCACAACCTTCGGCTTCGGAGACCAACGCTCTATCCAGTTGAGCTACGGGCGCGCCTAAAACCGCATCATCGATGCGGGAGGTGACTGTGTCACAGGATGGGTTGAGCATCAAGGTCTGCGATGGAGGTTCTTCTCAGATCGATCCCCGACGAGCGTGTCAAAGACCACTCGGGAAGCTTTCATCGACGAGGCAGACCGTGGACGTGTCACTGCGGGCGGGGAACCTTGGGGCCCTGAGGGCTGTGGCCTTCAGCCCAACGCATGGCACCGCCGTCGACCCCGTCTTTCGGGAGTTCGCTTGCGAACTGGTCTTCATCCTGAAACTCGTTCCTGAGGCGTAGGAGCTCGGATTTCAGTTCCTGAGTGATTTTCGCCATGGCGGGTTGTCCGTAGAGATTCTTTTGTTCGTCTGGGTCCGCTTGGAGATCGAACAGTTCCCAGCCGTCCACTTTCCAGTAACGAATCAGTTTATGCGTCGCGGTTCGGACGCCGTAATGTGCGCGCGTGTTGTGGTGGCCGGGATCATGGTAGTACCTGTAATACATTGACTTGCGCCAGTCGCTGGGGGTTGTTCCGGCGAGCACGGGTTTCAGTGATCGCCCTTGCATGTCGGAGGGAGTGGGCAGACCTGCAAGATCGAGAAACGTGGGAGCGAAATCCGGATTGATGGCAAACGCGTCGGTCACTTCGCCTGCCTTTACTCCCGGACCTGTCACGAGGAGGGGAATGTGTAGGGACGGTTCATACATGAACCGTTTGTCGTACATACCATTATCACCGAGGAAGAAGCCATTGTCTGCCGTGTAGATGACGATGGTGTTCTCGGCGAGGCCTTCCGCTTTGAGCCAATCCATCAAGCGGCCGACGTTGTCATCCACGCTTTGCACGCAGGCGAGGTAGTCCTGCATGTAGCGTTGATACTTCCAAGAATCGAGGTCTGGCCCGGTGAGGGTGCGTTGAATTCCATTCACCATCAGTTCAACAGAATCCGGTTTAACCGAGAGCCACTGGTTACGTTTCGGGCCCTGCAGGTCCGCGGGAGGGACAAGCTTTAGATCTCTCCGGGTCAGATCTTTGAACACGGTTTGCTGGTTGATGGGAAGAGCGGCGGGGCGCGTGGAGTAGTCGTCACGCAAGGTAGCTGGCTCTGGGATGACTTTCTCGGCAAACACCTTGCGATAGTGATCGTTGGGTTCCCATTCCCGATGGGGAGCCTTGTGGTGGAGCATCAGGAAGAAGGGTTTGTCCTTGGGTCTTGCCTGAAGCATTCCGACACCGATGTCAGTGATGACGTCCGTCGCATAGCCTTCGTAGACCTTCGCCCCTTTTGCATCGTACAGGATGGGGTCGATGTAGCGCCCTTGTCCGGGGAGAATGTTCCAGTTGTCGAAACCGGTTGGATCGCTGCCGAGGTGCCATTTGCCGACCATGAGTGTGTGGTATCCGCCTTTTTGAAGGAGCTTCGCGACGGTCTGCTGTTCGCCGTCGAATCGGTTGAAAACGGGGGTACCGTTTTTGTGAGAGTACTTGCCGGTGAGCAGCGTTGCTCGGCTGGGGGTGCAGATCGAGTTGGTGACGAATGCGTTGCGGAAGCGAGTGCCTGAAGCAGCCAGTTTGTCCAAGTGCGGCGTGTGGTTCACTTTTGATCCATAGCAAGAGAGCGCGTGGTAGGCGTGATCGTCCGTCATGATGTACACAATGTTCGGACGCCCTTCTGCGGCTTCAGACGAGCGAACAACGAGGCAGGCGATGGCGAGGAGCGCGAAGATAGTGCGACGGAAACAGGTGGGGCTTTTCATGGGAACAAAAGGGGGTAACCAAGCGGAATGCATGAAGGACAACACGGAGGAACGACCTTAGTTCTGCGACGGGCTGGCTTTCTTGCTCGTCTCGGCGAACTCGGCCTTGAGCGATGCGGCGCGGTCTGAGGTGATTCCATCAACACCGAGGGCCATGGCGATCTGTGCGTCCGCGCTTTTGTTGACGGTCCAAACGTAGAGCTCGAGTCCTTCGGATTTCACTCTTTTGACAAGATCCGCATCGATCAGGGTGGAAAAGCCAAGGTCGAGTCCATGAAACCCATTTTTGTGGGCTGAAGCGATGAGGCTGTCCAACGAGGGCTTTATGACGCCTGTTTCCTTCTCTTTTCGCAGGGAGGCAACGAGGTAAGACTTCAGGTCAGGGAGGAGGTCGTGCGCGCGTTTCAAGGCTTTCTCACTAAAACTGATGAGAACGAGGCGATCTTTTGGGATCGGCGATTTTTTGAGGTACTCGGCGAGGGCAGGGACGACGTCCTCCCCGCTTTTGATCTCGATGAAGCATCGGCCGCGGGGCATTGCTGACAGGACTTCAGCGAGTTCGGGCATTTTTTCTCCGACGAATCGCGGGTCTTTAAAAGAGCCGGCATCGAGCTGCTGCAGTTGAGCGAGGGACATCTCACTGAGTTTACCCTCCGATCCGGTTGTTCGTTTGGTGGTGGTGTCGTGGCAGACGATGATTTTGCCGTCCGCCGTTCGGTGGATGTCGAGTTCGATGGCATCGGAGTTTCTGGCCCAAGCGAGCCTGAATGCCGCCATGGTATTCTCTGGGGCGTCGATGGATTCGCCTCGGTGCGAGATGAATTCCACTCCGTGGCATACCATCGCGAGTGACGCGAAAAGGCCGGCAAAGCCGATCCGCCCGAGTTTGAAAGTATCCATACCGGTCTCGTTAGCGAGCCCCGCGCCAACGCAGGAAGTGGTGTCGATTTATGTGCCTGTTGAGGTCACTTTTCGTGGAGAAACCGAGGGGTCTCGCTAACGTATTCCGATGCCGACGACCGCATCACGATTGGCTGGATTTTCCGAATCTGTCATCCGAGGGATGACGCGACTCGCGCTCCAGCACGACGCTATCAATCTCGCGCAGGGGTTTCCTGAGGGGAATCCGCCGCAGCCTCTCGTGGAAGCATTGAAGCGCGCGGCGGACGGCCCCTTCCATCAGTACTCCATCACATGGGGTGCCGCGCGGTTTCGTCAGGCCCTCGCCCGGAAGGTGGGTCGTTTTACCGGACTCGACCTCGATCCTGAACGAAACTTCGTCGTCACCTGTGGAAGCACGGAGGCGATGATGGTTGCACTGATGACTGCCTGTAATCCGGGAGACCGCGTGGTCGTGTTTTCCCCGTTCTATGAAAACTACGTGGCCGACACCATTTTATCGGGTGCGCTACCCATCTACGTTCCGTTGCGTGCGCCGGATTTTCGGTTCGACCCTGCGGAACTTCGGGCGGCCTTCGAGCAACGTCCGAAGGCGGTGATTGTGTGCAACCCATCGAATCCGAGTGGCAAAGTGTTCACTCGGGAAGAACTGCTTTTCATTGGGGCACTTGCCGAAAAGTACGACGCCTTTGTCATTACGGACGAAGTCTACGAGCACATCGTGTACGCTCCGCATCAGCACACGGCGATGGCGAGTTTGCCGGGATTTTTCGACCGGACAATCACGTGCAACTCGTTATCGAAAACGTATTCCATCACTGGCTGGAGGCTGGGATACGTTCAGGCGTCCGCAGGGGTTATTGCGCAGGCGAAGAAGGTGCATGATTTTTTGACGGTTGGCGCGGCGGCTCCTCTGCAAGAGGCAGCGGTGACGGGGCTGGAGTTCCCCGACGATTACTACGAAGATTTGGCGGCGGAATATGGGAGGAAACGGGACGTCTTTTTCGAAGGGCTCGCGGACAGTGGACTTCACTGGAGTGAACCGCAGGGCGCTTATTTTGTGATGGTGGATATCTCTCCGCTTGGCTTCGCGACCGACACCGAGGCCGCGGAATGGATGGTGCGTGAAATCGGGGTGGCAGGGGTTCCTGGATCGAGTTTTTTCCGCGAACCTGAGCACCGCTACATCCGCTTTCACTTTGCGAAAGGTGCAGACACCCTGCGCGAGGCCGCGCGGCGATTGTCCCGGCTTCGGAAGGTCCGAAAGAGAAGTGTCGACCTTTCCTAAGCGCTATTCCGTGTAAGCGTTGGCCACAGAGTAGGTCACAAGACCTGACTTCACTAAAAACGAATCGGGAATGCTGGCTTCGAAGGCCAGCGTTGTGAGGGGAAAGGGCACTGGGAGACCCCAGGTGGTGTAGACCCCCGGATAGCCGGGGGGACTTTTCATGAACGAAGTATCAAACTTTTCGTAATCTGCGATGGGGACGACCGTTACGCCATCGTAGAGCGCCATGCCTTTCACATACGTCCATTGGCTATTCGTGGCCGTGCCAAACGTTTGCTTCACCGCGTAATCGAATCCGCTGTATTGGAACTGCGCTGGTGTCAGGACGTTGGTGCGTGTCCCTCGATGAACAAGTCCACGGGTGTTGAAGTAGGTTTTCGCGCCATCCTCAACCGAGGGTGGCAGCGCAGGGTTCGTCCTTCCCGTGTAGCTGGTGATCATTTTCCGAACGTCATCGGCGTTCCCACTGACAACCAGCGCAGCTGCATAGGTGCCCGTTCTGATTTGGGCGTTGATGATTGGCTTTGGTGTAGTCCTGTTGGCGACGTCCGTCCTCCACAGAGACGATCCGCTCACAAGCGGTCGGATGGTGTTTCCCTCGACGTAGTGCATGTAGACGCAGAAGCGTGGCGGCTGGTAACTCAGCAGGGGACACGTGACGGTTTTTCCTGCGGTCGTGATCTTGCAACCGAATACAAATCGCGCAGCCGTTTGGGGGAGCTGGAGGCTCGACGCGATGGCGCCTCTGAGGGGGAGCACATACTGCCCCGTGTTGGCAACCAGGTTTTTGCGAATCGTGAGAGTTGAACCGCTCCAGGAGATCTGCCCGAGTGGCGTTGTTCCTGAACTAACCACCCCGTAATCGGTGGAGAGCGGAATCTCCAGCGACGCCGGCCCCGTCGCATTCGGTGGATAGACCACATCCGCGTAAAGCCATGCTGCTGTGATGGGGGCATTCGCGCTGATCGTCACTTGGGTTCGGTCATCGCGTACCCGTACACCATTGGCGCCCGCATCGAGCCTGAGGCAGGAGAACAGAATGAGAATCCACAGCGCGCGAACACCTCCAAGGAGACGGAACATATCCCGATCGCGGGCACCTTTTGTGCCACCGCCTGAACGCCCCG
Organism: Chthoniobacteraceae bacterium; assembly: GCA_044347165.1. Classification (GTDB taxonomy): domain Bacteria; phylum Verrucomicrobiota; class Verrucomicrobiia; order Chthoniobacterales; family Chthoniobacteraceae; genus JBEEPE01. The sequence continues at coordinate 8,971 of JBIIXW010000048.1, forward strand.
AGCTTGCTGTTCGGGCGGTGAGTGCAGGCGAACTCATGCTACGGGCTCAAAGCGCACGACCAAGACGTCGTAGCCGAGGGTGCGGGTAAAAGACGCTTCGTGTTCCGCGCGCAACGATTTCTCCCGCACGCTGATGCGGGACACCTTCTCGCATAGCAGGCGCAGCAGGGTTCGGAGAATCAGCCGAGCATGTGGTGCGCCTAAACAGAGGTGGGTGCCGAACCCGAAGGAGAGGTGCGGGTTGGGCTTGCGGTCGAGTTTCACGGATAACGCGTCGGGGAATGCCGCGTCATCAAAGTTGGCCGACGACCAACAAAGGCCAACGCGCGAGCCGGCGGGGACGGTCACGCCGTGAACTGTCACCTCTTCCGGACAGACCCGCCCAATCTGTGTCAGCGGCATGAACACTCGGAAAAACTCTTCACTCGCGAGGGTGATCCGCTTCGGATCCTCCTTCAAAAACGCCAGCGCCTCTGGATGCTCCGCGAGATGTCCAATCGCGCACGAAATCGTGTGGATGATGGTGTCCCGCCCGCCCGCAAAGGCGAGGTTCGCGAAGCCCATGGCTTCCTCCCGCGTCAGCCGGCGTCCTTGATAGGTTCCGTGAGCCAGCGCGCTAAAAAAATCGTCCCCGCGTTTCGTCTCTGCCGCGTCGAACCGTTGTTGCAGGTATTCCTCCAGCGCGTCCCCTTTCTTGAGTCCCTCTTTCACCCGAAAAACGTGAATCCCCCAACCAATCCAGATATCCGCCTCGCTCTCATGGACATTCAGTAGGTGTGTTAGTGCCCGTGATTGAATGGGAAGAGCGAACTCGTGCACCACTTCCACGCGTTCTTGCACAAGCGCCGCGTCAATCATCCCCGCGATAAGCGCCTCAACCTTCGCAATCACTTCGGAATCCTTTGCTCGTTGAAAGAACGGCTCAACGATTTCGCGATACTCCGTGTGCTCCGGAGGATTTGTCTCGATGGGAAGTTGCCGCATCGTTCGCACGGCCTCCTCCGACGGAATCGGGACACGGAACGGTGCATCCGAACTAAACGTTTCCCAGTCCTTTGCCGCTTTCCTCACGTCCTCGTGCTTCAAGAGCATGGTGATTTCCTCCCCGTGGAAGGGACACTTCATCACGCCTGCCGTTTCTCGCGCCTCGCGGAATGGGTCTGAATACGCCTCGCTCATAGGACCGATGTTGTCGCACCCGCACCTTGGTGCAAGCCACCGCCAGCCCCTTTTCCGTAAGAGCGCCTGTCTCAGCGCTTTTGCCGTGAACCCCGCGTCCCCGTGCGCCGCGCTCCCTCTTTCGTTGGGGCCGTCATTCCCGGCGTTCCCTTGGAACCCGCACCTGATGCCGCGCGCAACTCATTGATTTGATCGCGTAAAATCGCTGCGCGTTCGAACTCCAGTCCCGCCGCAGCCTCCGCCATTTCCGTCTCCAACTGCCGGATCATCTCCACCAACGAAACGGAACCATCGTCCAACCCGTTCCCAGTCGGCCCCTCCGCGCCGCTCTGAATCGTGTGCAGACTTTCCTGAATCGCCCGCTTCACTCCCGTCGGAACAATCCCGTGGCGCTTGTTGTAAGCCATCTGACGATCGCGACGGTAGGCAGTCACCGCCAGAAATCCGCGAATGCTTTGCGTCATCGTGTCGGCAAACAAAAATACCTCACCATTCACATGACGCGCTGCGCGTCCAGCCGTCTGCACCAGAGATGTTTGCGAGCGCAAATATCCCTCCTTGTCGGCGTCGAGAATGCAAACCAGCGATACCTCGGGCAAATCCAGCCCCTCCCGTAACAAGTTAATCCCAACGAGGATGTCGAACTCCGCAGCACGTAGAGCCCGCAAAATCTCGACCCGCTCAATCGCGTCAATGTCGCTGTGCAAATACCGAACCTTTAGCCCCACGTCCTTGAGGTACTCCGTCAGCTCCTCCGCCGTTCGTTTGGTCAGGGTCGTCACCAAAACACGTTCTGAACGTTCCACCCGCGTCCGACAAAGCGCGATGGTTTCATCAATCTGGGCGGTGAGCGGGCGAACCGTCACCACGGGATCGAGGAGGCCGGTTGGACGGATGATTTGTTCCGCAATCAGAGGCGCGCTCTCGGTCGTCACATCGAACGCATCCGCTGGATCATCCGCCCGCGAGACCCGCGGTTGCGGACGTTCCACAGGTTGCTTGGCATTTTTCGGCGGATTCGGCACATACGTGTTGTTCCCGACGATGCTGTTGCGAATTTCAAAGTCGGCGGGCGTGGCGGTGATGTAGAGCACCTGGCCGCACATTTCCATGAACTCGGAAAAGTTGAGCGGCCGGTTGTCGAGCGCGCTGGGAAGCCGGAAGCCATGCTCGACCAGCGTCGTCTTCCGCACCCGGTCGCCCTCGTACATGGCCCCTATCTGTGGCACGGTCACGTGGCTTTCATCCACCACGAGTAGGAAATCGCGCGGGAAGAAATCCAGCAGCGTGTAGGGACGACTCCCCGGCGGACGTCCGCTCAGGTGGCGCGAATAGTTTTCAATCCCGCTGCAAAACCCCATCTCCTGCATGCTGTCGAGATCGTACTCGGTGCGCATGCGGATACGTTGCGCTTCCAGGAGCTTACCCTGTGTCTCGAAAGTTTTCACCCGCTCTTCCAACTCCGTGCGGATGTGGGTCATGGCGACCCGCATTTTGTCGAGCGGAGTGACGAACTGTTTTGCGGGAAAAATCGAGATGACCAAATCGCGTCCGAGGATTTGTCCGGTCAGGGGGTTGAAGCGACTGATGCGTTCAATTTCGTCCCCAAACATTTCGATACGGATGGCGAAGTCCTCTTCGCTCCCCGGCTGCACTTCGATGACGTCACCGCGCACGCGAAAGCGACCTCGTGCAAACTCAATGTCATTGCGTTCGTAGAGCATGTCGACGAGCCGCATGAGCAGGTGTTCGCGGGTGATGACCATTCCAACCTTCACCGTGAGCAGCATTTCGAGAAAGTCCTCCGGCGACACCATGCCGTAAATGCAGGACACGGACGCGATGACGATGACGTCTTTGCGGGTGAGGAGAGATGACGTGGTGGCGAGGCGAAGACGTTCGATTTCCTCGTTCACGGAGGAGTCCTTTTCGATGAACGTGTCGGTTCGCGGGATGTAGGCTTCAGGTTGGTAGAAATCGAAGTAGGAGACGAAGTATTCGACGGCGTTGTTGGGGAAGAACTGTTTGAACTCGGAGTAGAGTTGAGCGGCGAGGGTTTTGTTGTGGGAGATGATGAGGGTGGGGCGGCCGAGATTTCGGATGACGTTGGCGGCAGTGAACGTTTTGCCGGAACCGGTGACCCCGAGGAGGGTTTGGTGTCGGTTCCCTGCTTCAAGAGAACGCGTGAGTTTGGCGATGGCTTGGGCCTGATCGCCTTGCGGCTGCATTTCTGAGAGCAGTTCGAACGACATGAGGCGTGAATGGTAGGGGCGCTTGGTTGCGCAGGGCGAGCACGGCAAAAGCGGGAAGGGTTCGTTTGTTGGCGTGAACGTCGGGCGTCGATGGATTCCCGTTCTGCGAGCGAGTGGCACGGGATGCATATGCCTCGCTCTGACTGGAATGTTCTGAAGAAAAACGATTTGAGAACCCTAAAAGTCTCACAGGTAAATCGCCATCGTCACCGGCGTCTCCGCGCTGGACTGGGAGCTGGTGTGGTTGGAGCGGCGGCGGGAGACGATCCGAGCCATTAAGACGGCCATGATGTAGGAACTCCTCACCGGCCGGCCGCGGTTGATTTGATGAAGCAAGCCAACTAAACTTGGACCGTGTCTGACCACGATATCGAACAACTGGAGTCCGAGTTTCCCGCCGTTTCTGGACAGGCTTTCGCTGCCGCACGGGAAAAGGTGTTGGCCTCTGGTCAGAGCGTGTTGCAGGCGGAGGATGGCGTGATTTACCGCGTCCAACCGGATGGGCGTAAGGAAAAGGTGAAGGAGATCGAGCCGCCGACGGTTGTCCAGATTGGGACTCGTTACACGATCCGGTGAGCGCGGAGCTGACGCCCAGACTGCGCATGTTTGCCGGGCCGAATGGTTCGGGTGAGAGCGTCCTGAAATCCCACCTGCCGCCCTCTCTGCTGGGCGTGTATCTCAATCCAGTCGAGATCGAAATGCAGATGCGCGTAGACGGCGAGCTGGACCTCCGATCGTTGGGCGTTGAGACCACGCCGGAGGAGGTGTTGCTCTTTTTTCGTACCTCGGCATTTCTGAAAACTGCGGGGCTTGCAGATACGGTTAAACGGCTGTGCTTTAGCGATGGCCGTGTGGGTTTTCGCGCTGGGGAGGTGAATGCCTACCTTGCCTCGGTGACGGTGGATTTTCTGCGGATGAAGCTGCTGGAGCAGAAGGTCACATTCACTTTTGAAACGGTGATGTCGCATCCCAGTAAGGTGTCGTTACTGAAGCAGGCACGGCATGCAGGCTACCGAACGTATCTCTACTACGTCGCTACCGATGACCCAGCGATCAACGTTTCCCGTGTGGCGAACCGTGTGGCATTGGGAGGACATGCCGTGCCGGAGGACAAGATTGTGGAACGATACCATCGCTCTCTCGGCTTGCTCATGGATGCCCTCCGGCACGTGAGTGGAACAAGCAGGAGTCCAGTCGCTGCGTCGAGGCAGACAAACTTCCAGAAGCACGGGTATTCTGAAGCCCACATCTATGCCGGCCTGCAAAAGTTGATGGCGGCCCCGGAAAACACCGCCGACACGATCTACCAGACAAACCTCCGCACCTACAAACTGCTCCACTGCAGCGTGGAGGTTCAGTTGGTGGATGCTCAAGAAGCTCGACGTCTGCGATGACCGCGTCCGCAGGCTCGTCTGGACGAAAGTTTGGGGGAAGGAGTTCCACGTAGTGCTGGGTGGATCCGTCGCGTTTCGCGGTGAACGCGATGTCTTCCTGTCCGGAAAGCTGGCTGAGGGTGAGGAGGAAGAGAGGAGACCGATTAATCGCGCGTTCACGGGTTTAGGAAGCGCAGACGGCGTGCCGTGACCCCGCTGTGGAATCTTCGGAAGAGGGTCTGGGCAAAGGAGGTGCTATGGTTTGGGGTGTGGTTGAACTGAACGCGAGCGGTGGTGAGGCGGAAAGCGGCTGGGTTGTGGACGGCGACGTCCGCTTCCATCGGATGTGTCGTGTTTCGGTGGGATGGTTGAGGTCCGTTTTGTTCGTCGCCTTTGGTTTAGCCGTTCGAGCGTCGGAACCGGGAATCGCGCTCTTCGAGAATCGGATTCGGCCATTGCTGGTGGAGCATTGTGAGGAGTGTCATGGGGAGAAGAAGCAGAAGGGCGGGTTGCGTTTGGACAGCCGCGAGGGGTGGATGCGCGGGGGTGAGGCTGGGCCTGCGATTGTGCCGGGGGACGTTGCGGGGAGTCCGTTGGTGAAGGCATTACGTCATGAGGATCCGGAGTTTCGAATGCCGCCGGAGCGCGGGTTGAGTTCGGAACAGATTGCGGATGTCGAGCGATGGATTGCGGGAGGGGCGCAGGATCCGCGCACTGGGGGAAAGGCGACGGGGATGAGTGTCGAGGAAGGGCGGAAGCATTGGGCGTTTCAGCCGCTTGGTTCGACGGGCGTTCCGGCTGTGCGAGAAACGGCTTGGGTGAAGGGGGATATTGATCGGTTTGTTTTGGCGCGGTTGGAAGCGGAGGGTTTATCGCCGTCGAGCGAGGCCTCGCGTGAGATTTGGATTCGTCGGGTAACGTTTGATTTGATTGGTCTTCCGCCGACGCCGGAAGAGACGGCGGCGTTTGTTGGCGATTCGAGTGCTGACGCTTGGGACCGAGTGGTGGACCGGTTGTTGGCGAGTCCGCGTTATGGGGAGCGTTGGGCGCGTCATTGGTTGGACTTAGCGCGGTATGCGGACACGTGTGGGTTTCACAACGATTTGGATCGTCCGTATGCGTGGCGGTACCGAGATTATGTGATTCGGAGTTTTAATGAGGACAAGCCGTACGGGAAGTTTGTTGCGGAGCAACTCGCTGGGGATGAGGTGCCGTGGGCGGATGAGGAGACGTTGGTGGCGACGGGCTTTTGTCGGAATGGACCGAGCAATGACGACAACGTGGGTAATGATCCTGAGCAGTATCGGATGGATCAGTTGGACGATGTGATTTCGACGGCGTCGTCGGTGTTCATGGGATTGACGCTGGGGTGTGCGCGGTGTCACGACCACAAGACGGATCCGTTAACGGCGGCGGATTACTATTCGATGGCGGCGATTTTCAATGGCACGACGAAGCGCGGCGTGCCGACGAAGGACGGGAAGAAAAAGGAGGCTGAGAAGGAGATTCGTTATCACGCGTTGGTGGAGACGAAGGCGGAGGTTCCGGTGATGCACATTCGGAAGCGTGGGGTGGCGAAGAATCGCGGCGAGGAGGTGGGTCCTTCGGTGCCTGGGGTGTTGGGATTTGGGCGGTTTGAGGTGACGCCCCGTGGCGATGGGGCGAAGAGTTCGGGTCGGCGATTGGCGTTGGCGCAGTGGCTGGCGGACTCTCAGAATGCCTTGGTTTGGAGGGTTTTGGCGAACCGGATTTGGCAGTATCATTTTGGGCGTGGACTGGTTGGCACGCCGTCGAACTTTGGTCCGAAGGGTGAGATGCCTTCGCATCCGGAGTTGCTGGATTATTTGGCGCGGCGGTTGGTGGAGGAGGGGGGGCGTTGGAAGCCGTTGCATCGCGAGGTGGTGTTGTCGGCGACGTACCGTCAGGTGTCGAAGGGGCGGGAGGATTGTATGGAGCGGGACCCGGATAATCGGTGGTTGTGGCGGGTTTCGCCGCGTCGGTTGGAGGCGGAGGCCGTGCGGGACGGGGTGTTGTTTGCGGCGGGGAACTTGGATTTGCGGGAGGGCGGGGTGGGGATTAAGCCGCGGATTCGCGCGGATTTATTGACGGCGAGCCAGCGCAATAAATGGCCGTTGTTGCAGGTGGAAGGACCGGATCAATGGAGGCGGAGTGTTTACATTTACGTGAAGCGGCAGTTGTTGATGCCGATGATGGAGTTGTTTGATGCGCCGACGACGACGGACAGTTGTGCGGAGCGGATGCGGAGTGTGGTGCCGACGCAGGCGTTGGTGTTGATGAATGATGAGTTTATTGAGGATCAGGCGCTTGCGTTGGCGCGTTTAGCGCGGGAGCGTGGTGGTGCGGCGGAGCGCGAACGGGTTCGGTGGATGTTTCGGCGTGTATTGGGGCGTGAGCCGGGGAGTGAGAGGGAGGAGGATTGTTTACGGTTTTTGGCGGGGCGTCGGGCGACTGGAGGGAGTGAAGAGTCAGCGTTGGCGGATTTGGGGCATGTCTTGTTCAACAGCAGCGAATTTATTTATGTGGAATGATTTGAGTGCGGGGATGCGTGGGACGGCAGGGATTTCGCGGCGTCGCGCCTTGCAGGTTTCAGGTGCGGGGTTTGGGTCGCTTGCATTGAACGCGTTGTTGGGAGGCGAGGCGGGTGGGGTTGATGGGGCGTCACCGTTATTGGCGCGGGTGGGGCATTTAGCGCCGAGGGCGCGGTCGGTGATTTTTCTGTTCATGTACGGGGGGCCGAGCCACATCGATTTGTTTGATCCCAAGCCGGAGTTGGAGCGGTGGCATGGGAAGGCGATTCCGGTTTGGAAGCCGGAGGACGGGTTTATGGGTCAGAAGACGCAGAATGTGGCGATGCGGGGGTATTACGAGTACCGCAAGCACGGGCGCGCAGGGATTGAGATGGCGGAGGTGTATCCGAACTTGGCGCGGCACGCGGACGATTTGTGTGTGATTCGGTCGATGCACGCGGAGAGCAACAACCACGGGCCGGCGTTGTTTCAGATGAACAGCGGGTTCATTCAGGCGGGGCGACCGAGCATGGGTTCGTGGGCAGCGTATGGGTTGGGATCGGAGAGCGAGGATTTGCCGGCGTTTGTGGTGTTATTGGATCAGCAGGGGGCACCGGTGAACGGGGCGCTGAACTGGTCGAACGGGTTCATGCCGGCGGCGTATCAAGGGGTGCCGTTTCGTCCGACCGGCGAGCCGATTGCGTATTTGAGTCCGGCGAAGGGGGTGGATGAGTCGCGTCAGCGTGCGCGACTGGATTTGTTGAAGCGCTGGAATGGGGCGTATGCGGAGGCGAATCCGTTGGAGAGCGCGTTGTCGGCACGGGTGGCTTCGTATGAGCTGGCGTTTCGGATGCAGCGGAGTGCGGCGGAGTGCACGGATTTGCGTGGGGAATCGGAGGTGGTGCGGCGTGCGTATGGGCTGGAGGAGCCGGTGACGCGTCATTTTGGGCGGAACTGTTTGTTGGCGAGACGGTTGGTGGAGCGTGGGGTGCGGTTTGTTCAGGTGTATAGTGGGGGGAATGAGGGGCCGAAGGCGTGGGATGCGCATGATGATTTGCGGAAGAACCATGATTTGCATTGTGCGGAGACGGACGGGCCGATTGCGGCGTTGCTGAGTGATTTGAAAGCGCGCGGCTTGTTTGATTCGACGTTAGTGGTTTGGGGGGGCGAGTTTGGGCGTTCACCGGTGGCGGAGAACGGGAAGGGGCGGGATCATCATCCGAAGGGATTTACGGTTTGGATGGCGGGTGGAGGGATTAAGGGTGGCGTGGTGCACGGGGCGACGGACGAGTTTGGGTACAGCGCGGTGACGGACCGTGTGTCGGTGCCGGATTTGCATGCGACGATTTTGCATCAGCTGGGGTTGGATCATGAGCGGCTGACGTACCGGCATTCTGGGCGGGACTATCGGTTGACGGACGTGAGTGGGCGGGTGGTGCGCGGGATTCTGGCGTAGCGGGATTTCGGGCGGGGTTTACATTTGTTGTGGGCGGGGCATCATTCCTGACCCCGTTTTGCGTTCGGCAATGGCGCGGGATTAAACCGTTAGAGCGTCCATGAACTGGTTGAGTAAAATCATCAATAATGTCTTCAGTCTGCGGGAGCGATCGCAGGGTGATGTGATGAAGCCGTTCCTCGAGCACATGGAGGATCTTCGGTGGACGTTGATTAAGATGGGGGTGACGTTGGCCATTGGGATTGGGTTGTCATTTTTCTTTGTGGAGCGGTTATCGGCGGTGATTCGGGCGCCGTTGGAGGCGGCTGCGGACATGACGTTTGTGGTGAAGAAGGGGAGTGCGGAGTTGGAGACGGCGGATTCGACGGCGGGCGTGGAGGTTGGGAAGGTGGTGAAGGGGGAGGGCATTCCGGAGGGGGCAAAGATTACGGAGGTGAAGAAGAAGGGTATTGTGTTGTCGGCGCCTGCGGAGCGGGACGGGTCGGTGGTGTTGCGGAGTGCGGAGGTGACGGCGCGGCGACCGCTGGAGTTGCAGGTGTTGGGGGTGACGGATTCGTTTATGATTTCGCTGTCGATGGCGTTTTATTGCGGGATTGTTCTGACGTTTCCGGTGTTGGTGTATTTTTTGACGGAGTTTATTTTGCCGGCGCTGACGACGCAGGAGCGGCGGGTGTTATTGCCTGGGGTGGTGATTGGTTTTGTGTTGTTTGCGGCGGGGGTGTGGGTTTCGCACCAGTATGTGTTACCGATGACGTTGAAGTGGTTTTACAACTACTCGATGAACATGGGGTTGGATCCGCGTTGGGGTGCGCGGGATTACTACGGGTTTGTGGCGCACCTAGCGATTGCGTGTGGTTTATTTTCGGAGTTGCCGGTGGGGGTGATTGGGTTGGCGGCGATTGGGTTGGTTCGGTATCGGTTTTTGGCGGATACGCGTCCGTATGCGGTGACGGTGATTATGTTGTTGGTGGCGTTTATTGCTCCGACGCCGGATCCGATGACGTTTTTGATTTTGGCGGTGCCGGTGATTGCGATTTACGAGCTTTGCATCTGGATTGTTTACTTCATGGATTTGAAGAAGATGCGTGCGGAATCTTCGGAGATTCGGACCTTGGATTGAGTGGGGAAGGGGAGGCTGGATGGCGGCTGAACCGATGGTTTTTGAGGTGTATCGGGATGCGCGTGTGTCGCGGGTTCGCGATCGGGCGGTGGTGTTGACGGCGATGGGGGTGGACTGCGTGGTGCGGCATGAGGTGGGCGAGTGGGTGTTGTTGGTGGCGGAGGGGGATGGGGAGCGGGCGCGGCTGGAAATTGCCGGTTACGAGCAGGGGGAGGAGCGGCGGTTGGCGGAGCGGGCTGCGCAGCCGGTGGTGGGTCCGGCGCCGGGAGAGTTGCGGGGCGGACTGGTTTTTTCGTTTTTGTTGATGGGCGCGTATGTGTTGCAGCGCGCGACGCCGGGCGAGGTGGTGGAGGGGTGGGTGATGGATGTGGAACGGGTGCGGGCTGGGGAATGGTGGCGGTTGGTGACGGCGTTGGGGGTGCATGGGTCTTTTGAGCATGTGTTTGCGAATGGGGTGATTGGGGGATTTTTGTTTGCGTTTTTGGCGCGCGAGTGGAGGACGTGGGTTGCTTTGTTGATGGCGGTGCTGTGCGGGGTGTTGGGGAATGGGTTGAACTTGGTTTTTCATTGGGCTGGGGATCATCGATCGATTGGGGCGTCGACGTCCGTTTTTGCGGTGATGGGGTTGTTGTTTGCGCACGGCTGGGTGGGGGCAGGGGGGGTGGGTTTTCGGGGGAAGGTCCGCGCGTGGGTGCTTCCGTTTGGGGGAGCGGCGGCGATGTACTCGTTTTTTGCGGGAGACCCGACGCATTCGTTGGATTTTCATCGGGTGGATCACACGGCGCACTTTGGAGGGTGGTTGGCAGGGGCGATGGCGGGGATTCCGATCGCGCGGCGGGCGCAGCAAAACGCCGAAAAAAGGGACAAAAAAAGCGAGGGAAAGAACTGCTAGTTTTCTTTAGAAAACTTTGTCCTGTTTTTTGCCTTCCGACCGCCGCGCGAAGAGGTGGCTGGCGCGTTCGGTGCTTATCAGTAAGCGTGGTTTTTTGTCGAAAAAAGCAACCTAGAAGCAGCGGAGTAAAGCAACGGTTTGCGTTGTGGGCGCCGATTGCTGTGCTTTTTTCGGCGTTGCGGGGGGGCCTAGGGCGGATTTGCGGGTTGGTCCTCTCCGTTTTGGTGGGATTGTTTCCGGTTAGCCCGGCGCAAGCGGTGAACTGGGTGCAGGGGTCGACAAACTTCAACGCGACTGCGTCTTGGGTGGGCGGGGTTTTGCCGAGCGCCGCGACGACGGCGGATTTTGCGAGCAGTCTGACGGCGGCTCAGACGCTGAGTTTGAACTCCAACATTTCGATTTTGGGGTTGAACATGGCATCGAACTTCGGGGTGACGATGGGTTCTGCTGCGGGGGTGCAGACGATTACGCTGGGTACGGGTGGAATCCAGAAAACGGGATCGGGTGTTTTGACCATAGGTGCAGCGGGCGATCGCATTGGCTTGGCGTTGGTGGGTGATCAGTCGTTCAGCAATGATTCGGCGACGGCGATGACGTTGCACACTAACGTTTCGAGCACGTCCGCGCCGGTGGTTTTGACGTTGGGTGGGACGAATGCGTCGGGGGCGATCACCGTTTCGGGGACGTTTACGGACACGGCGCCGACGGCGTTGAGTTTGGTGAAGTCGGGGTTGAATACCGTGACGTTGAGCGGCGCGGTGACGAC
>JBIIXW010000049.1:0-20496 GCA_044347165.1 Chthoniobacteraceae bacterium
TTCCACTGCCATCGCGTATGCCACGTTGTTCGCGAGGGGGGCCAAGTAGTCCAGCCGGTCCGTGTACGGAACGAACTGGTTGTAGGTCATGTTTTCCGCGATTTTCTCATCGCCTCTGTGGAGGTATCCGACGTCGGGAGTTGCTTTTGTGATGATTTCCCCATCGAGTTCGAGCACCACACGAAGAACCCCATGCGTCGCTGGGTGGGAGGGCCCCATGTTGAGGATCAGCTTTTCCCCGAGTGTATCAACAAGGGGTTGGCGCCCCGATGAATCAGCACTCTGAACCATTGATTCCAAGGCTTCGGCAGTGCGGTTTGCCGCTTCGGGGTGGAGGATTTCTTTGGACGAGGACGCCATGATTTTGAAAAAACGTGATACAAGTAGGGAGCGTGATCGGGTGCGGGCAAGGTGATTTTGTGAAATATTTCACAAGCTCGTCAGTGCGGTGAATCGAACACCCTCATTGCCGGGGTTAGCCCGCAAAAATGCGGTGAGTACAGAATTTGTCGGTTTTTTATGGACGTTCATGGGGCAGCGGAGAAGATGAACGACCCAAGCAAAACAAACCGCAGGAGGTGTTGCTTCCTTCGGCAGTCCGTTTGTCCATCGGTAACAAGTTGTTGCTGAAATAAATGTGGCTCCGGCGAAGTGTCCGTTTGCACTGCAAAAGTTATGGCTATCAAAAGATCCAAACGCTACCGGGCTGCCGCCGAAAAGGTCGTCGCAGCAAAACAATACGGATTGCAAGAGGCGGTTTCCGTTCTCAAGGCTCTGCCTGCAACCAAGTTCGATCAGACGGTCACTCTTTCTTTCCGATTGGGTGTCGATCCGAAGCAGTCGGACCAGATGGTCCGCGGAACTTGCCCGCTTCCGCACGGTTCGGGCAAATCGGTGAAAGTGTTGGTTTTCGCCGAGGGTGCCGCCGCGGAGGCTGCTCGCGAGGCGGGTGCCGAGTACGTCGGGTATAAAGATATGGTGGAAAAGTGCGTGGGAGGGTTCCAAGATTTCGACGTGGCGATTGCGACTCCAGCTTGCATGGCTGAAGTTCGGAAACTGGGTAAGGTTCTCGGGCCGCGGGGTCTCATGCCGAATCCGAAGACGGGGACCGTGACCGACGACACCGCGAAAGCAGTTCGCGAAGTGAAGGCGGGGCGAGTGGAGTTCAAGCTCGATAAGAACGGCAACGTTGCGGTTCCAGTCGGTAAGCTTTCGTTTGGTGAGGATGCCCTTCGTGAAAACGGCACTGCGGTGATTGACGCTGTGGTGAAGTCGCGCCCAGCGTCAGCGAAGGGTCGTTTTGTGGAAGGGATTGTGATGGCTTCCACGATGTCTCCAGGCATCCGGTTGGACGTCGCTCCCTTTGTGAAGTTTTAATTTATTTATTTTATGCGTCAGGAAAAAAAGTTAATTGTTGCTGACATAGCATCGTCTGTTAACGAGTCCCCCTTCGTGTACATTTTGGATTACACGGGGTTGACGGTCTCCCAGTTCTCGGAGTTGAGGAATCGTCTCGTTGCCGCGGGGAGTCGCGTGACGGTCGTTAAGAACACGTTTCTCAAAAAGGCCCTTTCAGAGGTTGGGTTGCCCGACCTTTCTGCGGTTTTGAAGGGGCAGACGGCAGTGGTGGTGGGTGACAAGGATGCTGCATCCGCGGCCAAGGTTCTCAAGACCTTTGCCTCCGAGACGAAAAAGACGGAGATTCGCGGTGGTATCGTTGATCGGTTGAGTGTGACAAAGGCTCAGGTGGAGGCGATTGCCGACTTGCCTTCGCGGGAAGTTCTTCTCGCGACGCTTCTTGGGGTGTTGCAGGCGCCGGCGAGCAAGTTGGTGCGCACTCTCAACGAACCAGGCGCTTCGTTGGCTCGCGTCCTTCAGGCGAAGGTGGATGCGGCCGCCTAAAAAGTTTTACGGTGAAGCTCTTCGGCAGGCCACAGCGCTTGTTGAAGGCTTTCCGGTTTTGCTGAAAAGCAAAATTCCCAAACAAGGGAGACAGTAAAAAGAAAAAACAATAAACTCAGGTACCTTGTCGCTCGGCGGGCTCGTCGAGATAATCATTAAGGGGCTCTTTGATACGACGAAACCCAAAAAAAACATATGGCAGATATTAGTGCAATCGTTGAACAGTTGAGTGGCTTGACTGTTTTGGAAGTCGCTGACTTGGTGAAGCATTTGGAAGAAAAATGGGGTGTTAGCGCTGCTGCTCCTGTGGCTGTCGCTGCCGCTGCTCCCGCAGCCGCCGCTGCTCCTGTGGAGGAAAAGACCTCATTCGACGTCATCCTTAAAGATGCGGGTGCAAATAAAATTGCGGTCATTAAGGAAATCCGCGCGGCAGTCGCGGGTCTCGGTCTGGCTGAGGCGAAAGCTCTCGTCGAAGGCGCGCCGAAGACCATCAAGGAAGGTGTGTCCAAGGACGAGGCTGAAGACATTCGTAAGAAGATCGAGGCTGCTGGAGCCAAGGTCGAAGTCAAGTAAACGACTTTTCAACCCGTGGTGTTGCCCAATGCAGCACCACGGGCTACGTAATTCCGACAAAAAGCTGGTCGAAATCGCAGAACTGGGGGAGATAGTTAGCCCCCAGTTCTGCGGATTCATCCGCATCCCAAGTTTTTCGATGAAGAAAAACTCGGGTGAACTGTAGCCATACCCTTGTCACTCATGTCTGAGCGCATCAACTTCGGAAAAATCAAAGAAGGCATCGAGCCACCGAACCTCATCGAAATACAGGTCGATTCCTATAACCAGTTTCTTCAGTCGGAGGTCCCTCTGTCGAAGCGGGAACACGAAGGACATCAACTGCAGGCAGTTTTCAAAAAGGTTTTTCCAATCAGCAGTTTCGACGGGAAGTACACATTAGACTTCCTCTCATACACCCTCAAGGAGGCTCCGATGACGATTCGGGAATCCATGCGGGAAGGACAGACCTACAGTGCTCCGCTTTACGTTGAGTTTGCTCTGAAGGACGACCGCGGTACGAAGCGGGAGGAGGTTTACATGGGGGAGGTTCCGTTGATGACTCCGGAGGGAACGTTCATTATCAACGGGGCTGAGCGCGTGGTTGTCTCACAGATTCACCGGTCGCCCGGGATTGCTTTCGAAAGTTCAACCCATCCGAACGGAAAGCAGCTCTACTCTTTCAGGATCATTCCTGATCGGGGTAGTTGGCTTGAGTTGCAGTTCGACACGAACGACCTTCTGTACGTTTACATGGACCGCCGCAAGCGTCGGCGCAAATTTTTGGCTACCACTCTTTTGCGGGCGCTCGGGTATTCGTCTGATGACGAGATTCTCAAGTTGTTCTATGTTATTCAGCGCTTGAAGTTGAAGGATGTAGACAATATCCCGCCAGCCGAGTTGACGAAGTTTGTTGCGGTTCAGGACGTTAAGGATGGGGAAGCCCTGCTGATTAAAGCGTTTGAACCGCTTGAAATCGAGCGTTTGCGCCAGTTGAAGAAGCTTGGAGTTGAGGGGATTGCGGTAATCAACACGGCGGAGGATAGTTCAATCATCCGTGCGCTTCGGAAGGATGATGCGAAAACGGAAGAAGAAGCGTTGAAAGAAATTTACAAGCGTCTCCGGCCTGGTGACCCGCCAACCGTTCAGAATGCTCGGAACTTATTGAAGCGAATGTTCTTCGATGCCGAAAAGTACGACCTCGGTCGTGTCGGTCGTCACAAGTTGAATGTGAAGCTTGGGCTGGAAACTGATCTCGAGAAACGGGTTCTTGAGAAAGAGGACTTTGTGGCTGCGATTCAGTATTTGATTGGTTTGCGCAAGGGTAAGGGGACCCTTGATGACATTGACCATCTCGGTTCTCGTCGCGTTCGTACGGTTGGCGAGTTGCTGTACAACCAATGCCGGGTTGGTTTGGACCGGACGAAAAAGACGGTTCGTGAGAAGATGGTACTCTTTGAGAATCTCGAAGGGATGTCGCCCCAGAAACTCATCAACCCGAAGGCCTTATCGGCTACAATCCGTGATTTCTTTCAGCGCCATGCTCTGAGTCAGTTCATGGATCAGACGAACCCACTGGCTGAGTTGACGCATAAGCGTCGTCTCTCAGCTCTCGGGCCAGGGGGGTTGAGTCGAGACCGTGCCGGATTTGAGGTTCGTGACGTGCATCCTTCGCACTACGGTCGGATTTGCCCGATTGAGACGCCGGAAGGTCCGAACATCGGTTTGATTTCTTCGATGTCGACGTACGCTCGCATCAATGATTTCGGCTTTATCGAAACTCCGTATCGGAAGGTTGAGAAAGGTCGGGTCACATCGAAGATTGACTATCTGACCGGTGATCGTGAGGAGAACTACATCATCGCACAGGCGAATTCTCCCGTGGATGATTCTACCGGTAAGTTTTTGAACAACAAAGTTTCCGTTCGCTTGCGTGGAGACTTCTTGGAGAAAGAGCCGGTCGAAGTCGACTACATGGATATCTCGCCGAAGCAGTTGGTTTCGGTGGCGGCCTCCTTGATTCCATTCTTGGAGCACGATGATGCAAACCGTGCGTTGATGGGATCGAACATGCAGCGGCAGGGCGTTCCTTTGCTGATTTCCGAATCGCCGTTTGTCGGGACGGGGATGGAGGCGAAGGTCGCTCGGGATTCCCGCGCGGTGGTTGTATCAGAGGGGGACGGAAAGGTTGCGTCGGTGACGGCGAACCAAATCGTGGTGACCAAGGACGGCGAGATGCCAGAGGCCAAGAAGAAGCTCAAGCATTCCCCGGAAGAGGGAATCTACGTTTATGAGCTTCGTAAGTTCATGCGATCGAACGCAAGCACCTGCATCAACCAGCGTCCCACGGTGAAGCGGGGCGACAAGGTGAAAAAAGGACAGGCAATCGCGGATGGACCAAACTGCGAAGAGGGCGAGTTGGCCCTCGGCCGTAATGTGCTGGTCGCGTTCATGCCTTGGAACGGGTACAACTTCGAAGATGCAATCGCCATTTCAAAGCGAGTGGTGAAGGAGGACATTTACACATCCATTCACATCGACGAGTTTGAGATTGGGGCGCGTGACACAAAGCTCGGGCCAGAGGAAATCACTCGTGATATCCCGAATGTTTCTGAGGAAGCCTTACGTAACTTGGGGCCGGACGGAGTAATCCGAATCGGAGCCGAGGTGAAGCCTGGCGACATTCTCGTCGGGAAGATCACGCCGAAGAGTGAAACTGAACTCGCTCCCGAAGAGCGGCTTCTCCGTGCTATCTTCGGTGAAAAGGCCGCCGATGTTAAGGATACATCGTTGACGGTTCCGTCTGGAACGTACGGCATTGTGATGGACGTGAAGGTTTCCGGTCGCAACAAGGAAGTTCAGAAGACGAAAATCACTTCGGCTGAAAGTAAGCGCCAGCAGAAGCAGGCTGAAGAGGACTATCAGCGTCGAAAGAACGATTTGCACGAGCAACTCACCGAAGCTCTTGCGAATACCCTGTTGAACGAGAAGATTCCGCTGGACGTTGTGAACGCCCAGACCGGGGAAATTATCATTCCAGCCAACCGGAAAATCACGAAGACGCTCTTGAGAAAGCTCTCGCAGGTTCATGAGCATGTCGAAGTTGATCCGTCGCCGATTCGCAACAAGATTCGAGAGATTATCGGTTCGTTTGAGCATCGTTTCCAAGAGTTGGAACAGGAGCATGACAACTCAATGGAGCGTCTTGAAGGCGGCGATGACATTGACCCCGGTATCATCAAGCAGGTGACCGTTTATGTGGCCTCGAAAAGGAAGCTTTCGGTGGGGGACAAGATGGCGGGTCGCCACGGGAACAAGGGGGTTGTTGCTCGGATTGTCCCTGAAGAGGACATGCCGTTTTTGTCGGACGGTACGCCCGTTGACATCGTCTTGAACCCTCTCGGGGTGCCTTCGCGAATGAACGTGGGTCAGGTTCTTGAGACACACTTGGGGGTGGCTGCCAAGGCTCTTGGATTCAAGGTTGCGACTCCGGTGTTTGATGGGATCAAGGAGGCCCAAGTCCTCGAGTTCTTGAAGCAGGCGAGACAGGTGGAGGGCTTCAAATGGGTGAATGAAAACGGGAAGGCTACGGTTTACGACGGACGCACCGGCGATGCTTTCGACCAACAAGTGGTGGTGGGCTACATCTATATGATGAAGCTGGGTCACTTGGTGGCTGATAAGATTCACGCCCGCGCGGTTGGTCCTTACTCGTTGGTAACCCAGCAACCGCTTGGAGGTAAGGCTCAGTACGGTGGACAACGGTTCGGGGAAATGGAGGTTTGGGCGTTGGAGGCTTATGGTGCGGCTTACACGCTCCAAGAGCTGTTGACGGTGAAGTCTGACGACGTCCAAGGCCGAACGAAAATCTATGAGTCCATCGTGAAAGGTGATAACTCGCTCGAAGCTGGCACCCCCGAGTCATTTAACGTGTTGATTAAAGAGATGCAGTCTCTTGGTCTCGACGTGAAGGCCAGTGGGCCTGCGAACGGTCTCCGCTAACCGGCCTGTTATCCAAAGAATCCAAAACCCGGGGGCGGCTGAGGACAGCGCCCCTGCAACAAAATCCAGTCAATTTTCATATGAGCGAAAGTCCTACCTTCCGTGACGTCATTGGTGATGATCGTTTGAGCGCGTTTGACCGCGTTCGGATTACCGTGGCGGACCCAGAGTCGATTAAGAGTTGGAGTAAGGGAGAAGTGAAGAACCCGGAGACGATTAACTACCGCACGTTTAAGCCTGAAAAGGGCGGTTTATTCTGCGAGAAGATTTTCGGTCCAACTCGAGATTGGGAGTGCTCCTGCGGGAAGTATAAGCGAATCAAGCATAAAGGAGTCTTCTGTGACCGATGTGGAGTTGAGGTGACGTTGGCGCGTGTCCGGCGCGAGCGCATGGGTCACATTGAACTGGCAGTCCCAGTCACGCACATTTGGTTTTACAAGTGCATGCCGTCTCGGATTGGCCTGATGCTGGATTTGACGGGGCGTGAGTTGGAGCGGGTGATTTATTATGAAGACTATCTGGTGGTCGATCCGAAGGGTACAAACCTCAGTAAGCACCAGTTGTTGACCGAGACTGAATACCAAACGGCCTTGACGGAGTTCGGTTACGACGGTTTCAAAGCGGGAATGGGCGCCGAGGCGATTAGGGAGGCGCTTGAGCGAATTGATCTCTCTGTCATGGAGAAGGAGTTGAACGATTCAATCGCGAATACGAAGTCCAAGCAGAACCGCAAAAAGTTTGCAAAGCAGTTGAAGCTTGTCCAAGGGTTCAAGAACTCTGGTACGAAGCCCGAATGGATGGTGTTGACTCAGTTGCCCGTGATTCCCCCGGATTTGCGGCCGTTGGTTCCCCTCGAAGGTGGTCGTTTTGCTACGTCGGACTTGAACGACTTGTACCGGCGCGTCATCAATCGCAATAACCGTTTGCGCAATCTCAAGTCGTTGAAGACTCCTGACGTGATCATCCGGAACGAGAAGCGCATGCTTCAGGAGGCGGTTGATGCGTTGTTTGATAATGGCCGTCACGGGCGCGCTGTAACGGGAGCGGGTAACCGTCCGCTCAAGTCGCTCTCTGACATGCTCAAGGGCAAGGGTGGACGCTTCCGTCAGAACCTCCTTGGAAAGCGCGTCGATTACTCTGGACGTTCGGTGATTGTGATCGGACCAGAACTCAAGCTCCATCAGTGCGGTCTGCCGAAGAAGATGGCTTTGGTCTTGTTTGAACCGTTCATCATCCGGATTTTGAAAGAGCGCGGATACGTGCACACGGTTCGCAGCGCGAAGAAGATGATTGACCGGCAAACCCCGGAGGTTTGGGACATTCTTGAGGAAGTGACGAAGGGGCACCCTGTGCTCCTGAACCGTGCTCCCACGCTTCACCGCTTGTCGATTCAGGCATTTGAACCTCAGTTAATTGAGGGCGAGGCGATTCGTATTCATCCATTGGTATGTACGGCGTACAATGCTGACTTCGACGGTGACCAGATGGCGGTTCACGTGCCGCTTTCCGTGGAGGCGCAGATGGAGGCTCGCATGCTGATGTTGGCGTCGAACAACATCTTCTCTCCGTCGAGCGGTAAACCGGTGATGACACCTTCGCAGGACATTATTGTGGGTTGTTATTACCTCACTCAGGCACCGCGCAAGGCCGAGATGTCTGAGGGGGCTCGGATGCCTCTGTTCTCGGAGGCGCATGAGGTTGAGTTCGCTCTCTCCGAGGGATCGGTGAAGATTCACGATCGTATTCGGTTCAAGAATCCTGATATCGGGAATGCGACGACGGCTTACGGCGACGCGACGTCCCGCGTCATTGAAACCACGGCGGGAAGGGTTATCTTCAATCAGATCTGGCCTTCTGCTGTTGGGTTTTTCAACAAGGGCTGCGGGAAGAAGCAAATCTCCGACATTATCTTGAGGACCTACCAACTGGCGGGGCATCAGGCGACGGTTGAGACGCTCGATCGGTTGAAGGACATGGGTTTCTATTGGGCGATGAAGTGCGGTGTCTCTATTGGGATTGTCGACATGATTATCCCGAAGGAGAAGTACACCGAGGTGAAGAAGGCGTACGAGAAAGTGGAGTTGTACGGCAAGCAGTACCGTGACGGGATTATCACTGATGGCGAGCGGTACAATAAAGTTGTTGATAGCTGGACCCAGGCGGGTGAGGAAATCGCGAATGTCATGTTCCGAACCCTCGACTTCAATGAGGGGCGCAAAGAAATCAACCCTGTGTGGTTGATGGTTGACTCTGGAGCCCGTGGTAACCGCCAGCAGGTTAAGCAGTTGGCAGGTATGCGTGGTTTGATGGCCAAACCGGATGGATCGATTATTGAACAGCCGATTACGTCCAGCTTCCGCGAGGGGTTGACGGTGCTTGAGTACTTCATCTCGTCGCACGGCGCTCGTAAGGGGCTTGCCGATACGGCGTTGAAGACGGCTGATTCAGGGTACTTGACTCGTAAGCTGGTTGATTGCGCTCAGGATGTGATTGTGGTTCACGAAGATTGTGGAACCGATGCAGGCATCATTATGCAGGCCATCTTCGAAGGTGACGAAGAGGTGGTGGAGTTGAAGAACCGTATTGTTGGTCGTGTGACCTGCCAAGACGTTGAGGATAAAACTGCTTCTGGCGCAAAGCGTTATATTGTCCGCAAGGGTGATTTGATTGATGAACTTGCCGCGCAGGCGATTGGGGAGTGGGACTCTGACAACAAGGGTATCCGGATTCGTTCGGTTCTCACTTGTGCATCGAAGCGCGGGATCTGCGCGAAATGCTACGGTCGCAACTTGGCGACTGGGAAGTTGGTGCGGTTGGGTGAGGCCGTTGGGATTATTGCCGCTCAGTCGATTGGCGAACCGGGCACTCAGTTGACCATGCGAACCTTCCACATCGGAGGGGTTGCTTCTCAGACGTTCAAACAGCCGATTTTGAAGGCGAAGAACGATGGGACCATTACGTTTGACGAAAGTCAGTGCGTGGCTTCCGTTGAAGGCGAGTTCATCGTGGTGACGAAGTCGAGCAAGGTTTCGATTATCGATCGCGAGGGCAAGGCGCTTGAGGAGTACAGCATGGTCCTTGGAACTCGGATCAAGTTCGCCTCAGGATCCAACGTAAAGAAGGGTCAGGCGTTTGCTGAGTGGGATCCGCACTCTGTGCCGATTTTGACGCGTCATCCTGGGAAGGTGAAGTTTGTGGATATGGTGTTGGGTGTGACGGTTCGCAAGCAGGTGAATGAGGCTACGAAGGAGCCGGGGTGGGTCGTCATTGAGCACAAGGGAGAGAAGCATCCGAAGATTGCAATCATCAACAAGCAGGGCAAAGAGGAGGAATCCTACTCGATTCCTGCTGGTGCTCACTTGTCGGTGAAGGACGGTGACGAGGTTCTGGCGGGTCAGTTGCTTGCTAAAACCCCGCGTAAAGTGGCGAAGACAAAGGATATTACGGGCGGTTTGCCGCGCGTTGCTGAGTTGTTCGAAGCGCGCCGTCCGAAAGAGTCGGCTGAGATTGCGCGGATCAGTGGGAACGTGAAGTGGGGCGACACGACTCGTGGCAAACGTCAGGTGATTGTGACGGAAGAAGATGCTCGTGGGGTCGAGTTGCGTCGCGAGGTTCACCTTGTGCCGCTGAGCAAGCATATCATCGTTCCGGATGGTGATCGTGTTGAGAAGGGGCAACCGTTGACCGAGGGCGCTGTGCCGCCGCAGGACATCCTTGAGATTCTCGGTGACGAGGCACTTCAGGAACATTTGGTGAATGAGGTTCAGGAAGTGTACCGGCTTCAAGGGGTGGAAATTGCGGATAAGCACATCGAAATCATTATTCGTCAGATGCTTCGCAAGGTTCGCATCGTGGAGCCAGGTGACACAACCATGCTCTGGGGGGACCAAGTGGACCGTCTTTCGTTCGAGGACGAGAACGAGCGCATCAAGAAGCAGGGGGGTGCTCCTGCGAAGTCTGAACCGGTGTTGCTTGGGATTACCAAAGCCTCGCTGGAGACGGAGTCCTTCATCTCTGCCGCTTCGTTCCAAGATACGACTCGGGTTTTGACTGAGGCTGCGACGCTTGGGCGCACGGATCATCTCCGTGGGTTCAAGGAAAATGTCATCATGGGTCATCTTATCCCAGCGGGGACGGGTTTCCCAGGTTATCGGAATGTCTCGGTGCGGTCGAATGGTCCGGCTTACGGCGATGATATCGAGCCTGAAGATGCGACGGCTTGACGCTTGATAAGCGTCTGATGAGAGGCTCTCGGAAACGAGAGCCTCTTTTTTTGTGCCGTGCCCGCGAGTGCCCCGTGGGCCCCGTGGGTCCTATGGGTCCTATGGGTCCTATGGGTCCTATGGGTCCTATGGGTCCTATGGGTCCTATGGGTCCTATGGGTCCTATGGGTCCTATGGGTCTCGGTCAGCGGACGGGGATTTCGATGCGCGAGGGGTGGGAGGCTTCGTGGAGGATTTGATGGGTGGTGGGACGTGGGTTTTTCATCCAGCCGAGAACTTGGGGGCCGCCGTGTTGCGGGTTGGGTTCGTAGAGGGGGGCGCCAGAGCAACTGAGCGTCACTCGGAGGCGGTGTGCTCGGTTCAAAATGATGCTGACATCGCCGATGCGCCAACGGAGCTCCGTTGGTGTGTTGGCTTTTAGGAAAACCTGTCTCTCAAATCCCTCCCGGTAACGCGCGCGCAACGGGTAATCCATGAGCAGCATGCTCCGTCCATCGGGGTAAACATCTGAGACGCGGAGGATAAAGTCTGCGTCGGGGACATCGGTGCTGATCCAGATTGATGCCGAAATCGTTCCAGTGATTTCGAGAGGTGCGTCGAGCACCTCAGTGGACCACGTGCGCACATCCGACTGAGACTCGAAGGCTCGGGCGTCTCTGGCTCCCGGGAAGCCTCTGCCAGGGATAGCCATGGGTTTTGCGGGGTCTGAAGGGAGAGGGGTCGTATTGGCGCTTTGACCTGGCTTTTCGAAGCTTAGTTTTTGGTTGGGATGAAGATAAAGCGGGGTGGACTCAGTCGAAGGCGGCCACGACGAGGCGGTCCGCCAGACGTTTCCTGGCGCACCTGGTTCCCCAACGGCTCCCATGACGTAGTACCGGATTGGCGGCTCCTCCATGATTCCGGTGGGTTCGCCCTTGAGGTGGTGGTCGAACCAGCGGGCCATGTGGTCGAGCTCGGGCCATGCTGCGTTGTCTGGATACGTCAGTTCATTGACCCTTGTTCCCTTGTTCAGCCTTCCGTGCAACCAAGGACCAATAACCAACTGTTGGTGTCCGCGTGATCCGGTGTTTCCACTCGTCTGGCGGCCCATAAAACTTTGGATGCTGCCTTGGACCATGAAGTCGTACCAGCTACCGATGGTGAAGCAGGGGACGTGCATGCGCTGGAAATGGCGTGAGCAGTCCTCTTCCTGCCAATAGGCATCGAAATCGGGGTGCCGGTCCCATTCCGCGAGGAGGCGGGCATTGTCCTCGGGATTTCTGCAGTTTTGCCCAAAATCAGCGAACCGCTCGTGGCGGGTCACTCCACCGATTCGGTAGCCCTCGTGAAAAAGGCTGAGGCCGGTGTCCACCATGTATTGGCAAACGAGGTGTGGTGGGTTTGCTGCGGCGAGAAAGTTTTGGGCAAAACCGCCTTGGGAACTGCCGAAGGAGCCGACTTTTCCGGTGCACCAAGGTTGCCGAGCTAGCCACTCGCAGGTGTCGTAACCGTCTTGCGGCTCTCCTCCGCCGTATCCGAGGTTGCGGTAACCGGTGTAGGTTCCCTCGCTTTTCTGTGACCCCCTGAAGTTGACCATTGCGACCGCGAATCCCTTTTTCGCAAGGTCGGCAGCCGCTTTGCGAGTCCCATTGCCCACGAGGCTGGCGTAGCGCTGTTCAAACACCGCGGGAAGGGGCTTCTCGGACGGCGGACGATACACGTAGGCCGAGAGGCGCGTTCCATCGGACATCGGGATCCAGACATGTTCTTCGGTAATGCCCAGCAGATCCAGCGGAGGAAGCAAGGGAGGCTCTGCGAGGCTCAAGGTGCCGGCCACTGCGGCAAGGACGAGGGGGAGGGCGAGGACAGAGCGCATGCGCTCCACAGGAGAAAATCCCGTTCCCATGTGATGCGCATTTTGCGGCTGCGAAGAGGGGGGGGACACGAAAAAGCCGGCCCTTTTCGGGGCCGGCTCGGGGAGTTGCTGCGGGTGCCGGTTGTCCGACAATCGCAGATTTACTCCGAATCTTCCTCGTGATCGGAGTCGTCCTCCGAGTCGTCTTCGAGATCTGCGTCATCCACAGGGGCAAACTTTCGCTTCCGTTTATTCACGGGGAGAGGACTGAGAATCATAATGACGGCCTTCCCCATCAGCTTGGGCTCCTGCTCGGCATTCGACATTGTGGAAAGGTCCTCTTTGATGCGGTGCATCAGTTGCATTCCAAGTTCTTTATGCGCCATCTCGCGTCCGCGAAACTGGAGTTGAACGCGGACTTTGTTTCCGCGGTCGAGGAACTCTTCGCCGTGCCGCACCTTCGTCTCGTAGTCGTGTTGATCAATGTTCACACGGAACTTGATTTCCTTGAGCTTCGCCGCGGTGTTTTTCCGGTCTTTTTCCTGTTTGGCGAGTTCGTACTTGAACTTGCCGAAGTCAATCACTCGGCAGACAGGCGGATTGGCTTGCGGTGCCACTTCGACCAGATCGAGCCCGTGGTTTTGGGCGATTTTCAAGGCGTCTTGGATTTTCATGACGCCGAGCTGTTGTCCGGACGAGGCGAGAATCACACGCACTTCGCGCGCGCGGATTCGTTGGTTAACGCGATATTGATGGGCTTGTATAGGACTGATTTGGTTGGGGCGTCGCCGTCCGGAGCAGGGGGGGCGCCCGAGTCTTCTCATTTGTCTGCCTGAATCCCGAGGGATTCGCTCCTCAAAACGAAGGCCGTTGCAGACGTACGACCAGCGGCTGAGCGGTGAGGGCCAATCAGCACCTCATCGGTTACGATTTAAAGGATGCCGCTGCAAGAAGGAAACTTGGACAAAAGCATCCTAGGGAACGGGAAAATCCCGTTTCAGGCAGTTTTTCTGGGGCGTACTTCAGAGTTTTAGTGGTTCGCGCGCTCACGAATCGCGGCCAGAATCCCGGCGATGGTTTCTGAAACCGGGCGCGCTCCGATATTGCCTTTCCCGTGAAGACGCACGCTCACTGCGCCGGAGGCAAGGTCGCGTTGTCCGATGACGAGCATCGTATGGACTTTTGCCTGCTCTGCCCGCAGAACCTTCCCATTGATTTTGTCCGTTGACGCATCAACCGCGACTCGCACGCCGTGGGAGCGCAGTTCCGATTCGATCCGGCGGGCCTCCGCCACCAAGGGCTCCTCGTCGCCGATCGGAAGGATTCGAACCTGCTCAGGCGCCAGCCAAAGAGGGAAGTTTCCTGCGTAGTGTTCGATCAGGAACCCGATGAAGCGTTCGTGGGTGCCGAGTGGGGCGCGGTGAATGCACAGCGGAGTCTTGTCCGTGTTGTCTCGATCGCGATAAGTCAGCCCGAAGCGTTTGGGTACCGCGAAGTCGACCTGATTGGTGGCAATGGTGAACTCGCGTCCGATAGCGCTCCAGACCTGCACGTCGATTTTTGGACCGTAGAATGCGGCTTCGTTCGGAACTTCCACGAAATGGATACCTGACTTGACGAGAACGTTGCGGACCATTTCCTCGGTTTGCCGCCACAGTTCGGGCTCATCGACGAACTTTTCTCCGAGGCGTTTGGGGTCATGCGTCGAGAAGCGCATGAGGTATTTTTCGAAGCCGAAAATTTTGAAGTACTTGAGGTACATTTCGTTCACGGCGATGAACTCGGATTCGAACTGTTCGGGTGTGCAATACAGATGGGCGTCGTTCATCTGCATGGAGCGAACTCGCATTAACCCGAGGAGTTCGCCGGATTGCTCATAGCGATAACAGGTACCGTACTCTGCGAGGCGAAGGGGGAGGTCTCGATAGCTGCGTGGAACGGCCCCAAAAATCTTGTGGTGATGGGGGCAGTTCATCGCCTTGAGGTAATACTTCTCGGCAGGAGCGGGAGAACCATCGGGAAGCGGGGCTTTTTCCTCGAGAATCATCGCAGGGAACATGCTCTCCTCGTAGTAGGGGAGATGTCCGCTCGTGAGGTACATGTTCTGGCGGGCGAGGTGCGGAGTGCGAACGCGTTGGTACCCGGCTTGAAACTCCGTTTCTTTGGCAAGACGTTCGAGTTCCTCGATGAGCACGGTTCCGTTCGGCATCCAGAGCGGCAGTCCTGGACCGACATCCTCATCAAACGTGAAGAGTTCGAGTTCCCGCCCGAGTTTGCGGTGGTCGCGTTTCCGAGCCTCTTCGAGCATGGTGAAGTAGGCCTCGAGCTCAGTTTTGTTTTTGAACGCGGTTCCGTAAATGCGCTGTAGCTGCGGGTTGCGTTCATCCCCTTTGTAATAAGCCGACGCCACATGGGTGAGTCGGAATGCGCCCACGTTTCCTGTGCGCATCACGTGTGGACCGGCGCAAAGATCAAGAAAGTCACCATTCTTGAAGAGCGAGATTTCTTCGCCGTCCGGAATGGAGTTGAGAATGTCGACCTTGAAGACGCTGGGTGTGCCACGCTCGGTTAGGCCGCCGAGACGACCGGAGTTTGCGAGGGCGAGAGCCTCATCGCGGGTGACGGTCATCCGCTCGAAGGTGTTGTTCGCCTTGATCTCTTTTTTCATCTCTTCCTCGATGCGCGCAAAGTCATCGGTCGAGATGCGGTGCGGAAGTTCGAGGTCGTAGTAGAAACCGTTTTCAACGGGTGGACCTGCTGCGAACTGGGCTTCCGGCCAAATCTTCAGAATCGCCGTGGCGAGAATGTGGGCTGCGGAATGGCGCAGACGTTCGATGTCGGACATCTGCTGGCGCTGATCGAGGGTTTTTCTTTCTTCAGACATGGTGCAGGGATGGTTTGAGGGTGGGTTACCACGCAAAGACGTGGCGGAGGAACTGAATCCACAGGAAAGCGCATCCTTTCCATGTGTACCGAACGCTCTCGGAGCCGGCCTCTTCCAAAAGATGCCGGTCGATGTTGTAGGCAATTTGCCGATCGAGATCCTGTTGAAGCTCCAGCCGGATCGTGTCGTCTGGGAGCGGAGCAAGGTTTTCGGGGCGCACGTGATTCCGGTTGAGAAACTCGTGGTGAATTTTTAGCAGCTCTTCCAGCGAGCCAGGGTGAGAGATGCGCTGCACATTCCATCCTGGAGCGAACAGAAGGCTGTACGAGAAGGGGTAAGTCCACGTGCACAGCATTTTTCCATCGGAAGCGCGGTTATTGAGTGCGACGTAGAAGAAGGTGACATCATCTGACTCGGCAAGATTCAGCGTGATGCGGGTGCGGCTTTCGGTGTTGATGAATGCTCGGATGGCGACCGTGACGCCTTGTCCCGCACTCCACTGGAGGTCCTCGAGGTATTGAAACCCGGCTTCACCGAGTTCCTGCTCGAGTTGATCGAAGTTTGGCACTTGGTTGAAGCGGGCGAACGCGCCGTCGCGAAGTTCGCGCCGTCTCGGCATGAGGATGCGGCGCCCTTCGCGGATGATTCGGCGAAGCGGCAGCAAAAACCACATCGCGACGGTGAGCGCGGTAATCGTTGCCATCCCCGTCATTCTGTACGCGGCGAAAGCGCTCGCGGAGACAAGCGACCACATCCCCAGCGCACGGAACCCAGGGCGGCCGATCTCAAACAGGGCAAACGCAAGAACAACGAGGCCCAGGGTGGCGAGGGCGTCTGAAAACCAAGAGGGCATGTTAGGGGGTGATTCCGTGGTTTTTTAAAAATGCCACCAGTTCGTTCGGACCGAAGTCGGCCAGCACGTGCCCGTTCCATTCGAGGGTGGGTGTTTTGGTCTGGCCAGAGAGTTTAACCATCCGATCAAACGCCGCCTGATCGGCGAGGACATCGATTTTTTTGTACTGATAGCCGTGGGCATCGAGGTGTTCCCAAGCAGCTACGCACCACGGGCACCACAGTTTCACATAAAGATCCATAGAGGGAGGCAGTCGTGTATGTTCGCCGTAACTTGGCGCGCGCGCCAACGCTTTTCGAATGTCGAGTAACGCCAGCGGACTGCGAGAAACTCGCGGGCTCAGTTTTCCTTGGCAACCATCCCCCGAAAGGTCGTTTGCGCGACTTACATCAAAATTTCATGAACCACCGTGCCTGCAACGTCGGTCAGGCGGAAGTCCCGACCGGCGTGACGGAACGTCAGCGCTTCGTGGTTGAGTCCCAAAAGGTGAAGGATGGTGGCGTGGAAGTCATGGATATGAACCTCCTTCTCCGCGACCGCACATCCGTGATCATCGCTCGCCCCGTACGCCGTTCCCGGGCGCACTCCCGCACCCGCCATCCACGTGGAAAACGCTTCGGCATGATGTTCCCTGCCTTTTGCGTCTTTCGACGAGTTAAAGGGGGTTCGCCCAAACTCCGTTGTCCAGACGACAAGGGTCTCGTCGAGAAGTCCCCGTGAACGAAGGTCTCGCAAGAGACCGGCTATCGGACGATCCACGTTCAGCGCGAGGCGTCCGTGGTCGGCCATATTGCCATGGGAATCCCAGTTTCCGCCGGCACCGGTGTCGATCAGTTCCACGAACCGAACACCCCGCTCGATGAGACGGCGTGCAGCAAGGCATTGCCACGCAAAGCCCTTGGTGCTTCCTCGTTCGAGTCCGTACAGCCGAAGCGTTTCGTCAGATTCCTTGTTGAAATCGAGTGCTTCCGGCCCAGCCATTTGCATTCCAAACGCCGTTTCGAACGATTGAATGCGGGCGTCAAGGAGAGGGTCCGGCGCGCGTCCGGTCGCATGTTTGCGGTTGGCTGATTGAGCGAGATCCAGCTCGAGTCGTTGGAGATCAGATCTGGACTGTTTCGGACGGATGTTTGGGATGGGCTCTTGGCCTGGGGATACGAGCGTGCCCTGATGGCACCCGGGGAGAAAATCGGATGACCAGACCTGAGTTCCTGCGTAAGGCAGGTTCGGCGCGATGACGACGAATGAGGGCAGGTTTTTGTTGAATGTTCCGAGGCCATAACTGACCCAGGAACCGATGCTTGGGCGGGGAAAAGTGACTGAACCCGTATGCATTCCCAGAGTGGCTTGGAAATGGTCGGCGTGGCTGTTCCTCATCGAGTTGATGACGCAGAGTTCGTCAGCGCACTGCGCGACGTATGGGAACATATCACTGATCCAGAGACCTGATTTGCCGTGCTGCGCGAAGTTCCAGTCGGGGCGTTTGAAAAACTTTCCCGCGGCTCGATTGTTGGGAGCAAACGCTCGGAGCATGATCTCGGGGACCTGATAAGTCTTTCCATGGTCCTCAAACAGAGCCGGTTTGTAATCGAATGAATCGATATGGGAGACCCCTCCGCTCATGTTGAGAAAAATCACATTCTTGGCCCGTGGCGCGAAATGTCCGGCCTTCGGACGAAGCGGATCGTCGATCGATTGAGGGGCGGTTGCGTTCGCCAAATCCGAAACGATTCCGCTTCCGAGCATCGAGCCCGTGACGAGAGAGGAGATGGCAGCGCGTCGCGAGACGGTGAGGGGTGACGGGTTCATCTTAATCAAGGAAGAGAAGTTCGTTGCTGGATAGGAGACTCCGCGCGAAGGCTTGCCATGCCGCTTCAGGTGTTTCGGAACTGGCGGAGGAAGAGAGGAGTCGGTAACTCGCAAAAAACTCGTCAGCCGTGGATTGCTCGGTCGAATCGGGGGTGCGTTGAAATAGCAATCGATAGATGGATGTGACTCTTTCCGTGGGGCTTGAAATCCCTGCCGAACGGCCTGCCACTGCCGAGGCGGTGTCGTGGATGAGAGGATGGTTGAGAGCGAATAACGCCTGGAGCGGGGTCGTCGTGAGCGTTCGATTGGCTGTGGCAGCGCTTGGATCAGGTCCGTCGAACAGCGCAAGAAACGGGTTCTTTTTGAGACGCGCCTGCATCAAGTAGATGCTCCGGTGTTTTGAATCATACGAGGCGGAGAACGGGTTGTGTTGAGTCCATTTCCACGTATGACGAGCCGGAAACGGATGTTCAGGTGCAGGCCCAGGTTGCAGATCACCAGCAAGGTGGAGGAGGGTGTCGCGCAAGGACTCTGCATCGAGACGCGTGCGGCTGTGGTACGAGGTGAGGGTGTTTAGCGGGTCGATGGAGTCCGCCATATCAGACCGATTTGCAGAGCGTTGCCACGTTTCGGAATTCATGATGAGGCGGTGCATGGCTTTCACGGACCAACCGATGCGAACAAACTCTGAGGCGAGAAAATCAAGAAGTTCAGGGTTGCTCGGGAGCGTGCCTTGTTTCCCGAAATCGTTTGGCGTCGCGACTAGCGCGCGTCCGAAATGATGCTGCCAAATGCGGTTGACCATGACGCGGGCGGTCAACGGGTTTTCCGGATGGGTCAGCCAGTGAGCAAGCGCGGCGCGTCCGCTGCCAGCGGTGGTGTCGGGAAGGGTCATGCCTCCGAGGACTGCTGGGAAAGCGCGTGGCACGAAGTCACCGAGATTCTTGGGTTCGCCGCGGTTTTGAATCCGCGCGTTGCCCGTTTCTTTGGCGTCGGTGACGGCGTAGGCATCGTGGACGAGTGGTTGGTTCGCAGCCAGATCTGCGAGTTTCTTTTTTTCCTCGGCGATGGACTTTTTGAGGTTTTCAGCGGCGACCTTGTTCTCGGAGGCATCTGGAGAGGGCAGTTCTTTGAGTTGTTGTTCGAGGTCTTTGATCGATTTTTCGGCGGCGCCAACTGCGGATTTGTGCGGGGCCAGCAGGAGCTCAATATCCGCCTTTTCCATCAGTGGAACAAAGTCGCTCTGCTTCGTATCCCCCTCGGCGCCAGGGTACGGGTAACGGGTGCTGCTGAAGAAACCGTACAGCGCGTAATAATCCCGCATCGTGAACGGATCAAACTTGTGATCGTGGCACCGCGCGCACGACAGGGTGACGCCGAGCACCGCCTTACCGAGGTTGTCGATGGTGTCTTCGATGGTGAGATGCGGCGCACCGGCCTTCCCCGCAAATCGGCGCGCGAGCGCAAGGTAACCGGTGGCGACGATTCCAGGGGCGCGGTCGGCGAGGGATCCTGCGCCGAGGAGGTCTCCTGCCACTTGGTCGCGCAGGAAGCGATCATAGGGCATGTCGGCGTTGAATGCTGACACGACCCAGTCGCGGTAGAGACGGAGTTGGGGAACGGGGTAGTCGGAAGCGTTCCCGCAAGTGTCTGCATACCGCACGACATCCAGCCAATGGCGTCCCCAGCGTTCGCCATAGGCGCGGCTCTCGAGGAGGCGATCGACGAGAAGAGCGAAAGCGTTTGGAGATTCATCGGCAACGAACGCATCAACTTCTTCGGGGGATGGAGGAAGCCCCGTCAAGGTGTACGAGGCTCGACGGATGAGGGTTCGGCGATCCGCTTTTGGAGCGGTTGTGAGGCCGGCGAACTGGAGTTTTTTTTGAACGAGTTGATCGATGGGATGAGCGCGGTCTGAACCGGAGAGGGCGGGACGCACCACCGGCTTGAATGACCATAAGTTGCGGCCTTCCTCCAGCGACATTCCTGAAGGAGAGCGGGGCTTTGAATGGGTTTCCCGGGGGTCTGGCGCACCTCGGCGAACCCATTCTGCGAGTAGCTCGGCCTTTTCGGGGGCGAGAGGCTTTTTTGGGGGCATGCGAAGATCGGCATCGTGGCCGCGGGCAGCGATCACGATACGGCTCTCGTCAGGCTTTCCTGGAAGCAGGGCAGGGCCAGAATCGCCGCCCTGCGCGATACCTTCGCGCGAGTCGAGAAGCAGGCCGCCTTTTCGTTTGCCAGTTCGAACGGAGTGACATTCGAGGCAGTGCTCGGCGAGGAGGGGGCGAATGCTCGTTTCAAAAAAGGCGATGTCCATTTCCGAGGGTTCCGCGGACGAGGTAAGCGCTGCACCGAGGAGGAGAGCAGCGATGAGTGGGAGAGGAATCTTCACGGCGTTCTCCTTTGGGGAATCAGATTTGATGCCACCGAGTTTGTG
>JBIIXW010000050.1:0-20445 GCA_044347165.1 Chthoniobacteraceae bacterium
GGAGGTGGATCGTCCGGCGGCGGCGCTGTTGGCTGATTTAAAATCGCGGGGCTTACTGGACGAGACCTTGGTGATTTGGGGGGGGGAGTTTGGACGGACGGTGACCTACGATAACAACGGGAACGAGAAGCCGGGTCGCGACCACAATGGGCGAGCCTTCAGCATTTGGATGGCGGGTGGGGGTGTGAAGGGCGGGCAGGCTTACGGTGCGACGGACGAGTTCGGCGCGAAGTCGGTCGAGAACAAGGTTCACATTCATGACCTTCACGCCACGATTCTCGCGTTATTGGGGTTTGACCACCAGAAGCTTACCTACCGCGTGAACGGTCGTGACTTCCGGTTGACCGATGTGGCTGGGAACGTGATTAAGGAAATCATTGCGTAATCAAAGCGTATGTTCATCAGAGGTTTGCAAAGAGGGTTCGATTGGTGCTGGGTGTTTTTGCTAGGGGGGATTCAGCCGTTGGTGGCTGCGCCGAATGTGTCGGGGTCGAAGTTTTTTGAGGAGCGTGTGGCGCCGGTATTTGCCGAGAAGTGTGTGAAGTGCCACAGCTTGACCGACGGGAAGGTGAAGGGAGGATTGGCGTTAGAGACGAGGGAGGGCTTGAGCAAAGGGGGAGACAACGGGCCGGTGATTGTTGCGGGTAATCCGGAGAAAAGCGTGTTGATGCAGCGGATTTTGTCGAAGGACCCGGACGAGAAGATGCCGCCGAAGGACGAGAATCTGAGTCCGCAGCAGGTTCAGGATTTGATGGCGTGGATTCGTGCGGGGGCGGTTGATCCGCGCACGGCGCCGACGAAGGCTCCTTCGCTTTCCGAGACGGCTTCCAAGGCGAAGGCTCACTGGGCGTTTCAGCCGATTTCGAAGCCGGTGGTGCCGACGGTGAATGATCGGGCGTGGGTGCGGACGCCGATTGATGCCTATGTGTTGGCGTTGTTGGAACGGAATGGGATGAAGCCCAATGGGATGGCGGATAAGCCGACGCTGATTCGGCGGGCTTATTTCGATTTGATTGGGTTGCCGCCGATGCCGTGGGAGGTCAAGGCCTTCATGGATGATGAGTCGCCGAATGCGTGGGAGAAGGTCATCGATCGTTTGCTGGCGATGCCTCAGTACGGCGAGCGGTGGGGGCGGTATTGGTTGGATGTGGCTCGGTATTCAGACACCAAGGGTGATGTCGGGAAGAAAGGGGATGCACGGAGCGTGGACGCCTGGAACTACCGTGATTACGTGATCTCTGCGTTGAACACGGATCGACCGTATGACGTCTTCATCAAGGAGCAGATTGCGGCGGATAAGTATGTGTCCAAATCGGATCCGAAGCCTCTGGCGGCTCTGGGGTTTTTGACGGTGGGCGAGCGGTACAAGGGGAATGAGAACGACATTATCAATGATCGGATTGATGTGGTGACGAAGGGGTTCCTTGGGTTGACGGTGAGCTGTTCGCGTTGTCACGACCACATGTTTGATCCGATTCCGCAAAAGGATTATTACGCGTTGCACGGGATTTTTGCTTCATCGGTTGAGCCGAAGCAGAGTCCGGTGATTCAGGCGCGCGGGACTCTGGAGGAGCAGCGGGATTATCAGGCGAAGAAGGCGGATGTGTTGGCGAGGGCGCAGGATGCGATTGCGACGGAGTTGGAGGGGGTGAGGGTTTTGTTTCGGAAGGATGCGGGGTCGGTGTTGTCGTCGATGGAGCGAGGGAATGGGAAGAAGGGTGGGGTGTCGTTGGCTGGCGGGCAGAAGTTGTCGAAGGATGAGCAGCAGGAGATGCGTGAGATGTTTAAGGGGATCCGGGCGGAGGGAGCGTTTGAGCCGTTTTTTGCGATGGCGAAAATTCCGCGCAAAGAGTTTTCGGCCAAAGCGCCGGATGTGGCGAGGCGGGTGGCGTCGGGCGAGGGAACGTTCGTTGACGTCCCCGCTTCGGTTCGCGAGCGGTTTCGGGGTTTGAAGCCGGGTTCGATGGAAGATGTAGCGAAGATTTACACGGGGTTATTTCACAAAGTTGCGGAGGAGATTACGGGTTTGCGAAAAACCGCGGGGAAGGGATGGCATGCCGTGGCGCGGCAGAGCGGTAGCAGCGTTGTTCGGGAGCTGATGGACCTGCCTGGCGGGCGATTGAGCGCGGGAGGGTCACTCGATGCGATTGCGGAGGCCTTGCCTCGGAAGGCGCAGGGACGCATTAGGGCGTTCTTGGCCGAAGAGGATCGGATTGATTTTACGCATCCGGGAGCGCCGCGTCGGGCCATGACGTTGGAAGATGCCGCCAAGCCGAAGGATTCGCCTCTGTTTATTCGCGGCGAAGCGAACCAGAAGGGTGAAGTCGTTCCGCGGCGGTTTTTGGAGATTTTGGCGGGCCCGAATCGCCCGGTGTTTAAGGACGGGAGTGGGAGGCGTGAGTTGGCGGAGGCGATTGCGAGTCCGTCGAATCCGTTGACGCCGAGAGTGATGATGAACCGAGTGTGGTTGCACCATTTCGGACAGGGGTTTGTTGCGACGCCGGATGATTTGGGTACGCAGGCGGGTAAAGCGGTGAATCAGCCGTTGCTAGACTTTCTTGCGTACGAGTTTGTGCGCGGGGGGTGGCGTCTGAAGCCGGTGCATAAGGCTATTATGATGTCGTCAGCCTACATGCAGGGCAGCGAGACGAGTTTGACGAATGCCGAAAAGGATCCGGCGAATCGGGCGTTGTGGCGTTACAACGTGAGGCGGTTAGATTTCGAGGCGATGCGCGACTCCTTGTTGTACATCAGCGGGAAGCTGGACATGTCCGAGGTGGGGGGGCATCCGGTGAACATTGTGGAGGAGCCGTTTTCGAATCGGCGGAGTGTTTACGGATACATTGATCGGGCGAACCTACCGGAGACGCTCGCGCATTTCGATTTTGCGTCACCGACTCAACCGATTGGGAATCGGCACGAGACCGTGGTTCCTCAGCAGGCGCTTTTCTTGATGAACAACCCCCTGTTGGTGGAGGTTTCGAGGAGGTTGATGATGCGGGAGGAGATGAAGCCTGCGGATACGGATGAGAAGAAAATTCACGCGTTGTACTGGATGATTTTCCAGCGCCCACCGAAGGCTGAAGAGATTTCCTTGGGCAAAGGTTATCTCGACGCGGTGCGGAACTCTGGCGCGGCGGAGGAGGATGGTGCGGTGGCGTCGAGTGGGGCGGTCGGGGCGTCCTCGAGAGGAAAGGGAGGTGTGGGCAAAAAGGCGGGATTCAGTTTGCGCAATGAGGGGGAGCGGGTGGACCGGGGTAAGGCCCTTTCGGAGTGGGAAAAGTTTGCCCACGCCTTGTTGATGGCGAATGAAACGGTGTATTTTAACTGAGGGCGTGGTCGCGCGGGCTGTTTTTCTTACGGGTCTTGGCGGAACGCGGCTTCGGTAACTCTTTCGGATTGCGTGAGTGGGAATCGGGGTGGCAACATCCCCGACCGCGATTGCCTCATGGTGTAACGGTAGCACAGCAGATTCTGACTCTGCTTGTCTAGGTTCAAATCCTGGTGAGGCAGCCACTTATCGCGCTTTAAGAGCCCTCATTCCTGAGTGATTTTCTGAACATTGCATGCTTCGAAAGCGTTGACGTTGCTATTCGAGAGGGGGGATTGCAGGTTATGTTTATGCGTCCTCGGTGATTTCTGACGGCCGCATTTCCAAACCGTATTCCGACTATGAAAATGTTCCTCTCCCGAGCTGTCCCCGCGTTGTTTCTCCCGATCCTCGCAACCGCAGCCGATCCGTTTCGCATTCAATCGGGCGATCGAGTCTTGTTCATGGGGGATGGGGTGATGGAGCGCGAGGGGAACGCGGCGGCGTTGGAGTGGCGAATGACGCGCGCTTCGCGCGGCGTGCCTTTTACAGCGAGAAATCTCTCCTTCAGCGCTGATCTTCCGACGGGGGTATCGCGTGCGAGTTTTGGTCCGGCGGCCTCCGGCATGGAGCGTGTTCGGGAGGAGCTTGAGTTGGTAAAACCGACGGTGGCTGTTCTTGGGTTTGGGATGGCGGCGAGTTTGGAGGAAATGACTTATGCCTCCAAGGATCCGAACTTGAATGCGGACCCGGTTCGTTATGGGGCTGAGTTTTCGGCGGCGAAGTTTAAGTCGGATCTCGCAGCGTTGATGGATGAAATTCAGAAAGCCTCTGGAGGCAAGTCCGTTCGCTTCGTGCTGTTGGCGCCATTGCGACATGAGGACTTGCGCGCTCAGCGGCCGGGATTGCCGGATCCGTCGGCGCATAATGCGTTGTTGGCTGACTACACGCGGGTGTTGCGGGAGTTGGCGGCGGAGCGTGGAGCTCGGTTTGTTGACACGGCGTCAGTGGTTCAGAAGACGGGTGAGGGGCCGTTGACGGACAACGGTATTCATCCTTCGGTGAAGGGGTTGGAACTGTGGGCGGAACGGATTGCGTCGGAGCTTGGCTGGGATGGGGCAGCGGATGGAGGGCAGGCTTCGGATTTGAGGCGGGCATTGCAGCGGAAGAACGAGCTTTTTTTCCATCGATGGCGTCCGGCAAATCACACGTACATTTTTGGGTTTCGGAAGCGGGAGCAGGGGAGAAATGCTGTTGAGATTGAGCAGTTTGACTCCTTGTTGGAGGTGGCTGATCAGCGGATTGCGGCGTTGCGAGAGGGGCGTGGCGCACCTGAGGAAAAGGTGTTGCCGGCGGATGCGGTGGATTCGAAGCCGGTGGATCCTCCTGTTTTTCAGTTGGATGAGGGATTGGAAATTGGGCTGTGGGCAGAGAACCCTTTGCTGTCGAAGCCGGTTGCGATGAACTGGGATGCGAAGGGACGTCTCTGGGTGGCGTCCACCCCGATTTATCCACAAATTCAGCCCGGGGCGTACTCGACGGATCGCATTTTCATTTTGGAGGATACGAAGCGGGCGGGTAAGGCAGACAAAGCGACCTTGTTTGCGGACAACTTATTGATTCCGACGGGGGTAGAGCCGCAGTTGGAGTCAGGTGGGGTTCAGAGCGCGTACGTCGGGGCTTCGACCGAGCTGTTGCTCCTGACGGATCGGGATGGGGATGGGAAGGCGGAAGAGCGGCGTGTTGTGCTGAGCGGGTTTGGCACGGAGGATACCCATCACACGTTGCATACGCTTCATTGGGGCGTTGATGGGCGGTTGTACATGTCGCAGAGCATCTACATTCACACGCACATGGAAACGCCGTGGGGTGTGGTGCGGTTGAACAGCGGGGGCGTTTTGGCGTACGACCCGCGCACGGAGCGTGTGGAAGTTTTTGCGAAAGGATTGGTGAACACGTGGGGTCATCAAACGGATATGGAGGGTCAGGCGTTCCTCACCGACGGTGCGGGTGGCAATGGAATCAGTTGGGCTTTTCCTGGAGCGACGTTCTCACCGTCCGAGGGCGCGACGGGAACGATGCCGAGTGTGAGCGCGGGCGGGTATCCGAAGTTCTGTAGTTTGGCGATGGTGCGGAGTCCGCTGTTTCCCGCGGATTGGCAGGGCGATTTGATCACGTGCGATTTTCGGGCGCACCGGATGGTTCGGTTTGACATCAAGGATTTGAGTCGAGGTGAGGTTTCCAAGAGTGCATATGCGACGACGGATCAGCCGGATGTATTGAAGACACCGGACCAGAGTTTTCGTCCGATTGATGTGAAGTTTGGGCCGGACGGGGCGCTTTATGTGGCGGATTGGACGAACCCGGTGATCAATCATGGGGAGGTGGATTTTCGTGATCCGCGTCGCGACAAGACGCACGGGCGGATTTGGCGGATCGCGCCGAAGGGGGCTCGTCCGGTTGCTTGGCAGGCGTTGACGGAGCGTTCGACGAGGGAGTTATTGGATGGGTTATTGTCGGCGAACAAGTGGGAGCAGGAGCAATCGAAGCGGATGTTGGCTGAGCGGTTGCGGTCTGGGGGGATGGCTGAGGTAAAGGCGTGGGAGGCGTCGAAGGGGACGGCGGAGGCGTCGTTGCATGGGGCTTTTGCGCGTGCGGCGGCGGGAGGAGCTTCGGCCGCGTTGCAGGATTTTTCTGCGAAGGATGCGGGGGGCCGGGCGTGGGAGGCGCGTTGGTTGGGTGCAGTGGCGAGAACGGAGCAGACGCGGGCTCGATTGGCGGTTTTGGCGGAGGACGAATCGGCTCGGGTTCGCTTGGAGGCGATGCGTGCGTTAGCGCGTGCGGCGGAGCCGGCGGCGGCGGAGGGAATTTTGAAAGCGGCGGCGAAGGCGCCGGAAGGAGATGCGCAGTATGCGTTTGCGGTGGCGCGTTCGATTCGTGAGATTGCACCTGTTTGGGTGCCGGCGGTGCTGTCGGGCGCATGGTCGTGGAAGGGGCGCGAGGCGGAGTTTGCGGCGGGTTTGCGCGCATTGGACGCTGGGGTTGCAGCGCCGGTGGTGTCTTTGGCGATGCGTTCGGTGGAGTTGGGTCGGGATTTGCAGGGTCCATGGGCGGAGCTGATTGCGCATGCGGGTGGAGCGGATGAGGTGCAGAAGCTGTGGGATGTGGTTTCGGGTGGGGAGGTTGCGGAACCGGCGTTGCGGCGCGGTTTGGAAGCATTGCGTGCCGCAGCGGCGCGCGGTCAGGGGGTGCGGCAGGGTGGTGAAAAGGTTGCTGCTTTGGTGGGGCATGCGAAGCCTGCGGTTGCGGTGTTGGGAGTGCAGTTGGCTGGCGCGTGGAAGCGGACGGAGTTGGCCGACCGACTCGGGGCGCTGGCGGAGCAGCGTTCGCCGGTGGGTGATGCGGCGGCTCAGGCGTTGGGTGTGATGGGAGGTGAGGCGTCTGCGGCGCAGGCGCGTTTGCTGAGTGCGGACGGGAAGGCGGATGAGGTGCGGCGTCGCGGGTTAGCGATTTTGTTGAAGGTGAAACCTTCGGAGGCGGCTGCGGTGGCTTCGTCGTTGCTGGCGAAGGCGGGGAATCAGGCGGAGGCGGTTGGCGTCTGGCGTGCGATGATTTCTGCGAATCAGGGGTTTGCGGAAAAGTTCGCGAAAGAGTCTGCATCAGGGTTGGGCGGGGACGCGTTGAAGGCTGGGCGTCAGGCGGCGCAGGAGTTAGGGGGACGCGGTCGTGGGTTGATGACGGCATTGAGCGCGGGTGCACAGGCTCCCGCGCCGGGTGCGGCTGGGGCGCAACGTTCTCCTGCGGAGTGGGCTAAACTGGTGCAGGAGCGCGGGAATGCGGCGCGGGGTGAGCGGATTTACCACAGCGCGACGATGACCTGTGTGCAGTGTCATGCGATTGGGGGTGCGGGTGGCAAACTTGGACCCGATATGTCGACGTTAGGGGCGAGCGCGCCCTTGGATTATGTGATTGAGAGCGTGTTGAATCCTGCGGCGAAGGTGAAGGAGGGGTATCACGGGGTGAGTTACACGTTGACGGATGGGGGGGCAGCGGTCGGGGTACCGTTTGAGGAAAATGCGCAGAACGTGCGGATTCGGATGCCGGGCGGCATTGAGATGGACGTACCGAAGGCAAAGATAAAAGCGAACGAGGTGATTGGTTCGTTGATGCCGGCTGGGTTGGTGGAGGGGTTGTCGGAGGAGGATAAAATTAATCTGTTCGCATTTTTGGGGTCGGTGGGGCGTCCGGGTGCTTTTGATGCGAGCAACGGGGGTGTTGCTCGAGGGTGGCGTGTGGTGGCGGACGCGACAGCGGCGGGGAAGGCGGACGCGTTGCAGGCCGCGCCGTCGGTGTACTCGTTGACGGACGGTCGGTTACTGCCTGAGCACTGGCAGATGGCGACGGCTTCGCTGAAGGGGGAGGTGTTGCATGCGGTGACGCGGGTGGATGTCGGGAGTGGTGGGAAGGTTCGGATTCAAGTGGATGGTGCGCCGGATTTTTCCGTGGACGGAGAGAAGGTGACGGGGGGAGCGATGGAGCGTGTGTTGTCGGGTGGAACGCACGTGATTAGCGTTCCGGTGAAGCGTGATGCGTTGCCGGCGTCGCTGAAAGTGACGGCGACGCAGGGTCGGTTTGTGATGCCTTGATGGGGTGGTCCTGAATGGATGAGCAGTGCGGGCGGCTCTGAGTAGGGGCCGCCCTCTTTTGTGTCTCGGTTCCTCGAGCGGCGGCTGGGTATGGGATTTTGGGATGGCGGCGGTGGGTGGAAAGGAGAGGATACCGGACTGCCGAACGCGGGTTCGGAGCCCTTTTTTTCTCATGCAAACGGTACCTCAAATTCTTCGCGAGCGACTGGCTTCGGCGGTTCGCGGCATCACTGAAATTCAGCCGGACGTGGTTCCTGTCTCGGACACGCGCTTTGGGGATTATCAGACGAATGTGGCGATGATTGCGGCGAAGGTGGCGCGGGTGAATCCGCGTGAGTTGGCGGGCCGGATTCAGGCGGCGTTGCAGGTCGAGGATGTTTGCTCGGCGGTGGAGGTGGCGGGTGCGGGATTTATTAACTTTCGGCTGCGGCGCGAGTGGTTGGAGGGACGGTTGTTGGAGATTGCGGCGGACGAGCGGTTGGGGGCGTCGTCTGCGGAGGGAAACCGTTCGGTGGTGGTGGATTTTTCGTCGCCGAATGTGGCGAAGCCGATGCATGTGGGGCACATTCGGTCCACGATTTTGGGAGACTCCTTGGCGCGTGTGGCGGAGTTTTTGGGGCATCGGGTGGTGCGAGACAATCACATTGGGGATTGGGGAACGCAGTTTGGGATGTTGATTCACGGGTGGAGGACGGTGATGGATCAGGGGGCTCTGAGTGCGGATCCCTTGGGGGAGATGGAGCGGGTGTACAAGTTGGTTTCGGCTCGGTGCAAAGAGGATGCGGCGACGCTGGAAGCGGCTCGATCGGAGTTGGTGGCGTTGCAGGGCGGGGACGAGGCGAATCTTCATATTTGGCGGGAGATGATTCGCTTGTCGCAGCGCCAGTTTGATGAGGTTTACGGACGGTTAGGGGTGCGGTTTGACGTGACTCTTGGGGAGAGTTTTTACAATGAGCGATTGAAGGGGGTGTCGGAGGAGTTGGAGCGGCAGGGGATTGCGAGGGAGAGTGACGGGGCCCTGTGTGTGTTTTCGGATGGGGTGATGGCTCCGGAGACGGACCCTTTTCTCATCAAGGATAAGGAGGGTTGGAGGGCAAATCCGGCATTGGTTCGCAAGAGTGATGGGGCGGCAAACTACACAACGACGGATCTCGCGACCTTGGAGTATCGGTTGGGGAAGTGGGCTCCGGATGAGATTATTTATGTGACGGATGGCCGGCAGCAGTTGCATTTCCGTCAGTTTTTCGCGATTTACCGGCGTTGGAAGGCCGCGGAGTTGGGTGGGACGCGATTGAGCCACGTTTGGTTTGGTTCGATTTTGGGGGAGGATGGGAAGCCGTTTAAAACGCGTTCGGGCGAGACCGT
Organism: Chthoniobacteraceae bacterium; assembly: GCA_044347165.1. Taxonomy (GTDB): domain Bacteria; phylum Verrucomicrobiota; class Verrucomicrobiia; order Chthoniobacterales; family Chthoniobacteraceae; genus JBEEPE01. Next base: position 9,322 of record JBIIXW010000050.1, read on the forward strand.
GAAACTGACGGAGTTGTTGGACGAGGCGGAGGAGCGAGCGTTTGTTCAGGTGACGGAGAAGAGTCCTGAGATGCCGGAGTCGGAGCGTCGTGAGGTGGCGCGGATTGTGGGGATTGGAGCGGTGAAGTACGCGGATTTGCTTCCGAATCGGCAGGGGGATTATGTGTTTTCGTGGGATCGTATGTTGAGTTTTCAGGGAAATACGGCTCCTTACTTACAGAACGCGTACGTACGGATTCGGTCCATTTTCCGGCGCGCGGAGGAGGCGGGATTGGCGGTGGGCGATCGGGGAGCGATTGCGTTGGGTGAGGCTGGGGAGTTGGCGTTAGCGAGGAAGTTATTGCAGTTCGCGGAGGTGGTGCCGGCGGTGTTGGAAGACCATCGTCCGAATCAGTTGGCCAACTATTTGTACGAGTTGGCGATTGCGTTCCACGGGTTTTACGAGGGGTGTCCGGTGATGAAGTCGGAGGGGGCGACTCGCGAGTCGCGGTTGCGATTGTGCGCGTTGGTGGCGCGGGTATTGAAGACTGGGTTGGGTCTGTTGGGGATTGAAGTGCCTGAGCGGATGTAGGGGGAGAGGGTCAAGATTCGCCTGAGTTGGCTGAGTGTGGGGAGGGGGCGTGCGTGTTCATGCCGGAGTTGCTTTCCTAACTGTTTTTTCTAAACGTTAGGAAGCTCTGGATATGACTTCACCGTGGAGACTTTTGTTTGGGTCGGGAGTTTTCGCCCTCGTGGGATTTGGGGGATGGGGGGCTGAGCCTTGCTCTCAGTTTTTGACGTTGGACGGGTTTAAAGCGAAGCCGGGCGTGGAACGGGGTGAGTTGAAGTTTCAGGGTTATGGGGGGTATGAGGTATGTTTGGTGAGTCGGGAGGGCCTTTCGCGTTTGGATCTTCGGTTTGGGACGCGGGGCGTTCCTCTGTTTCGAACGGGAGCTGCGTTTGGGTATGGGGAGGAGAGTTGGTTGGCGAACAAGCCGCTGGAGTGGCGGGGCGAGAAAGTGGGAGGCGTTTTTGAGCCTTACGCACTGATTTTTCGGGCATTTCGGCCGCGGTCGGAAGGGGGGAGACCGCTTGAAAGTTACGTAGTGGTGAGTTTGGAGGGGTGTGATGCCCGCGTGATTGGGTCTTTTCCGGCGGCGGAGGGGCCCTTGGACGCGGTTCGCCATGCGGACAGGGAGTGCCGAGGGACTGGAGAGGGGCGGTTGGTTTCGTCGCGTCGACTCCTTGTTGAGCGGGCCGTGGCGGAATGGTTAGAGGCCGTGAGGGGCGGTGATGAGAAGCGGTTGCGGGCGGCTTATTCTTCCCGTTTCTTACGATCCAAAGGCAGCCGAGTTGGCAGGTTGGATACGGCTTTGGGGCGGATAGCTCGGCTAGGCGCGAGTGAAGCGACGGGTTTCTCGGTCAAGGAGGAGGGAGGCAAGTTGGATGTGGTGTTTTCTCTGGCGCGTGGGGTTGGGGTAAGTGAGGAGTCGGATGCTCTTCAGGTGAAACTAGGGATGTTGATGGAGGGGAAGTCGTTGAAGATTTTCAGTGAATCGGTAGGGGGTGTGCCATCGGAGCGCTCTGAAGGCGACAAGGGTGCGGACTCTCGTGTGGTTTCGTCCAAGCGGGACGAGCCTCGAAATGCCGAATCTGATTTGAGTCAGCTGATGGTTGGGCGTTGGCTGGCTTCCGAGGGGAAGGGGATGATGAGTCTTGTTTTTGAGGAGGGGGGGCGGGTGACGCGGAAGCGGATTGGTTCAGCGGGAAAGGGTGATCTGGGTGTGTCTGGAGATTGGGCGGTGAGGGATGGGGTGTTGGTTTTGGATCTTGGCAAGGGGGAGGAGGAGAGAAAGCTGACTCCCACGAAAGGCGGGCGTTTTAAGTTGGAGGGTCGGGGTGGGGTGCTCTTTCTTGAAAAGCAGAAGTAAGGTTTTATGAGTGCACCATCGGGGAAATAGAGTTAGGGGTTACGCAGTGGTGAGTGTGAGATTTAAGTCAATTGGTCTGAAAGGTATGAAAAAAACATGGGTCGCTATTCTGTTGGTCTTGAGCTTGTTATCGGGATGTGTTGTGCCCGAAGGGGGCTTGGGATCTTCCGTTCCTGACTATCAGTATAATCCGTCAACGGGCAGTTACGTGCCGGTGGCGGAGGCTGCGTATTACGATCAGCCGCTTTATTCGTACGGAAATGTAAATTACTACTACGTGAGTGGTCGCTATATGTACGATGATGGATACGGGCCCACGTATGTGGATCGTTTGCCGTATGGGGGCTATTACAACCGGTCGCACCCCGTGTATCCGTGTCGAACGTCCGCTTCGATTGTCTATGCGAGGAGTCGGCCGATTAGTTCTGCTCCGGTTTTGTCCGTCACGAACAAGGTCGTTGTGAATAAGACTTATGTGCAGCAGACGAACATTCAGCAGACGAACATCAATCAGGTGAACATGGGTTCTTCGAGCCGCGGTGAGACGGTTTCGAGACCGGGCTCACTCTCGTCGAGAACGGGCTCACCCTCGCAGGGTGGGGGTTCTGCGTGGGGAGGGCGGACTTCGACGGGCGGTTACTTTGCGGGTTCGTCGGCTCCGTCAGCGACTTCGTCGCGAGGGTCTGCACCGAAGGACGCGTTCAACCGTGATACACGGCCTGCGCCGGAGCCGTCGGGGCTCTTTTCAAAGGGGAGTTCGTCGAGCGGGAGCATGGTCTCTCGCGGGGTGGTGCCGAGTCAGGGTGCTGCGCCGAAGCCGAGTTATTGGGGAGGTTCGAGTGCGCGGCCATCCACGGTGGGAGGCGGTTTGGTTCGCCCGACGACGACGACGGGGGTGTTTGCTCCCAAGAAAGAGGTTTCGGGCGGTTCGAGTTCTCGACCACCCATGACCACGCCGACGACAGCTCCGAGGGTTTCGCCGGCCCCTGCGGCCCCGAGTGCGAGTCCGGCGAAGAAGAAGCCCTCTGGTTCGAAGCCGGATCAGCCGTGAATCGGATGTGGGGGAGTGGGTCGTATGCGTCCGATGGGACCTATACCGCCCGAGGGGGATCTGGCGGCCGGCTCGCCTTTGGGCGTGGCGAGTGTGGCAGGTGGGTTACCTGCCACACGACGGACGGGCGAGCTGTCGATGGTAGGGTCACAGCCCCGCCTCCGACTTACATGACTTTGTGTTTGCCTGGGATGGGGAGCGGGTATGCGCCGTCGGCGTCAGGCATGACGGGGGCGGGATCGTTGAGGGATTTGATTTCGGGGGCCATGGCGAGGTCGGAGTTGATGGCGTCGGCCCATTCGATTTTGAGGCCGGAGTAGCCGGCCATGCGTCCCATGATGGCGGTCATGGTACTGAGTGCGCCGCGTTCGGCCTCGTTGTAGGGGAGGTCGTTGCGGATGGCGTGGAAGAGGTCGTCGTGTTCCTTTTGGTAGGGGTCGACGGTGGGTTTTTCGGGTTCGTAGGCCCACGCGTTTTTGCCGGTGATCGTGAACTTGTTACGGTCGTTGATCATTTCGACGGAGCCGAGGGAGCCGTGGGCGCATTCGGCGACGTAGTTGAAACAGCCGGGAATTTGGCGGTTTTGAACGAACATGCGGGAACCGTCGGCGTATTCGTATTCGATGGCGAAATGATCGTAGATGCAGCCGGCCTCTTTTCCTTTCCGGACTTCGGCGCCGGCGACTCCCATGGCGTTGATGGGGTAGGCGTTTTTGATCCAGTTGATGACATCGATGTTATGGAGCCCCATATCGACGTGGATGTCGCCGCATTGCCAGGCGAAGTAGAACTGGTTGTTGAGTTGGTACTCGAGTTCGTTCCACTCGGGACGGCGTGGGAGCATGGCGCGTGCGGTGCCCATGTTCCAGAAGGTGCGGGCGTAGTGGATTTCGCCGATGGCGCCGTCGTGGATGCGTTTAACGGTTTCGAGGTAACCTAGTTTGTGGCGGCGCTGGAGGCCGACGCCGACTTTCAGGTTCTTTTTCTTGGCCTCTTCTGCTGCTGCGAGGACGCGGCGGACGCCGATGGCATCGAGCGCCACGGGTTTTTCCATGAAGATGTGTTTCCCCTGTTTGACGGCCTCTTCAAACATCATGGGACGGAAGGTGCAGGGGGTTGCGAGGATCACGACATCGCACGCGGCGATGGCCTGTTTATAGCCCTCGAAGCCGAGGAAGATGCGTTCCTTGGGGACGTCGACGCGTGCGCCATGTTGAACGGAGAGGTTTTGGAGGGCTTTTTGGACTTTCTCTTCAAAGAGTTCAGCGACGGCGACGAGTTTGACGTCGGGGCTGGTTTTGAGCGCTTGGTTGGCAGCGCCGGTGGCACGTCCGCCGCAGCCCACCATGGCGAGTTTGAGGGGGCCATTTTTTTCTGCGGCGTGGGCGAACCGTTCGACGGGGAGTGCGGCGAGAGCGGATCCGACGGCTGCGGTTTTGAGGAAGTCTCTTCTGGGGAGTTGGTTGGGGTGGTTCATGTTGATCGAGATCTGAGATAAGTTGTACTGGGTACGCGCTTCCTTCAGCTAGAAATGGTCCTCGGTTGGGAGTGGCGTTTTGCTTGGGAGGAGGCTTGGGTTTGGGCGGGATGGTTTTAGAGAAAGCTGGGGGGAGGGTAAGTAAGGGTTGAGTCTCTGGGTGGAGGCGGGTTTAGTATGGTCTGCTTTGCCCATGAACCCGAACGGAGACCTGCTTTATTTCGACAACAATGCGACGACGCCGGTGGATCCGGAGGTGTTGGACGCGATGATGCCGTATTTGCGTGGGCACTACGGCAATCCTTCGAGTGTATACCGGATTGGCAAAGAGGCAGCGCGTGCGCTGGACACAGCGAGGGGGCAAGTTGCTGAGGCTTTGGGGTGTGATGGGGGGGAAGTGGTTTTTACCAGTTGCGGTACGGAATCTTCGAATGCGGCGATTCATTCGGCGTTATCGGTGGATCGGGATCGGCAGCACTTGGTGACGACGCGCGTGGAGCACAGTGCGACGTTGAAGACGTGTGAGTTGTTGGCGAAGCGAGGGTACGAGATCACGTGGTTGGGTGTTGATGGGGATGGGCGGTTGGATTTGGGGGAGTTGCGGGATGCGATTCGCGAGGACACGGCGTTGGTGTCGGTGATGTGGGCGAACAACGAGACGGGTGTGATTTTCCCGGTAGAAGAAATTGCGACGATTGCACGGGAGAAAGGGGTTTTTCTGCATACGGATGCGGTGCAGGTGGTTGGGAAGGTGCCGGTGAACTTGGGTGCGTTGGGGCTGCAGTTCCTTTCGTTGTCGGGGCACAAGCTGCATTGTCCGAAAGGGATTGGTGCGTTGTATGTGAATCGTCGGTGTCGGTTTACGTCGTATTTAACGGGAGGTGGACAGGAGGGAGGGCGTCGTGCGGGGACGGAGAACGTGGCTTATGCTGTGGGGTTGGGTAAGGCGTGTGAGATTGCGGTACGACGGTTAGAGGAGGAGCGGGTTGAGGTGCGTGCGTTGCGAGACGCTTTTGAGGATGGGGTGATGCGCACTGTTTCGGGAGTGGTTGTGAACGGTGACCGGGAGTCTCGGTTGCCGAACACGACGAGTTTATCGTTCACGGGAGTGGATGCGGAGACGATGCTTTTACTGCTGGACCAGAATGGGTTGTGCTGTTCTGCGGGTTCGGCGTGCACGTCGGGTTCGATTCATCCGTCGCATGTGTTGAAGGCGATGGGGATGAGTGATGATCGGGCGCGTTCCAGTTTACGGTTTTCGTTTTCTCGATTGAACACGAGGGCGGAAGTGGAACGTGGGATATCATTGGTGGTGGGTGCGGTGGACAAGGTTCGAGCGGGGTGAGGGTTGGATTGAGGAACGGGAGGCGCACGGATGACGAAGCAGTGTTGGACATATGGGGTTGAAGTGGATCCGGCGGAGTTGCGTGCGGTGAGCGAAGCGACGGGTTTGAGCGATGTTGCGGCGGGTATTCTTTTGCGGCGCGGATTGGCGACACTGGGAACGGCGGGGCGTTTTTTGCAACCGCGTTTGGCGGATTTGTCGGATCCGTATTTGTTGCCGGACATGGCGGCGGCGGTGCGACGGATTTTTGAAGCGGTGGATCGTGGGGAGAAGGTGGTTTTGTTCGGCGACTACGATGTGGATGGGGTGACTTCGGTGGCGCAGTTGCAGCGAGCGTTGGTGCGATATGGTGCTCGGGTGGAGTGTTTTGTGCCGTTGCGAGTGGAGGAGGGGTATGGGTTAAGCGGATCGGGTGTTGCGCGTTGCCTGGAGCTTTATTCGCCGGATCTCATCATCACGGTGGATTGTGGGACGACGTCGGTGGAACCGATTCGTCTGTTGCGGGAGCGTGGGATTGATGTGATTGTTTTGGATCATCACGAGTGTCCGGACGTGCTGCCGGAATGTGTGGCGGTGGTTAATCCGAAGCGTGGTGCGGAGTTTCATTATCTGTGCACGGCGGGATTGGCGTTCAAGCTGGTTCATGCGCTGATGAAAGAACGGCGGCTGGAGGATTTTCAGATTCGTCAATTGCTTGATTTAACGGCATTTGGGACGGTTGCGGATTTAGTCCCTTTGCGGGGCGAGAACCGAACCTTTGTGTATCACGGGTTGAAGGCGGCTGGAGTGTCGGCGTGGCCGGGGGTTCGTGCGTTCGCGAAGTTGGCTGGCGGCGGGGATGGGTTGGTGGCGCGGGATGTAAGTTTTCGGATTGCGCCTCGGCTGAATGCGGCGGGGCGAATCGGGGATGCACGGCATGCGTTAGAGATTTTGTTGTCGGACGATCCGGTGCGTGTGGAGGAGTTGATGCGGATGCTGGATGATCAGAACAGCCAACGTCAGTCGTTTGGGATTGTGGTGAAGGAGGAGTTGGAGGGGATGTTCAGCTTAGGGGCGTTGGATGCTGCGGGGGTGCGTTCGGTGGTTGCGGGTTCGGAGTCATGGCATCCTGGGGTGGTCGGGATTGCGGCGTCTCATTTGGTGAAGACGTACCGTCGTCCGTCGTTTGTGGTTTCGTTTGATGCGACGGGATACGGGAAGGGGAGCGGGCGGAGTGTGCCGGGATTTCCGCTGGTGGAGTTATTGCGAGAATGTTCTGAGGCGCTTGTGACTTTTGGGGGGCACGATGCTGCGGCGGGCATTGGGGTTCGGCGCGAACGGTTCGAGGATTTTCGGGTGTTGTTTGAGCAGGCGGTTCGTCGGCGGGCGCAGGGTGGGGCGTGCTTGGAAGAGATTGCGATTGAGCAGTGTTTGGAGATGGGGCAACTGGGGTTGGCGCTGTGTGAGGACATTGGTCGTTTGGGACCATTTGGAATGGGCAACGAGGCTCCGCTCTTTTCGTTGGAGGGGGTTCGGATTGAGCGAACGGTGCCGAGGGGTGAGCGGCATATCCGTTTGGATCTGGCTCAGGGGTCTCGGCGGTGCAGCGCGATTTGGTTTGATGGTGCGGGGGTGCCGTTGCCGGCGGGTCCTGCGGACGTTGCGTTTGAGTTACAGCGGAATGAGTATAACGGTCGGGTGGAGGCGCAGTTGAGGGTGGTTGCTGTGCGCGCCTCCGAGGCATGTGTCTAGTCGTGGCTGCGTGCGGCGTGATTTTCCTGCTCGTTTGTAGAGGTGCGGAGGATTCCTGAGGTGAGAATTTTCGCGCGAAGGCCGCCTCGGTTTTTGAGGAAGGCTTCGGTTCCGGGGTGGCAGGCAGATTCCATCCAGTAGCAGGGAGAGCATTCTCCGGTTCCGAGGAAGCGAACGCCTTGGATTTCAAACTCCTTGCCGATTAGCGAAGGGAGGTCGACGTCGCGGAGAATGACATTTCTGCGGAGAACGCCGGGTTCGAGGTGATGGATTTGGAAGGTGTTGCAGAGTTCGATCCAGACTGATTCGTCAAAGAAGGTGATTTGTCCTTTGTAGTCCGGTTTGAAGTCAAAAAAGCGGTCGCCGCGGATGCCACTTCCTGCGACGCATTCGATGGAGGCGACGTTGCGGATGGGGTATTCGCCGGGTGGTTTCCCGTGGTGCCCAAAGAAGTTATGTCCGTCGGACACGTAGATACGAACAATCTGCATAGGGCGAATGATGTTCTGTGATGTCTTGGGGGTGATCTCGGTCAGGGAAACTTTGGAGGGCGTTTCCAGAGCGTTTTGGTCGGGGCGGACGGTGTGCGCACTTGCTCTGGCGGCGTATGGACCGGTGGGGTGTGCAGCCCGTTTTCGACCCTTTGAGAAATACGGATTACGAAGCGGATGCTCGGGCTTTTCGACGTTCTCGGCGGAGGAACTCATCGGCGAGTTGCTTGTAGGCAGTCGCGCCGAGGCCGGAGGGTTCATACTCCATGATGGTTTTTCCGTGGGAAGGGGCTTCGCCGAGTCGGACGGTCCTCGGGATGATGGTTCGGTAGACGACGTCCTTAAAATGCGTTTGGACCTCGGTGATGACGGACTGGGCGAGGTTATTCCGCATGAACATGGTCAGCAGGATGCCGGCGATACGGAGTCCGGGATTGGCCTCGCATTCAGCGATTTGAGTGACGATGCCATCGATTTTGGACAGTCCTTCGAGGGCGAAGTACTCGCATTGGATAGGAACGAGGAGTTCGTCGGCGGCGGCGAGCGCATTGGTCATGAGAATGCCAAGGGAGGGGGGGCAATCGAAAAACACGTAGTCGAAGGGGGCCGCCTTTCTCAGGGGTTCGAAGGCGACGCGGAGTCGGGTGAGGTGTTCGCCTTCGCGGGCCACTTCGACTTCTGCGCCGGCGAGGTTGATATCGCCGGGGATGAGCCAGAGGTTTTCTCGGCGGGTGGGGATGATGCAGTCCTTGAGGTGTCCGTTTCCGAGGAGGGGTTCGTAGACGCTGAGGCCTTCGACGGAGTCGTGGCCGAGGGCGCTGGTTGCGTTTGCTTGCGGGTCGAGGTCGACGAGGAGGACGCTGTGGCCTCTGGCGGCGATGGCCGCGGCGAGGTTGACGGAGGTGGTCGTTTTTCCGACGCCTCCCTTTTGGTTAGCCACTGCGATGATTTTCATTCCGTTGGCAGTGTAGAGGGAAGTGCTGGTTTGAAAAGCGGCGTGTCGGGGCTTGGATTGTGCTCGCCGTGGGGCATGCATTCGTTGGATGAGGCGTTGGCGTTGGTGCGTGGGGCGACGGATGTATTGGAGGCGGAGAGGATTACGCTGGAGCGCGCTTTGGGGCGGGTGTTGAGGGAGGAGTTGCGAAGCGAGGCGGATTCACCGGTGATGGATGTTTCGGCGATGGATGGTTACGCATTGGGGCCGATGGTGGAGGCGGGCGTTTGGCGAGTTTTGAGAACGGCGCGGGCGGGTGAGGAGGTGGGTTTGGTGATTGGCGCGGGGGAGGCGATTCGGGTTTTTACGGGGGGTGGGGTTCCGAAGGGAGCGGAGCGTGTCTTACCGCAGGAGGACGCGGTTTTGGGAGAGGATGGATGTGTTCGGGAGGGTGGGTGGGGTGGGGTGAGTTTTATTCGGCGTCAGGGTGAGAACGTTCGGGCCGGTGAGATTTTGATGGGAGCGGGGACGCGATTTGGACCGGGGGATTTGGCGGTGGCGGGTTTGTCGGGGGTTGGGGAGGTGTTTGTGACGCGCGAGGTTTCGGTTTTTCATGTGACGACGGGGGACGAGTTAGTGGGTGTGGGGGAGGCGATGCGTCCTGGCGGGGTGCGGGATACGAATGCGTTGTTGGTGCGGGGGGCGTTAGAGCGTTGGGTTGGAGGAGGGTTTAGGCAGGCGCGGGTGAGGGACGATGAGAAAGCGTTGACGGAGTTGGTGGCTGCGGCGGTGGAGCGAGGGGTTGATTTGGTGTTGGTGTCGGGCGGTGCGGGTGCGGGTGCTTTTGACTTTGGCTGGAAGGCGTTGGAGCGGAATGGGTTTGATTTGGTGTTCAGGGGGGTGGCGATGAAGCCGGGTAAACCGGTGATTTATGCGCGGCGCGGGCGGACGGGTGCTTTTGTTTTGCCGGGGAATCCGTTGTCCCACTTTGTGGTTTTGCAGACGTTGGTGGCGGAGTGGTTGCGGATGGCGAGCGGGGAGTCACGGTCCGAGGGTTGGGTGCGGTTACCCCTAGCTGCTGCGTTGAATGCAGGGAGGGATGCACGGGAGATTTTGTGGCCTGGGCGGATTTGTTGCACGGGGGGGCGGATGGCGGTTGAGGCTGGGGTTTGGCAAAGTAGCGGCGATGTGACCGGATTAGGGGGGGTAGATGTGTTGATTCGGATTCCGGCGGGGACGGGGGATTTGCCGGCGGGGGCTGAAGTGACTTGTTTGATGGCGCGGCTGATTTGAAATGGGGGGATGGATGATGAACGGACGATTTTTTCGCATCTGACGGAGGATGGTCGGGCGAGGATGGTGGATGTGGGGTTGAAACCGGTATTGAACCGGCGCGCAGTTGCGGAAGGGTTTGTTCGGTGTGGGGCGAAGACCGTAGCGGCGTTGCGGAATCGATCGGTTCCCAAGGGGGATGTGTTTGCGGTGGCGCGGGTAGCGGGGATTCTGGCGGCGAAGCGGACGGACGCGTTGATTCCGATGTGTCATTCGCTGCCGCTGGACGGGGTTTCCGTGGAGTTGGAAGTAACTGAGGAGGGGGTGCGTATTCAGGCGACGGCCATGGTTTGTGCGCGAACGGGGGTTGAGATGGAGGCGCTGACGGCTGTCACGGTGGCGGCGCTGACGGTTTACGACATGTGCAAATCCGTGGACCCCGCGATGGAAATCACGGGCGTGCGGTTACTCGAGAAAACAAAGTCATGAAGATTGCACGTATTACGATGAGCGATCGGGCGAGCGCGGGGATTTACGAGGATCGGAGTGGCCCGGAGATTGAGCGGATTGTTGGGCAACTGATACCTGGGGAGCACGAGTGGTTGGTTCGGTTGATGCCGGACGAGCGTGCAGATTTGGAGGCTTTGCTTCGGTTACTCTGCGATGAGGAGGCGATGGATTTGGTGATTACAACGGGGGGCACTGGGCCTTCGCCGCGGGACATCACGCCGGAGGCGACTCGAGCGGTGTTGGAGCGCGAGTTGGTGGGGTTTGGTGAGGCGATGCGGATGCGGAGTTTTTCGATGGTACCGACGGCGATTCTTTCACGGGCGACGGCTGGAACGCGGGGGCGTACGTTGATTGTGAATCTGCCGGGCAATCCGAAGGCGATCGGCGAGTGTTTGCCGATGCT
>JBIIXW010000051.1:0-20383 GCA_044347165.1 Chthoniobacteraceae bacterium
ATTCCAAGGCTATTCCGTCGACGGCACCAACCTGCTCGCCTGTCTGGAAACCGTCACCGAAGCGGTGGAAAAAGCCCGCGCCGGTGGCGGTCCCCAAATGATCGTTGCGTCTCTCCTTCGCCTCGCTGGGCACGGAGAACACGACGATTTCAGCTACCTCGACCCACGTTTCAAAACGCTCGCCGTCGGAAACGATTGCATCACCCTCGGCGAAACCACTGCCCGCTCCAAAGGCTGGGCCAACGACGCCCAACTCGCCCAATGGCGCAAGGAAGCGGAAGAGGAAGTTGAACACGCCGTTTCTCAAGCACTCCGAGAAGCCGCTCCAGACCCCGCCAAAGAAGACTGGTGCGCCCTCTCGGAACGTCATCTCGACGAAAACCTCGCGCGCTAAACTCTGACCCTTCCCCGCACCGTGATTACCTACCTCGAAGCCATCCGGGAAGCTCAACGCAAAGCACTCCAAACCGACCCCTCCGTCTACATCTACGGACAAGACATCGCCACCTTCGGCGGCGCCTTTAAAGCGACCAAAAATCTCGCCACTGAGTTCCCAGGCCGCGTGCTCGATTCCCCCATCAGCGAAGACGCCATGGTCGGCTCCGCGATCGGTGCCGCCATCCACGGCATGCGCCCCATCATCGAGATGCAGTTCGCCGACTTTTCGACCGTCGGCTTTAACCAAATCGTCAACCAAGCCGCTACTCACTTCTGGCGCACCGGCGTGCCCTGCCCAATGGTCATTCGCCTTCCCTCAGGCGGCACCCCCGGCAGCGGCCCGTTCCACTCCCAAAATCTCGAAGCCCTCTACTCCCACTACCCCGGCCTCGTCGTCGTCTGCCCCGCAACCGTCGAGGACGCCTACTCCATGCTCCTCGAATCCGTTCAACTCGATGACCCCGTCATCTTCTGCGAACACAAATACCTCTACTACCACCTCAAAGCCGAAGGCCTTCCCGCAGAAGCGCTCCCCATCGGAAAAGCACGCATCGCACGCGCTGGACGAGACGCAACCGTCGTCACCTACTCCGCCATGCTGCACGAATCCCTCGCCGCTGCAGAAGAACTCGCCACCGAAGGCTGGGAAATCGAAGTCGTAGATCTTCGCTCCGTAAAGCCCCTCGACACCGATACCATCCTCGGATCCGTCGCCAGAACCGGACGCATCCTCGCCGTGGGCGAAACATGGCCTTGGGGCGGCGTCACCGCAGAGGTGCTGGCCCGTATCTCCTCGGAAGGCTTTGCCCTGTTGGACGCGCCGCCACGCCGACTCAACTCCAAAGACACCCCCGTCCCCTATCACCCCAATCTCTGGGGCACGCACCGGCCCACCGCTCAAACCATCGCATCCACCCTCCGCGAAATGCTGGTTCTCTAACCCTCACACGCCCCATGCCGCTCATCCCCATCGTGATGCCCCAACTCGGCGAATCCATCGCCGAAGCCACCGTTCTCGCGTTCCTCGCCAAACCCGGCGACAAAGTCGACCAAGACCAAGACGTCATCGAAGTCGAAACGCAAAAAGCCAGCATGGCCGTCACCAGCCCCTGCTCAGGCACGGTCCAACAATGGATTGTCGGTGCCAGTGAGAGTCACGCCGTTGGCGCAACCCTCGGCTTCCTCGAAGCATCCGAAGAGGAAGCACGCCGGATAGGCTTCGTCACTCCCAACGAAACAACCGCAGACAATGCGAAGCCTGACATGTCCAATGTCCACGGCTCCACCGAAGCATCCACCCCAGCCGCATTCCTCCTCACCCCCAAACCCAGCCACGGAGTCGCTCCCACCGTGCGCGGCCTCCCCGTGCCCGCCCACGCCTCCGGCGCAGGTTACCTCTCGCCGCGCATGAAAGCGCGCATGAACGAACTCGGCCTTCACGCCGCCGATATGTCCGGAATCGCAGGCAGCGGCGCCGCAGGACGCGTCACCATCGAAGACCTCGAAAAATACATCGCCAGCCTCGACGAACACCAACTCTCCCAAGCCTCCACCATGCGCGTCGCCGTCGCCGACGCCATGCGCCGGTCCTGGACCCGCCCCCTCGCCACCGTCGGCCGCTCCATCCGCATCGACGCCCTTCTCTCACACCGACGCGCACAATCCGTCAAACCCGGCCCAGCCCTCTACGCCCTCCGCGCCCTCGCCATCGCACTCGGCGAAAATAGCGCCGTCGCAGGCCGCCTCGTCGGTGACAAAATCGTTCACCCCAAATCCATCGACGTCGGGTTCGCCGTCGAAGCTGAAGACGGCGTTCTCGTCCCCGTCCTCCGCAACGTGGACGCCACCCCCCTCGCAAGCCTCGTCTCCCGCTACAACGACCTCGTTGACCTCGCACGCCGTCGACGCCTCCCCCACGACGCCACAGGCGGCTCCCTCGCTACCATTACCAACTTCGGTACCTTCGGCCTCGAATGGGCCACCCCCATCCCGCTCCCCGAGCAAACCCTCGTCCTCGGCATGGGCTCCGGTCGCGTCGTCCCCGTCTGGGACGCCGACACAAAAACATTCCAACCTGCAACGGAAGCCCAGTTCACCCTCTCCTTCGATCACCGCGTCCTCGACGGAGGCGCAGCCGGACGACTCCTCGCCCGCATCGCTGAGTTGCTCCAAGCGCCGGAAACCATTTAGCCCCTCACCGCCCGCAACTCCGTCGGGCACAACATCTGCAAACGGCAGGGGATGCCCTCCCCGCTTCTCCGGACCGTAGCGAAACTGCTCGCCCTTCTCGCCCTCGCGACCATCGCCTCGCCGATTCGACTCCTTGGCGGCACGCTTCTAAACACGCTCCCTCTAGAACCCATCCCAGACCGCTCCGCTTCCCTTCTCGAAGGCGCCCACCGCTTCGTCACGCGCCTCGAACAAGCCATCCCAGCCCAACGCGCCGCCCAGTGGCGACCTGACCAGTCATCGCCACAAGCGTACATAGCCTCCCTCGCACCTCACCGAAACATCCTCCGCGAAATCCTCGGCGCGACCGACGAACGACTCCCCACTCACTTCACTCCCGCTGGCGAACCCATCGGAACCACTCGCCCCGCCATACCCATCCGTTGGCCCGTTCTCGACGGATTAAACGGCGACGGACTCCGCATCCCCGCCCCCGAAAACGAAACAGCCGTCGCCATCATCCTCATCCCAGACCCCGACACCGCTCCCGAATCACTCATCAGCTCCAACGAACCCAGCCTCGCCGACCATATCCTCCGGGAGAGAGCCGAAATCCTCATCCCGCGCCTCCTCACCCGCGACCACTCGTTCGCTGGAAGCGAACTCCTTGGAATCCAAACCAACTGCTCCCACCGAGAATGGATCTACCGCCAATCCTTCATCCTCGGACGACATCCCGTCGGCCTCGAAGTCCAAAAAATCCTCGCCCTCGTTGACTCACTCTCCCAACGAAAACCCGCACCCGACATCGTTCTCGCCGGACAGGGTGAGGGCGCGTGGCTCGCTCTCTTCGCCGCAGCCCTCGACACTCGCATCCATTCCGTCCTCCTCTCCGGCCACTTCGGTCCGCGCGAAAATCTCGCCTCCGAACCGCTCGACCACAACCTGTTCGGATTTCTCAAAACTTTCGGCGACGCCGAGCTCGCCGCGATGATCGCCCCCAGGCCACTCATCATCCAACACGCCCCGCACGCTCCCCAACACACCCGTACACTCGCAAAAACGATTCGCAAAGTCGCCGCCCCAGGCACCCTCGCCGCCCCAACAGCGGACGCCTCTCGAGCCGAAGCCAACCGCGCTGCAGCCCTCGCCAAAGACCTCGCCCCCTCATGGAAACCGCACTTCATCGAGAATCCCACGACCACCTCACTTCACCTCCTCCACGCCTCCCTCGGACAAGCCAGTGCCCCTCGAACCAACGCCCCAAAACCCGATTCGTCCACCCTCGCAAATCGACAACGCGAGACCGTCAGAGACTTCGAAAACTACTGCCAAGCCCGCATCACCGTCACCGAACGCCTCCGCACCATCGCCTCACGTCAGGCCTACCCCTCAGACAACCTGGAAAGATTCGAAGCGACCCTCGAACAGCGACGCGACGCGTTTTGGAAAAATGCAATCGGACGCATTGACACGCCCTTTCTCCCGCTCCAATCGCGCTCCCGCCTCGTTCGAGAAACCGAAGCTGTCGCCCTTTACGAGGTTGAAATCGATACGTGGAAAGACGTCCCTGCGTGGGGATGGCTATGCGTTCCAAAGCACATCCCCGTCGGCGAAAAGCGTCCAGTGATAGTATGCCAACACGGTCTGGAAGGCCTTCCCGAACACCTCTTTGATACCGATGAAACGAGCAACCCGTGGCGCGCCTACAAAGCCTTCGCCCTTCGCCTCGCCGAGCGCGGATTCATCACCTTCGCTCCCCACAACCTTTACCGTGGCAAGGACGTTTTCCGATCACTCCAACGCCGTCTTAACCCGCTCGGTTTCACGCTCTACTCCATCCTCAACGCACAACACCAGCGCATCCTCGAATGGCTCGGTTCTCAACCCGACGTCGACCCAAACCGAATCGCGTTCTACGGCCTCAGCTACGGGGGAAAGAGCGCCATGCGAACCCCCGCCGTGCTTCCCGGCTATTGCCTCAGCATCTGTAGCGGAGACTTCAACGAATGGATTCGCAAGTGTGCTTCCATCACCATGCCCATGAGCTATGTCTTCGTCGGCGAACACGAAATCTGGGAGTGGAACCTCGCCACACACGCCAACTACGCCGAAATGGCAGCCCTCATCGCCCCCCGCCCTTTCATGGTCGAACGCGGACACCGCGACGGCGTCGGTCTCGATGAATGGGTCGACTACGAGTTCGCCAAAGTGCGCCGCCTCTACAACCAACTGGGTATCGGCGACCGCACCACCATCGAACACTTCGACGGCCCACACACCATCAATGGCAAGGGAACCTTTGAGTTCCTCCATCACCACCTCCGTTTTCCGAAAACCCCATCTCACGCAAAATGAAACACCTCCGGCTTGCTCTCGCCGCACTCCTCACAATCGCAACAGTTACACCCTCGCTCCATGCCGACTTTCAAGCCGGCGCTGCCATCGTCGACGTCACCCCCAACACACTCCCCGTGCTGGTCAACGGCGGTGTCCTCAGCCGATCCGTCGGAAAAGTCAAAACCCCCGTCAAAGCGCGCGCCTTTGCATTCTCCGATGGAACCGAACGCATCGTCTCCGTCATCGTCGACTCCTGCATGATTGGCCGACCCCTTCTCGATGAGGTGAAGGCCGATGCATCAGCACAAACCGGAATCCCCACAAACCATATCCTCATCTCCGCCACCCACAGTCACTCGGCCCCCGCCTCCATGGGCTGCCTCGGAACGGATGCCGACCCCGCGTACGTTCCCTTCCTCAAAACACGCCTCGTTGATGCCATCCGCGAAGCAATCGCCCACCTGCAACCCGCAGAAATCGGCTTTGGACGCGTCAACGCGTCCGACTACACCGCGCTGCGGCAATGGATTCGACGCCCCGACCGCATCGAAAAAGACCCCTTCGGCAACCCAACCGTTCGAGCCAACATGCACGCGGGCGCAAAATGGGAAAACGTCACCGGCGAAGCCGGTCCAAAAGACCCCGAACTCTCCCTCATCTCGGTCCGCACTCCCAACGGCAAACCCCTCGCGATTCTCGCGAACTTTTCGATGCATTACTTCAGCGACACTGACATCAGCGCCGATTACTTCGGCCTCTTCTCGGAAGGTCTTGCCGCTTCATTACGTTCCTCCGCAAATGATTCCGACACCGTGGTGACCGCAATGTCCCACGGCTGTAGCGGCGATATCTGGCGGCGAGACTACACCAACCCCGACACATGGAATCCCAAGCTCACCATCGACGAATACGCCAACGGTCTCGTTCAACTCGCCCGCAAAGCCATCGGTGAAATCCAGCACACACGTCCCAAATCCATCGCCATGCAGGAAGCCCGCCTTCCCATGAGTTACCGCGTTCCTGACGCGCAACGCCTCGAGTGGGCGGAACGCATCGTTCGTGAAATGGGAGACCGCCTCCCTAAAAATCAGACCGAAGTCTATGCTCGCGAACAGGTGATGCTGAATGCCCTCCAATCCACGGAGGTCGTCGTCCAAGGCATTCGCCTCGGCGACATTGGAATCGCCAGCACCCCCTGCGAAACCTACGCCGTCACCGGCCTCAAAATCAAAGCCGCTAGCCCCCTTCCAGACACCATGGTCATCGAACTCGCCAACGGCGGAGACGGCTACATCCCTCCCCCAGAACAACATCGCTGGGGCGGATACAACACCTGGCCCGCGCGCTCAGCTGGACTCGAAGTGAACGCCGAACCGCGCATCACCGAAACCGCCATCGCCCTCCTCGAGAAAGTCTCAAACCGACCGCGCCGCGACACCACTCTCCCCATCGGCCCCCTCACCAAACAGAGCCTCCAGCTAAAACCCTTTGCCCTGCTCCGGCTCAACGATTCAGCCGGACCCATCGCCACCGACGCGTCCGGAAATGGACATCACGCCACCTACGAACCAGATATCACCTACCTTCTGGAAGGACCCGCCTCGGACTCCTTCTCAACGCCCAGCGCAAAAAACCGTGCACCCCACCTCGTCGGCGGCCGCATCCGCCACGGCGACACAACGCTGACGCAGGAATGGACGGCAAGCCTGTGGATTTGGAATGGCATGCCCGACGATTCGCGGCCAACGCTCGGCTGGTTTCTCTCGCGCGGGCCCGACAACGGACTCGGATTCAACAGCTTCCACGCCGGAATCCAAGGAACTGATGGTGTCGCCGGCACCCTCGTCCTGCGTTGCGGCGACAAAACAGCCACTGCACCAAACGGAATCAAGGTTCCAAGGTGGACTTGGACTCACGTGTGTATCGTCAAGGACACCAGCACCCTGCGTGGCTACATCAACGGCGAGCTTCAATCCGAACTCGTCCTACCCCAAATCTCAGCGAACCAATCCTTCCCATGGTTCTTCGGCGGCCGAAGCGACAACGACTCAAACTGGGAAGGGCGTCTCGACGAAATCAGCCTTTACCCCCGAGCCCTTTCAAACGCCGAAATCAAAACCCTCCTCCCCACAGCCCATCGCTGAGCCCTTGAATGTTGAGGCACACCAAAAACGACACCGTCCCCGCGATTCCCCCCTCTTCTCGCCCTTCGTAGTTCCTTTATTCCTTCTCGGAAAAGTCGGTGTTCGCCGCCGCGATGTCCTTCTCCACGATCCAGATATTCCGGTAACGAACATCATGCCCCTCGCACTGTAGCTTCAGTCCCCCAGGCGAGTCGGTGATCCCCTTCCCCCCCTCATTCCCTCCATCAATCCCCGAACGCGGCCCACCCCAAACCTGGCTGATTGCCTGGTTGGAATGCGCTTTGACTCCATTGAAATAGACCGTCACCAACGGCTTCTCGACCAGTTTTCCATCCGCAAAACGCGCCGCGCGAAAGACGATATCGTACGAGTTCCACTTCGTAAGCCCCTTGTATAGCGCGTAAGGCGACTCCGTTTCATTGATGACCGCGCCCATGCCGTGCTTGGTCTGGTCACCGTCGCAAATCTGAATCTCGTAGCGGTTTTGCAGGTAAACCCCGCTGTTCCCGCGCGGATTCATCACCACAAACTCCACGTGCAGACGAAAATCCCGATACGCCTTCTTCGTCACAATATCCGCCGTCCCAAAACGTCCGCCCACCGCCACCGGATCGTCCGTCATCAACGCCGTCGCACCATTCACCGCTGGATCCGAGACAATCGGCCATTTGATCGGCAAAGCCGACTTAAACCCCGGCCCCTCCCAGTAAGTCCACTTCGCATCCAAACACTCCTTCGTGCCGTCAAACAAAACGTCCGCACCCGCCGGAGCCTTCGCCCCAACCCCCACGTCCGCAACAGAAACCACCCCAAAACTGCCAGTCCACACACACAACAGAACACCAATTTTCATGGCCTGCTGTACCGCAAAATCCACGCCCAAGCCGAATCACCCGCTACCGTACGGAAAAGGACCTGTCCCTCACTCCTTCCAAAAAAACTCAACCACCTTCTCCACGTCCGGATGCAAACTCGCATACACCGGACACGTCTTCACGCACTGCTCCAGCGCCATCCGTTGAGGATGATCCGCTGGAATCGGCATCCAAATGCGGGAGGTAAGTCGTCCCACCCTCCGCACCGGCGCAACCACCATCTCCTTATCCACTTCAATCCGCATCCCCCGCAAATCAACCCCGTGCCGCTCCGCGATAATTCCCATAATCGTCGCCATGCAGCTCGCCAGAGCCGTCCCCAATAAATCCGTCGGCGAAAACGATTCGCCGCGCCCGTGATTGTCCACCGGCGCATCCGTCATCATTCGCTGCCCCGAAGGCCCATGCTCCGCCTCACAGCGAAGCCCGCCCACATAATCAACCGTCATTCTTACCATGAGCGCAAAATCCTCCCCGTTTTCTAGACCGACAAACCAAACGCCACATCCATCTGCTCCGAAACACCTTTCAGATGGTTCAAATCACCGCCTCCAACCTCAGCAGCCAACCATCCAAAGAAATTAATCTCCCTCAACGCTTTCCGAACGTCCGCGTAATCAATGTCCCCCTCGCCAATCGGCGTAAACTTGCTCTGAGCACGCGAAAAACCCTTGATGTCCAACTTCTTCACCCGCGCACCCAACTGCCGAATCCATCCCCCCATGCTCCCGTACTTGTGGTGGTTCCCAATATCGAAATGCACGCCCACCCAAGGCGAGCGAAACTCGTCCACATACTTCACAAACTTGTCCGCCGTCTGATCTGGCCCCCCGTTGTGATCGTACAAAAACTGGTTCCACACGTTCTCAAACAAAATCTGCACCCCAAGCTCCGCCGCCAACGGTATCGCTTTCGCAATGTTCTCCACCGACCGAGGCCAAATCTCCTCCTCCGGTCCATCCGCCCCCTTCCCCACCACCAACAACACGCTGTGCCCCCCAACCTCACGCGTGTCCCGAATCGCCTGCTTCAAATGCTCCAACGCCTTCGCCCGAGTGTCCGCATCCGCACTCGTATGCCGAACCCCCCAGTGCGACGAACACACACTCCCGTCCACCGGCAATCCCGACTCCGCAATCGCCCGCTTCACCTCGTCCGCCTTCGGACCAGGAAAATCCATCTCCACTCCCGCAAATCCCGCTTCCTTTGCAATCTTGAACCGCTCCACCAACGAAGCCCCCTTAATCATCCCAATCTTCAGCGTCTTATACAATCGACCCGCCATCGCGTCCGACACCGCCGCAGCCGATAAAGACGTCGCGGGAGCCAACGCCGCACTCACCGCCAAAGCGCCAGTCGTTTTCAAAAAATCTCTGCGGGTAAAAGCAAGGTCAGTTTGCATAAGAAGGATCAGTTTCGCAGCGGACGAATAAGGAAGATTCACGCCAAAGAGCTCACCAGAGTATCCACGAGTTCACATCGGCCACACCGCCCATCTCCCCCTTGCTCGCGCCCTCGCATCCCTTAACGTCACCTCAGTAACTATCACCCCCAAAACATGAAAACCATCCCCTCCCTTCTCGCGTCCCTCACCGTTCTCATGGTCGGAGCAAACCTCTCCGCCCAAGCAGATATCGCAGTCAAATCAGGCGAAAAAATCGCCTTCCTCGGCGATTCCATCACCCAAGGCGGTTGGAGCAACCCCGCTGGCTACGTCCGCCTCGTCATCGCCGGCCTCGAAGCCAACGGCGTCAAAGCCGAGCCCGTCCCCGCCGGCATCAGTGGCCACAAAAGCAACCAGATGCTCGCCCGACTCGAAAAAGATGTCCTCAGCAAGAAGCCCCAATGGATGACTCTCAGCTGCGGCGTCAATGACGTCTGGCACGGAGCCAACGGCGTCCCTCTTAACGACGCAGCTGCCGCAGCAGGAACTTTCACCTCCCGCCCAAACGAGCCCGAGAAAGGCACCTACGAAAAAAATATCACGCAAATCATCAACCAAGCCGCCGCCGCCGGAGCTCGCCCCGTCGTCCTCACCGCAACCGTCATCAAAGAGGACCTCGGCTCGCCAGAGAATGCCAAACTCGCACCGTACAACGACTTCCTGCGCAAGCTTGCTACCGAGAAAAAGTTGCCCATCGCGGACCTGAACGCCCAGTTCCAAGACCGAATCAAACAGCTCAACGCTCTCGGTAAAAACATGCTCACCACCGATGGCGTCCACATGAACACCGATGGCAACAAACTGATGGCCACCGGCGTTCTCAAAGCGTTTGGGCTCAATGACGCCGAACTGAAAAAAGCTGAGTCCGCTTGGAAACCGCTCGAAGACGAAGCCGCTGCCGCCGCTGCCGCCCGAAAAAAAGCCCAAGAGGAACAGGCCGCCGCCAAAGCCAAAGCTGAACGCGAAGCCAAAGAAGCCGACAAAAAGAAGTAACCACTCGTAAAACCCTCAACCCTCGCCTCGCCATGAGTACATCCGCCTCTCCTATCACCCGTCGCACATTCCTCGCGAACGGCTCCGTGCTCCTGTCCGCTGTCGCTGCCCTCAGCCCCGCCGCACGCGCTCAAACCAACAAAAACAGCCGCCTCCGAATCTTTCAGATCGGAGTCGGTGGAATCGGACAACTCGAGCGCAACGGACTGAAAAATCATCCCAACGTCGAGTGGGCCGGTTTCGCGGACGTTGACACACGCGAACTCGCAAAAATGCGAACGCAGTTTCCGCAGGCGTGGGGCGAAAAAGATTATCGCCAAGCCTTCGCGAACCGCTTGGGCGATTTCGATGCCGTCATCGTGGAAACACCAGACTTTCACCACGCCCCAATGATGGTGACCGCCCTCAAGCACAACAAACACCTCTACGGACAAAAACCTCTCGTTCAGCAACTCGACGAACTCCGAATCATCCGCGAAGCCTTGGCTGCCCGGCCATCGCTCGTCACCCAAATGGGTAACCAACGCGCCTGCATCAAAGGCCGCATGCAGGCGGTCGAAATCCTCCGCAAAAACCAACTGGGCCGCCCCATCGAAGCGTGGGTATGGACCGGAAGCGTCAAAAAGGGCACCTACTTCGCGGACCCTTGGAGCGAATACTCCCCAGCGCAACCCGTCCCCGCTGACCTCGACTGGGACCTCTGGAGAGGCCCGTTGGAGCGCGAAATCCCCTATAGCGACGACATCGCCCCTCGCCGCTGGCGCGCATTCTGGGAAACCGGCGGAGGACAGCTCGCCGATTGGGGCTGCCACCTCATCGACGCCCTCTACTTCGCGTACGACCTGCCGTCCCCGGAATCCGTCATGACCCACACGCCAAAAGCCGCAGGAACCGGTCACTCAGCGCACAACATCAGCACGATCACCTACCCAGGCGGCGGACGATTCGCGCGTGAGAAGTTCGTCCTGCACTACAACGACGACGCCCTTCTCCCTTCATTTGCGTCGCTTGGCCTGCCCGCCATCAAACCCGGCGCAAACCAAACCCTCGTCATCTGCGAAGAAGGTGCCCTGCTGCTTGAAGCCAACGGAGGACTCAGCATCTTCCGAAAAGGACAAAAATCTGAAAACGAACCTCTTCCAGAAGTCGAACCACACGACCATTGGAAGGATTGGGCCGACAACTGCCTCGGCACGAAGAAGCATCTGTGGACTCCGCTCACCATCGGTTGGCGCATCACAGAGCCCTGCTTGCTCGCAGTGAAAGCCTCCCGATTCCCCGGCGAAGACCTCCGTTGGGACAGCAAGACTTGCCGTTTCACGCAACACGAATCCGCGAACAAAACCATCGTCGCCCGTCAGTACCGACAGGGATTCGAACCGCCAACACTCGGATAGCCACCCGAGTAACTCCCAGGCGTTCGGGGGCATTCAGGCATCCCGAGCGCCGCAGGGCATTCACCGTCACGCCCCCGTCAGGTCCTGATCGCACGAACCAACGCCAGCGTCTTGAGAATCCCCCAAAAAATCCGACACAGCCTCCGTCACGTCAGGGACCATCTCCGACAGCGAGTCAACCACCCGCTCCAACACCTCAGCGCCAATCGCCGGAACCCCCTCCAAAAACTGGAACGCTTCACGGAGACTCTCCAGCAACTGGTCGTCCGACATTGCCTCCACTGGCGTCAAAGCAACCTCGTTTTCCTTCGATGGATTCATGTGGGACATCAAATGTTCAGTTCTCCTTTAAACTCCATTTTTTGAGCCATCTCCGCAAGCAATCTAACAGCCCGGGAGTTGGCATTGTCGACATGGGTTCGAGAAACCCCTAACTCATCGATTACCTCCTGAACGGGACGGCGCATGAGTTTTGTCATCTCAAAAATCTGGTAGTTCTGCGGAGTCACCCTCTCCCGCAATTCCGCCAACAATAACCCCATCGCCCCAGCCCTCCAAGCCACCCTCTCCGCCCGATCCATCACCTCCCACGCCGCCTCAGACTCCTCATCCGGAATCTGATCCCACTGCGCCTCATCCAACTGAACGCCCGCACGCTCAGCCTTGATTCGGTCAATCACCTTCCCCCGAACAATCCGACGCACAAACCCCCGAAAGGTCCCGACCTCCGGGTCATAAGAAAAATGCTCCAACTTCCGAACCAGCGTCACCAACACGTCCGACAACACCTCGTCAGCCATTTCCGGACGAACCGACGTCCAACGACAACTGTGAAAAGCCGCACACACACTCTGGCGGATTGCGGGCCCGTAAATCTGAATGAACTCCTCCCACGATCGCTGCCACATCCGCTTCGCCAAATCATCCCTCTGGGTAACCGGTTGCGGCAATCGAGCCAGCAGCGTGATGGGTGTTTTCGGAAACATCGGCCAAAATCCTAGTGATTTTGTAGCCTTTCGTCATGCAGGAACCGCGGAATCTCACGGTGCGCCGGCGCCCCCGCCTCCACTCGATCGGCAAGGGCGCCAGCTAGCCCCCCACTCAGGGGACCATGACCATGAGACCGATTCAGAGACGTATGAGGACCCTTACCTCGAGCTCACACGATCATTCCGTCACTCAGACCGCCATCTCGCACAAAATGTCGATAAAACCTCAAAAAAAACGCATCCACCCTCAGGCGCGTCCCGCCAACAACGACAGCGCCGTCACACAATACGCCGTCACCAAAACGCGGTCTTTTTCCATCCACCGCGCCACATCGTTCTCCCACCATCCCTCCGCAGATTGCAAATCCATGATCCGCAGCGCTAACGGACGCGCCCAAGCCACTCGCTTGCCTTCCGCAGTTCGGAACTCATCCACGGACGAAGCACTCAACGCCTTCGTCATCAGATAGAAATAATAAAACAGCCCTTGCTTCCCGAGCCCCGGATTCTCCTCAATCGTGTAGTTCTCCGACAACCACTGCAGCGCAGCCTTCATGCGCTCATCCTCCCTCGGAATCTCCGCGTAAACGAACGAAAGCAACCCCGCGTAACTCATCGACCCATAGGACCTCAACGCCGTCCTCCCCCCAGGCAACTCCTGCGCGCCCGCATTCGAAAATCCAGGGTAATAGACAAACCCACCACGATTCCCCCCCTCCTCCGACACCCACACCCCCGCGTTCCCCGCCCTGAGGTTCTGGCACCGCCCCACAAAATCAGCCGCCGCCTTCCAATCCAACCCCGCCACCGCGGCCCCACGCTCGTCCGGCTTCCGCGACTCCGCATGCGCCCGCAGCGCCTCCAGCGCCACCAACGTATTGTCCAAATCCGGATGTTGCCGCTTCGGACTGACCCCCGTCGGCCCATAACCAATCCCGCCATCCAGCTCAGGCCGATCCATCCCCCGAGCCTGCTGCGCAGCCACAAACGCCGCCGCACGATCCGTCACACCCCGATCCGTCGGGTCCCCCGATCGCAGAAGAGCCGTCAAACTCAATGCCGTGTTGTACAACGTCAACGACTCCGCATAGATGCCACCGTCGGGCTTCACGCAGCTTCGCAAAAATGCCATTCCCCGCTTCCGCACCGGTTCGAAACGCTCACGCGGCAACTTCAACCCAGCCACCGCGCCATCCATCGCATTCAGCACCAGCGCAGAGATTGCCGGATGCGCAGCATTCGACCATTCCCCGGCGGCCCCCTGCACCGAAACCAACCAACCCAACGCTTTGTCCACCGCCAACCGAATCTCATTCGCCAACGAACCATTATCGTCCCGATGCACCGGAGGCGCAGACTGAACCACCGAACCAAACGCGCCAGCGAGGGAAACCGCAACTGCCCCCCAAATCAAACTCCGTCGTTGTATCATACTATCGAGTAGGCTTTAACATCATTTCAACACGCACCGGCGTCCCCACCTTGGGGAGTAAATCCTTCGCCGGCGACCAAACAGAATCATCCCGGTTCCCCTCAAACGTCCCCAC
Organism: Chthoniobacteraceae bacterium; assembly: GCA_044347165.1. Taxonomy (GTDB): domain Bacteria; phylum Verrucomicrobiota; class Verrucomicrobiia; order Chthoniobacterales; family Chthoniobacteraceae; genus JBEEPE01. The sequence goes on from JBIIXW010000051.1 coordinate 14,337, forward strand.
AAACAGCGGCTCAGAAGCTAATAACATCGACCCCAAAATCCCCGAACCCGACGCCAAAAACACCCCGTTCCCCATCACCTTTGAGCCCGTGTAAACCCACGCTCCCTCCCGAGAAAACGGCTTGCCCTCCGGCCCCTGCCGAACCAGCAAATCCAACAGTCCGCGCCTCAACTCGACCCCGTCATTCCCCTTCCACACCACCTCCACCACGACCTCCACACCCTCCGGCTTCGGTGCCCTCTGCAACGCGTCCTTCGTCAGATTTCCCGGACCACCAGACTCGGATTTTCCCTTTTTATCCCGCGAAAACCCGAGCAACCGAGCTCCCACTTCAATGTCTTCCGCCCGAGCATCCGTCACCAAAAGGGCCTCATGCACCGGCCCATTCGGATTCACCAACGTGTACTCCAAGTTGCCCTCCACCATGTTCACCCGCGCTGGAAAAGCAGCCACTTTCCGGACCGCCTCCACCTCCACCAACCCAACCCCAACCACTCCCTCCCGCAACTCGCGCGGCTTCGAAGGCCCGCCCTCCTGCGCCACAACCGATAACGCGCAAGCGACCAACACTGAAACCCGCCAGACAGACCGACACCCCGACAAAAATCGGTGCATAAACCCAACGAACCTCGAGTGATTTTCCATAACCGATCGAAATGCTTTCCTCACAACCCAAACCACTCCCCGTGCCACTCCAATCTCCGAGGGGTGCCCGCCAGCGAAACGAACACCCCACACCAGAAACCTACTTCGGAACCGTGCTCGCAGGTCCGTGCACCTGCGCGGCAACTTTCAACCGCAACGCATTCAACGCAATGAAACCCGTTGCATCGTTCTGGTTGTAGGCCTTCGTCGGGTCCGCCTCCATCGTCGCAATGTGCGGATTGTACAAGCTGAACGCCGAGCGACGTCCCGCCGCCACAATGCTCCCCTTGTACAACTTCAACCGCACGGTGCCCGTCACGTTGCGCTGACTCTCCTTCACCAACGCCTGCAACGCCTCGCGCTCAGGACTAAACCAGAACCCGTTGTAAACCAAACTCGCGTACCGCGGAATCAACCCATCCCGCAAATGCATCACCTCGCGGTCCATCGTCAGCGACTCAATCTGCCGATGCGCGAAATGCAAAATCGACCCTCCCGGCGTCTCATAAACCCCGCGCGACTTCATCCCAACAAACCGGTTTTCCACCATGTCGACCCGGCCAACACCGTTTCGCCCCCCCAACCGGTTCAACACCTTCATCACCCAGTACGGCGTCAAAACCACGTGCCCATCCGCATTTTTCGTGATCGATCCCTTGTAGCCAAACCCAGACAGCAACCCCTCAACCTCGGGATGCCCCACCGCCACACAGCGCCCCTGCTCGAACGTTAACTCCACATGCTCAGGACGATCCGGAGCGTCCTCAGGCGAGACCGAAAGCACATACATCCCCTTCGCCTCCGGCGCCGACGCATCATACCACGGATCCTCGAGAATTCCTGCCTCAAACGAGATGTGTAACAAGTTGCGGTCCATCGAATAAGGCTTCTTCGCAGAAGCCTGCACCGCGATGCCCTTCGATTCGCAGTACGCAATCATCTCCGCACGCCCCGGAAACGCTTCACGAAAACGGTCCTGCCGCCACGGGGCAATCACCTCCACCCCAGGCGCCAACGCCGCCATCGTCAGCTCAAAACGCACTTGGTCATTCCCCTTGCCCGTCGCGCCATGCGCCACCGCATCCGCGCCCTCCGCAGCCGCAATCTCCGCCATCCGCTTCGCAATCAACGGACGAGCAATCGACGTCCCCAAGAAATACTGCCCCTCGTAAATCGCCCCCGCCTCCATCATCGGAAAAATGAAGTCCTGCGCGAACTCCTCTCGCAGGTCGTCGACGTAAATCTTCGAAGCACCCGTACTCAACGCTTTCGCCTCCAAACCATCCAACTCCTCCTCCTGCCCAACATCCGCACAAAACGCAATAATCTCAGCCTGATAGGTTTCCTTCAACCAAGCGAGCAATACGGACGTGTCCAACCCGCCAGAATACGCAAGAACGATCTTCATAAGACCCCTATTCAAACACCAAGGAGGCCCCGCTTCCAATCCCGGAACCCATCCCGCAAAACTCACCCGATAAATCCCCCGTCAAACAGGCTTCACCCCAAACGCAAACAACGTCCGAAACCGCCCGTCCTGCGCGTCCCGCCCCGCCTCCACAATCTCGCGATCAATCAACCCCGCAGCCTCCATCCACTCTTCAATCGCCGCCTCGGTAAACCCCAACCAACGGTCAGCATACAACTCCCGTGCTTTTTCGAAGTTGTGCGCCATCAAATCCAAAATCACCACTCGCCCTCCCGGCTTTAAAATCCTCGCCGCAGCCGACACCGCACGCGCCGGATTCACCGCATGATGCAAGGCGTGCGAGAGCACCACCAAATCCACCTCCCCATCACCCACCGGCGGTTCCTCCAAATCACCCAACCGAAACTCCAGGTTCGTTAGCCCGTGCCGCACCGCTAAATCCCGTCCGTAAGCCACCATGTTCTCAGAGTTGTCCACCGCAATCACCCGACGCGCACGCTTCGCCATCAACTGCGCCAACGTACCCTCTCCGGCCCCCAAATCCGCCACCTCCCATGCCGGCATCAGCGAAAACAACATCCGCGCCACACTCTCCCAACTCCTTCCCGGACAATACGTCCGCCCAAATCGGCCCGCCAACTGATTGAAATACTCCCGCGTTAAATCTAACCGCTTCCGACGCAACACCTGAACCGCATAGCGATCCGATTCCACCTCCGGAATCTCCCGCGCTGACTCCTCCAAAACGACCCTCACCGCCGCCGGATACCCCCCCTCCCGCGCCGCATAATACGCATGCTTCCCCGCCTTCCGATCCCGCACCAACCCCAAGCCCCGCAACTGCGCCAAATGTCCAGAAATCCGCGACTGCGCCATCCCCAAAACCTCCTGAACCTCCGCCACTGCCATCTCCTCCTCCGCCAATAACAACAGCAAACGCACCCGAACCGGATCCGCCACCGCTTTCAACAGCTTCAACGTTGACGACATAAAAAAACACATACAACATCACATCCCGATGCGTCAATGAGTGGAAACTCCCCGCCGCATCGAACGAATCGAACTTCCTGAAACCCAACCTTCACCCTCCGTCTACGCCCCATGGCTTCTTCATCCCACGCCCCCCTTCGCCGCTACATCTTCTCCTCCGAATCCGTCGGTGAAGGGCACCCCGACAAAGTCTGCGACACCATCTCCGACGCGATCCTCGACGCGTGCCTCGCCGTCGACCCCGCCTCCCGCGTCGCATGCGAGACCTACGCCAAAAGTAACGTCGTCGTCGTCGGAGGCGAAATCACCACCAAGGCCAATCTCGACCATACCGCCATCGTACGCGGAGCCATCCGCGAAATCGGATACGTCAATGACGACGACGTCTTCCATGCCGACAAAGTCTTCGTCACCAATCTCATCACCCGCCAATCGCCCGACATTGCACAAGGCGTCGACGCACGCGCTGCAGAAGGGAAAGACACCGCTGAGCAAGGCGCCGGCGATCAGGGAATCATGTTCGGCTATGCGTGCACCGAAACCCCCGAACTCATGCCCGCCCCCGTCATGTTCGCTCACCGCCTCGGTCGGGCCCTCACACGCATCCGGAAAAGCGGTCAGGTAAGCTGGTTGCGGCCCGATGCAAAAAGTCAGGTCTCTGTCGAATACGACGGGTTCAAAGTCGTCGGCATCACGAACGTCGTCATCTCCACCCAACACACCCCCGAAGTCAGCCACAGCACACTTCGCGACTTCCTGATCTCCGAGGTCATTCGCAAAGAACTTCCCGCAGAGCTTCTCTCCGATCGCACGAGTTTCCTCATCAACCCGACCGGACGATTCGTCGTCGGCGGTCCAGAGGGCGACACGGGCCTCACTGGACGCAAAATCATCGTCGACACCTACGGCGGAGCCGGTCGCCACGGGGGAGGCGCATTCTCCGGAAAAGACCCCTCCAAAGTCGACCGCTCCGCTGCCTACATGGGACGCTACGTCGCAAAAAATGTCGTCGCTGCCGGCCTCGCGGAACGTTGCGAAGTCCAGTTCGCCTACGCAATCGGTCACCCCGACCCGGTCTCCGTGAACGTCAACACGTTCGGCACTAACACGCTCGATGAAGAGAAAATCGAGAAAGCCGTTTTGCAAGTTTTCTCCTTCCAACCCGCCAGCATCATCAAACAGCTCAACCTGTTGCGCCCCATTTACTCAAAAACGACCAACTACGGTCACTTCGGCAAACAGGACCCAGACATCACCTGGGAAACCACCGACAAAGCCGAAGCGCTCCGCTCGCTCGTCAGCTAACCCCTCCCAACCACAACCAAAACCCATACCAACAACATCATGCTCACCGAGACTCCCGTAGCAGCAGACTTCAAAGTCCGCGACCTCTCCCTCGCCGATTGGGGCCGTAAAGAAATCTCCATCGCCGAAAAGGAAATGCCTGGCCTCATGGCCATCCGCGAAAAATACGCTCCCTCGAAACCCCTCGCCGGAGTGCGCATCACGGGTTCCTTGCACATGACCATCCAAACCGCAGTGCTCATCGAGACCCTCGTGGACCTCGGAGCATCCGTGCGCTGGGCCAGTTGCAACATCTTTTCCACCCAAGACCACGCCGCCGCAGCCATCGCTGCCGCAGGGATCCCCGTCTTCGCATGGAAAGGTGAAACCCTCGAAGAATACTGGTGGTGCACCCAACAGGCCGTCACGCACCCCGGCGGCAAAGGCCCCGAACTCGTCGTCGATGACGGCGGCGACGTCACCCTGCTCATCCACAAAGGCAACGAACTCGAAAACGGTAGCGACTGGGTCAACTCCCCCTCGGAAAGCACCGAAGAAGCAGTCATCAAAAACCTCCTCAAAGACATCCACCGCGAAAATCCCATCTATTGGAGCTCAGTGGTGAAAGATTGGCGCGGTGTGTCCGAAGAAACCACCACGGGCGTCCACCGCCTCTACAAACTCCAAGAGCAGGGCAAACTCCTCGTCCCCTCGTTCAACGTGAACGATTCCGTCACGAAGTCGAAGTTCGACAACCTCTACGGCTGCCGCCACTCCCTCGTGGACGGACTCAACCGCGCCGTCGACGTCATGATCGCCGGTAAGGTCGCCGTCATCTGCGGATATGGCGATGTCGGCAAAGGCAGCGCCCAATCCCTCCGCGGACAAGGCGCCCGCGTCATCGTGACGGAAATCGACCCCATCAACGCGTTACAAGCCGCGATGGAAGGCTACGAAGTCACCACCATCGAGGAAACCCTCGGCCGCGGCGACATCTACGTCACCACCACCGGGAACGTGGACGTCATCACCCTCGAACACATGAAGGGGATGAAAGACCAAGCCATCATCTGCAACATCGGCCACTTCGATAACGAGATCCAAATGGACCTCCTCAACCGTGAGCCCGGCGTGCAGTGCACCAACATCAAGCCGCAGGTCGACAAGTACCGCTTCCCCGATGGTCACGAGATTTTTGTGTTGGCCGAAGGACGGTTGGTGAATCTCGGATGCGCTACAGGACATCCCAGTTTCGTCATGTCCAACAGCTTCTCCAATCAAGTGTTGGCTCAACTTGATCTGTGGAAAAATCGCGACCTCTACAAGCCCGCCGTATACGTGCTCCCGAAACGTCTCGATGAAGAGGTTGCACGCCTCCACTTGGAAAAAATCGGTGTCAAACTGACCACGCTCACCGACCGCCAAGCCAACTACCTCGGCGTCGACCGCAGCGGTCCGTTCAAGCCCGAGCACTACCGCTACTAATCACACAGGGAAATCGGCCCTCAACACTCAACCCCTCTCCCTCCGGAGAGGGGGTTTTTGTTTCCAACTCCCGCCCGCCCCCAAGTTTTCCTTCACTCCAAAATTCGCGCAATATCCTCCAAACGAGCCACTCCCGTCGTTCCCAACTGGTGAACCACACACGAAGCCGCCGCATTCGCCATCCGTAACGCATCCGCCATCGGAAGCCCCGCCC
>JBIIXW010000052.1:0-20349 GCA_044347165.1 Chthoniobacteraceae bacterium
TTCGGAGTGGGAGAAAGGGTTCATGGCGGCGGCGTCGGGACTGGAATCGCCGAGGCGGCTGGTCGAGGGCGTGACGGCTCGGAGCATGGGCGGGGCGGTGCTGAGTCCCCAGTCCGATGGGAGCTTTCTTGCGTCGGGCAAAAACGCGCCCTCGGACACGTACGAGCTCGCATTCAAGCCTGGAGCGGGGTCGTTTACGGGATTGATGCTCGAAGTTTTTCCGGATGCGTCTTTGCCGAACCAGAGTTTGGGGCGAGGGAGTAACGGCAACTTTGTTCTAACGGGTGTGGAGGTGGATATTCGCGTGCCCGGGGCGGACGAGGTTCGATCGGTGGCGTTGACGCGTGCAGAGGCTGACTTCGAGCAGAAGGGGTATGAGGTGGCGAAGATTGTTGAGTCTCAGGCGAAGGTGGAGAAGGGGCGGCGCGCAAAGCAGCAGGGAGTGGCGAAGGCGGGTTGGGCGGTTGAGGGAAACGCGGCGGACAAGCGTTTGGCCCGCAAAGCGTTGTTTATGTGTGAACCGACGGATCTTCCTGAGGGCGCGCAGGTGACGGTGCGGTTGGTTCATCGGTCTCCGTTTGGCGACCACAACATCGGGCGATTCCGGCTTCAAATGACGGGCCTTCCCCCAGCGACGGTGAAGTTACAGGGCGGAGGAGTTCCGGCGGCGCTGCGCGCGGCTCTCGCGGTGGAGTCGGCGAAGCGAAACGCGGCGCAACGAAAAGAGATTGAGTCCTTCTACCTTGCGAATGTGGACAATCCGGTGAAGCGGAATGAGGCATTGTTGGCTGATTTACGGAAAAAGCTGACGGCGGCGGTGGACGCTCAGCCGAACGCGATGGTGATGAAAGAGGCGGCTCAACCACGCGCGGCGTTTGTTTTGAAACGGGGCGAGTATGACAAGCCGAGCGACGAGGTCGCGCGAGCCTTACCGGCGGTATTGCCGCGGCTTCCAGAGGGTGCGCCCAATAATCGGCTGGGGTTTGCGAAGTGGTTGGTTTCTGGGGACCATCCGTTGACGGCCCGCGTTTGGGTCAACCGCGCCTGGGAACGCTTTTTTGGAACGGGCATCGTGAAAACCACGGAGAACTTTGGGTCACAGGCAGAGTGGCCCTCGCATCCCGAGCTGCTCGACTGGCTTGCGACGGAGTTTGTTCGGCTGGGATGGGACATGAAGGCCATGCAGCGGTTGATGGTAACGAGCGAGACGTACCGCCAGTCGTCACGGGTAACGCAGGAGCACTTGGCGAAGGATCCTGAGAATCGGTTGCTGGCGCGAATGCCTCGGCTTCGTCTCTCGGCGGAGGGGGTGCGCGATCAGGCGTTGGCGTTGAGCGGTTTGCTGGTGGAAAAAGTGGGGGGACCGAGTGTTCATCCGTACATGCCGGAGGCCGTGTGGGATGAGACGAGCAAGTACGGGAATATGCGGAACTACAAAGCGGACACCGGTGAAAACCTTTATCGACGAACGCTGTATACGATTTGGAAGCGCACTGCTGCACCGCCGTCGATGTTGTTGTTCGACAGTCCGAATCGCGAAATTTGCACGGTGAAACGCAGTCGATCCAACACGCCCACGCAGGCGTTGGCCCTGATGAACGAGGTGACTTATGTGGAGGCGGCACGAAAGTTGGCCGAGGGCATGATGACGGAGGGTGGCGCGACGCCGGCGGAGCGGGTTGATTGGGCTTTCCGTCGTGTGGTGGGGCGGGCTCCGGATGTGTTTGAGCGGGAGTCTTTGACGAAGCGGTTGATTGCGCGGTTGGAAAAACTGAAGGGTGAAACGGAGAAAGCGTCGCAGTTGGTGGCGGTTGGTGCATCGAAGCCTTCTGAAAAACTTCGTGCTGAAGAGTTGGCCGCCTACACGGTGACCGCCAATGTTCTCTTGAATCTCGATGAAACGGTGACGCGTCCTTAAGTTATGAACTGCAACGACTACGAATTTTTGATGTTAGACGCCGCGGCACGACGTGAGGTGAGCCGGCGCACGTTTCTTCGAAACTCGGGAGGGGGTATCGGGCTGGCTGCGTTGGGGGGGCTTTTGGGCACGGGTGCGCAGGGTGCCGCGACGATGTTGCCGGGGTTTCCTCATCACCCTCCGCGCGCGAAGCGAATCATTTACCTCTTCCAGAGTGGAGCCCCTTCGCAGATGGATTTGTTTGATCCGAAGCCTCAGATGCAGGCCCAGCGGGGTAAGGATTTGCCGGAGTCGATTCGGAAGGGGCAGCGGTTGACGACGATGACCTCGGGTCAAAAGAACTTTCCAATCGCGCCGAGTCTTTTCAAGTTTTCGCAGCACGGCCAATCGGGAGCGTGGTTTAGCGAGGTCATGCCGCACATGGCAGGCATGGCAGATGAGTGGTGCATGGTGCGTTCGATGCACACCGAAGCCATCAATCACGATCCCGCGATCACTTTCATGCAGACGGGTTCGCAGTTGGCAGGGCGTCCGAGCATTGGTGCGTGGATGGCGTATGGGTTGGGGAGCGAGAATGCGGATCTTCCCTCCTATGTCGTGTTAACGAGTTTTGGCACGGGGCGTCGGGACGATCAGCCGTTGTACGATCGATTGTGGAGCGCGGGTTTTTTACCGGCGAAGTATCAAGGCGTGAAGTTTCGCAACAAGGGGGAACCCGTGTTGTACCTCGGCAATCCGCCGGGAATGGATCGCGAGATGCGGCGCGATTCGTTGGATGAGTTGGCGGACTTAAACAAACACCGGCATGCAACGGTGGGAGATCCCGAGATTCAGACGCGGATTTCGCAGTACGAGTTGGCGTTTCGGATGCAGACGAGCGTGCCGGATTTGACGGATATTTCGAAGGAACCAGAGAGCGTATTGGAAAGTTACGGACCAGAGGTGCGCACGCCGGGCACGTATGCGTCAAACTGCCTTTTGGCCAGACGGTTGGCTGAGCGAGATGTGCGTTTCATCCAGCTCTTTCACATGGGGTGGGATCATCATGGAGGATTGCCTCCTGCGGTGCGGGGGCAGTGCAAGGACACGGATCAGCCGACAGCAGCACTGATTCGGGACTTGAAGCAGCGCGGGTTGTTGGACGAGACGCTGATTGTTTGGGGGGGTGAGTTTGGGCGAACCATTTATTCGCAGGGGGCGATTACGGAGACGAGTTACGGACGGGATCATCATCCGCGCTGTTTCACGGTGTTGATGGCGGGAGCAGGGGTGAAGAAAGGGCTTACGTACGGGGCGACGGATGATTTTTGTTACAACATCACTGAGAATCCTGTGCACGTTCACGACTTGAACGCGACCATCATGCAGCTGATGGGGGTGGATCACACACGGTTGACCTACCGTTATCAGGGGCGAGATTTTCGATTAACAGACATCCACGGGAATGTGGTGAAGGATATTCTCGCGTGAGTGCCTCTATCCGTCGGGGATAAGGGAAAAAAAAGGCGGAGCCCGAGGCTCCGCCTTTTTCGTGGGATCTGGACTACTTGAGCAGTCCCCGCAGGGCGAGGTTGTTGAGGCGTCTCGCAACATCGACTAGGCCGTCCACGGTTACCTGGCTGTACGAGCGGCCATCACGCGTGTCGAGGCCGTGACCGGAATCAAGTTGGCGGAGTGGAGCGAGCGCAGGATCTTCGTGGTGGAAAACTTCAACAAAAACGTGACGAAGTTTTCCGGTTTTCGCGGCGGCGGTCAGGAGGTTGCCGATCCATCCGTCGTCGGTGCTGAGACAGCCGCGCGTGGTTTTTGCGGACGCGTGAAAGATTCCGAGTTCATCGTTCGCAGCGAGTTCTGCGATGAGGTCAGCATTTTCGATGATGGAGAGCCCAGAATCGCCGCAGTGGGCGGCGTCCACGAGCAGCTTGAAAAACTTTTTACCGAGGGCCGCATTGGCCGCTTTCACGAAGGCGCCGCCCCGCGCGACGCTGGTGAACGTCTTGAACTCGCCGGGTCTCAAGAACTCGATGTGCCAGTTTTCAACGCACGAGCCTTCAAGTCCGGCTTCGCGGTAAGCGCGGAGATGGACCTTCACGTTTTGCGCAACAGCCGCGTCGAAATCGGCTCCATTCCGAGGTGCATCTCCGTTCATCCATTCTTCGATGGAGGTGGAAGAGAGGTGTCGGATGCCGTGCGCGACGGTGGCTTTGAGGCTGGCAACGAGTTGGGTAACGACCGCGTCCTCGTCGGCTGGATTCATCGGGTTGGCGCCGCCGACCATCAGGATGAAGTGGATGTCGAGTTGGAGCGCCTTCAATCCGGCGATGAGTTCAGCGACGTCACCGGCATGTGCGGACGCGAAAAATGGAATTTGCACGCAGGCAGGTTTGACGGGCGACGTGGCCACGATTTCTTGCATTCCGGCGACGGTTGTGAGGGTGCCGTCTGCGTTGCGGGGGAGTCGGCCTTCGGTGTCAGGCACAAGGCTTCCGACGAATTTGAGGTGGGTTGGTACGACGCCGAGTTCGACGTGGGGCTTGATTTGAATGGAGGCGGACATAACGGGGAACGCTGGGTTTATATTTCGAGGGGGATGCGATGCATCTCGGTGAGAGGGTTTCGTGGACGGAAAGTGTTTTCAACTCAAATGGCTTGGGAAGCCTGAGGCCATCGGGGATGGGCTTGCAAACTGCTCGGTTAAGATGGTGGTTTTCAGTGTGATGTTTTCAACACTCGGAGGTCCGAGAGTGCATCAATGAGTTTCCGAAAGCCGCCTGTTTTATGAAACGTTCTCTGGTTGCAGTCTGTGGAATTCCGTTCGTGTTGATGTTGTCTCGTGCTGATGTGACGGTGGTTCAGACGCTGGATTCAGCCATGATGAAGGGTGAGATGGTGATGAAGGTGAAGGGTGATAAGGCGCGGACGGACATGCCTGCGGGGATGATGGGAAACATGACCGTCTTGATGGATGTGAAGGCGGGTGAATCGATCACGCTGATGCACGGGCCCAAGATGATGTTGAGGATGAAGACGGGCGATGCGATGGCTGCGGCGGCAGCTGCTGTGGACGCTGCGAAAGTCGAGAAGCCAAAGGCGACAGGGCAGAAGGAGAAGGTCGGGGCGTGGGATACGGAAGTCTTTGAAGCGGAGACGGGAATGGGGCCGGCACGGATGTGGGTTGCGAAAGATTTCCCGAACTATGCAGCGGTTCAGAAGGAGCTAAAACGGATTTCTGAGGCGACGACGAAAGGGAAGACCTTTGATCCTTCGAACTTCGACATGGGTGGGATGGTGGTGAAATCGGAGATGAGTTCGCCGATGGGTAAAATCATTTCGACGCTAGTCCGCGTTGAGATGAAGAACCTCGATGCGAAGGAGTTCGAAGTGCCGCAGGGGTACACAGAGCAGAAAATGCCGGCGATTCCGGGATTGAAGGCCAATCCTTAAGTGGGGCGTGTAGCGGAGTGGAGCGGGAGGAACCGGACGCGTGCTCTCGTAAGGGAGCCTCATGATGCAATTGACTTGCAATAGAGGCATGCTTACATGAAGGGATGTTTCCGGTACGATTTCGGTCGCTTTGGCTGGGTATCTTTGGGTTGGTGATGACGTGTTTGGCGCGGGGTGAGGTGGTGGTGTCATCTTTTTCGACGATTCTGACGGAGATTGCGCGGGAAGTTGGCGGGTCTGGTGTTCGGGTGATTGAGCATGTGAAGCCGGGCCAGGATCCCCATGACTTTGAGCCGCGTCCTGGGGATTTGAAACAGGTCTCTCGCGCGTCGGTGGTGCTGCTTTCGGCGAAACACATGGAGGGGTATGTAGGAAAGTTACGTGAGGTGGTTGGGTCAGCGACGGAGGTGGTGGAGGTGGGGGACAAGTTCCCATCGTTGAAGCTGGCGGCGGAGGGGGAGCACGTGCACAAGCCAGGTGAGAAGCATGTACATGGTTCGGAGGAGGATCCGCACTGGTGGCATAGTGTGGACAACGCACGACGGGCGACTCGGGTTGTTGAAAAAGTGTTGGCCAAGGTGGATGCCTCGGAGGCGGCCGGTTACCGGCAGCGAGCGGACGGGTATGTGGCGCGATTGGATGGACTGCATCGGTGGGTGAAGTCGCGAGTGGCGGAGTTGCCGCGCGCGAAGCGGACCCTTGTTACCTCGCACGATGCTTTTCAGTATTTTGCGAAAGAGTACGGCTTCAAGGTATTCTCCGTGGTTGGGTTAAGTTCGGCGGACCAACCGTCTTCGAAGGCGGTTTCGCAGCTGATTGAGACGGTTCGGAAGACGGGCGTGAAGGCGGTGTTTGCGGAGGAGACGGCGAATCCGAAAGTGATGCAGGAAGTAACGCGCGAGACGGGAGCGGTGTTAGGCAAACAGTTGTATGCCGACGGGTTGGGCACGGGAGTGCTCTCGACGTATGAGGGTATGATGCGACACAACGTGTCGGCGATGGTTGACGCATTGAAGTAGGTGATTTTGGCATGAAAGGTTCACCCCTCATTCGGGCGCTTGTGACGCTGATCGTGCTCCTTTTGTTTGGCATTCCCGTTCGATGGGTGATGAGCACGGGCGTCGCTAATTCCGGAACGGAGCAAAAATCCGAACGAGTAGAAGTCGCCACTGGGGGTGGAGCGCGCGCCGTTGGGACGGGGGACCGATTGGAGGTTGAATCGACGGCGGAGCTGAAGCGACTGGTCCTGAAACATCTTGGGGTGGAGCTGATGCGATTGGAGGGCGGGGTTCGGAGCGGAGCGACGCCGTTGTCGGTTTCTGCGGGAGAAGGAGTGGATCTCTCCGTGGAGGTGGAATGGGCTGCGTCGGGTGCGGCAGCGGTTAGGGTGAGGCGGGTGCCTGAGGATGGTGCAGCGCCAGTGGATCGGTTTGTTTGGGGAACGGGCGGCAGTGTGGTGGAGGACGTTTTGGTTTATCCGGAGGGCTGATGAGCGTGAGTGGGCATTCCCATCATTTGCGGGTGACGGATTTGACGGTGAGTTACCGTCGAATTCCTGCGTTGCATCATGTGGCCTTTGAGATTCCGTGTGGCAGTGCGGTGGCGGTGCTGGGTCCAAATGGGGCTGGCAAGTCGACACTATTGAAAGCGTTGTGCGGGCTTGTGGCCTTGGAGGGCGGAGAGGTTTGGTTTCATGGGCGTCGGATGACGGGGCCGAGTCGAGAGTTCGCGTATTTGCCACAGCGCGAGTCGGTGGATTGGGATTTTCCGATGACGGTGCGCGGATTGGTGGAGACGGGTCGCTACTTACGGACGGGTTGGTGGCGGCGGTTCGGCGCTGCGGATTCGGCTGCGGTGGACACGGCACTGCGGGCCGTGGATATGGAGGCACTTCAGGAGAGGCAGATTAGCGCTCTATCTGGGGGTCAGCAGCAGCGGGCGTTTTTGGCGCGTGCGATGGCTCAGGAGGCGCATGTGATGTTGTTGGATGAGCCGTTTACCGGGTTGGATGTGCCTTCGCAGGAGGGGTTACGAAAGGCGATTGTGGCGATGCGCGCAGCGGGGAAGCTTTTGTTGGTGACGCATCATGATTTGGAGACGGTCAGGGACCTCTTTGACCACGTGGTTCTATTGAACGGGGAGCAGGTGGCGGCGGGGCCTGTGGCGGAGTGTTTTACGGAGCAAAATCTGACACGCGCATTTTCTGCGCGGGTCTTTTCGACCATGCGACATGGAATGGCTATCTGAACCATTTTCGCATGCGTTCATGGTGCGCGCTGCGTTGTCGTGCGTACTGGTTGGTTTTTTGAACGGGTTTCTTGGGACTTTCGTGGTTTTGCGGCGCCTTGCGTTGATGGCGGATTCGCTATCGCACTCCTTGCTTCCGGGGTTGGCGGTTGGGGTGATGCTGTTTGGGTTGGCCCCCCTCGGATTGTTTGTGGGAGCGCTCGGGGCGGCGCTGGTGGTGGCGCTTGGGGCGCAGTTGTTGTCGCGCGGAACGCGGATCAAGGAGGACACGGCTCTGGGGATTCTTTACACGGTCGCGTTTTCGGTTGGGGTGGTTCTGTTGAGTGTGGTTCGCACGCGGGTGTCGTTGGTGCATTACCTGTTTGGGAATATTCTCGGGGTATCGAATCAGGATCTCGCGATTTTGTATGGGATTGCGTTGTCGGTGCTTCCGGTGCTGGTGGGGTTGCAGCGCCCACTATTGCTGACATTACTGGATCCGATGGTGGCGCGGGCGCAGGGGATTCGTGTCGGGGTCATTGAGGGGGTGCTGACTGTTTGTTTGGTGCTTACGATGATCGGGTCGTTGCAGGCTGTGGGGGTGATTATGTTGTTGGGGCTTTTAATCGCGCCGGCGGCAACGGTTTACCTCTTGTGCGATTCTTACACGGCGATGCTGTGGGGCGGCGCGGGTTTGGGGGCTTTCGGGGCGTTTGGCGGGCTGCTGTTGTCGTACTGGATTGATGCTCCTTCGGGTGCCTGCATTGTGCTCCTGCTCGGGGCCCTCTTCCTGTTGGCTTACTTATTCAGTCCGCGGTACGGCGTGCTGACGAAGTACTTGCGGCGCGGTCATTTTCACGACGAATCCTTGGCTCGCTGGTCTGCCGATGGGCATGACCACGATGAGCGGTAGGGAGTCCGCTTTGCGCGGTTGTGCGGTGAACTAGTTGCCGCTTTGGATGCCTGTTCCTTTGAGCGACGCCGCTTTCCGTTCCTCGATGAGAGGGGTGAGGGACGGATCGAGTTTTCGAATAAGGCTGTAGAGCCGTTCGTTGTAGCTGGCGAGGGCACTGCGGAGAGCGCGATCTGTTGTCGCGGAGCGCACTTGGTTGTCGAGGAGAGCGAGTTCTGGGTCGCGGAGTGCGATGTGCTTCATTTCGCGAAATCTTATTCTGGCCTGGAGTTCGCGGCGCGCTTGGGCGGTAGCATTGGTTTCAGAGAAACGGATTTCCGCATCGGGAACAAGGGTTGGGGCAAGCTCGATATCTTTAAAATCGGGGAGGGCTTTCAGGAGTGAGTCATCGATTGGAGTCAGCTCTGAGCCAGTCTTGTTTCTGATCTCGGGTGCCGCCGGGGTGTTTTTCAGTGGACGCGGCGCCGGTGGCGGACTGGCAAGGCTTGGGGCGGGCTGCGAGAAAGGGATGGGGGAGAGATTTACGCCTGCGGACGGGCTGAGAGAGAGAGGGGAGGGGGCGAGTGGAGCCGTGAGGAGGGTTGGCGGACGTGAACCGGAGGGTTCTGCAGCAAGGGCTGCAGGGGAGGATAGGGCGAGGCAGGCAAATCCCAGCAGGGCGGGAAAACGACCAGCTTTCGCAGAGCCGCTGGAGTGTGCCATTACGGGTAGAAGAGTCGGGAAGTTCATGTGCACAACCTTTGTTCAGAACGCGAGATCTGCCTGTTGGTAGTTAAGAGCAGAGGATTTTTGATGTTACGAGCTTCAGATTATGTCGCAAGCCGCTTAACTTTCTCAGGATGACTCTCTGCCGATTTTCTTTCATGCGCTGGTCTGCTCGGGCTGTTTTTTTATTCTGTGTCTCGTCTCTCATCGCGGTGGAGCCTACCGTTTTGAGGCTCTGGCCGATGGGTGCGCCAGAGCCGGAGGGATATCGGTGCGAGCCGGAAAAAGTGATTCCTCCGAAGAGCGAGAAAGATGTCGTGCGGGTGACGAACGTGTCGGACCCGACCATTACGGTGTACCGGCCGGAGAATGCGAATGGTGCGGCCGTCTTGGTTTGCCCAGGCGGAGGGTACTCCATTTTGGCGATTGAGCATGAGGGGACGAAGGTGTGCGAATGGTTGAACGGGATGGGAGTCACGGGGATTTTACTGAAATACCGAGTGCCGGCGCGTCCGTCGGGGCGTGGGGTGGAGCCGCTGCAGGATGCGCAGCGGGCGATGGGGATGATTCGCAAGCGGGCGTCTGAGTGGGGGCTGGACCCTGCTCGGATTGGGGTGCTGGGTTTTTCTGCGGGGGGGCATTTGACGGTCAATCTCGGATTGAACCCGTCGGCCCGGACTTACCGGTTCGACCCTGCGTTGGAGGACGAAAACGCGAGGCCAGATTTTATGGTGCCGGTGTATCCAGCTTACTTGGTGGACAAGGGTGAGGCCGCCTTGTTGCCGGAGATTCAGGTGACGGCGGCAGCGCCTCGCGCCTTTTTCGTGCATGCGGGAGACGACAAGGGTCAGACGAGTGCCCTTGCGAGTGCCTATTTGTACGTGGAGTACCGCAAGCTTGGTATTCCTGCAGAGCTTCACGTTTACTCGAAAGGAGGGCATGGGTTCGGAATGAAAAAGAACGGGTTACCAGTGAATGATTGGGCGTTGCGGGTTGGGGACTGGCTGAAGGCAGAGGGGGTCATTTCCCCGGGATTGGCGAAGTGAGCGGTTGTTGGCAATGGGTCTTTTTTGAGGCACGCATGCGGAGATGAGCGGACTGAAACGGTGTGCGGCCCTTGATGAGTTAGCGCCAGTCGATGTGGCGAGATCGCTCCGGAGCGAGCGGGGATTCGTTTTTTTCGATACTTCGTCGGACACTCCAGCGCGCGGTGCGGTATCGATGATTGCAATCGGGCCGGAGCGGGTCCTCCGCGGAAACTTTTTCCGAGACAGCCATGCGTTAGCGGAAGTTTTGCGGGCGGGGGATGCGCGGGTTGGGACCCGTGTTGACGACGGAATTCCGCGTGGAATGTTGGCGGGTGCCGTTGGGTACGACGGTCTTTTTGAAGTTGGCGTTTACTCTTCGTTGTTGGCCTACCGGCATGACGACGGTTCTTGGTGGTCTTATGGAGCCGTGGAGCGCTGGGTGGAGACTGCTTTGGGGCGGAATGTCCGTGAGGGATGTGATTCAAACCGGACGGTTGACTTTCGGCCTCTCATGGAGCGTCAGCACTTCATGGACATGGTTCAACGGGTGCAGGAGTATATCCGAGCGGGCGATATCTATCAGGTGAACGTGTCTCACCCCTTTATGGCGGAGGGCGTTTTGGCGGATCCGTGGGCGGTATACGAACGTCTTCGTAACGTCTCGCCCTCTGGATATTCTGCATTTTTGCAGCAGAGCAGTGCGTGTGTTTTGTCGTCTTCCCCAGAGCTCTTTTTGCGGATCTCAGGGCGGGATGTTGAAACGCGTCCGATCAAGGGGACGAGGCCGCGGTGTGGGGATGCGGATGAGGATGCTCGGTCGGCGTACGAGTTGGTGAGTTCCGAAAAGGAGCGTTCGGAGTTGGTGATGATTACTGATTTGGAGCGGAATGATTTGGGGAAGGTGTGTGAGTGGGGAAGCGTCACTGTGCCGGAGATGTTGAGGTTAGAGAGGTACCAACAGGTTTTTCACTTGGTTTCAACCGTCCGAGGGACCTTGCGTGAGGGCGTGGGGCCGGTTGAGGCGTTTTCTGCCTGCTTTCCGGGGGGCTCAATTACGGGCGCGCCCAAAAAGCGGGCTCGCGAAATCATTTCTGAACTGGAGCCCTATCCACGAGGGCTTTACACGGGGGCGTTGGGCTGGTGGGGGTTTGGAGGGGAGAGTCAGTTCAATATTGCGATACGAACGATCGTGGCTGAAGCGAGCGGTTGCTGGAGATTTCATGTTGGGGCGGGAATCGTGGCGGACTCCAGCCCTGCCCGTGAGTGGGACGAAACTTTAGAGAAAGCCGCAGGCATTCTGGCCGCTGGAGGGGCGTTCGATGGACATCCATTACGCGTCCGTTGATCGGGGCGTCAACGCGGGGTCATGCCGGTGGGATGGTCGTTCTGCGACCGGCGATTTCTCGGGCGGTTCTACGGGCTTTTCCCTAAAGACACTCTGTGATGCGTCCGTTTGAGCTATTATTGATTGGACGCGGTCGATGCGGACTAGTACAGTTCGCATGGTGCGCGGAACCGTGTCACGCAAACCCATTTATTCACCATGAATTTACAGTTTCGTATCATCCTTCTTGGTCTGTTGTGCCAGGCACTCGGTGGCTTGTCGGGCTTCGCGCAATCAACGGCGCGTGGCGCTGGGAAACCGGATGCGAAGGGACGTGAGAAATCAAAGGCGAGCTCGGAGGCGTCCGCGAACAAGGCAGCAACGGGGGGGGCAGCGATGCAGGTCTCTACGGAGGCTAATGCGATTTCCCAGCTTGCGAGAACGGGTTTGGATGTATCGGTGATTGGGGCCGCGAGCACGAGCGACTTGAGGGCATTTGCAGAGACGATTGCAACTATACGTGGGTCGAGCTCTTCAGCCGATGCCTCGACGTTGATTCGGAGGTCCAACCGCGAGGAAGGCGGAATGGATTTAATCAAGGTTGCCCCTAAGCTGTTGCGCGCTGGGCTTAGCGCTAAGCTCATCACGCAGACCGATGTGGATGAACTCAAGCGGGTCGGGGACTTGGTGTCCAAACTGCAAAGTACGGACTCTTCCGAGCACCAAGCTCGTCTTAAGGAAATCATCGAACAGTGTAACGTCAGCCCGACGGAGTGGACTAACTTAGTGTCTGCTCTGATAACCAACGGAGCGGATGGCGTTGCCAATCTCGTGAAAAACGGTGATACACTGTCTGAAATTAGTGAAACGGTCTCATTCAGGTCCAAACTGCAGGATGACGCTAAAGTTGTCTTTGACCTGTTGTCCGCGGACCAAAAGAAAAGTGTCGCATCGATATTGAAGGGTGCTGCAGGCGAGGCCGGAATCTCGAGCATTCTTACGAATACGCTTCTGATGAAGGAATGGGTCAGGCTCGTTGACGAGTCCGGCCCCTCCATCGGGAACCCGGCGCTCCAAGAGGCGGCTGTCATTGGCAACCAGATCATCAAAGACCACAAGTGGTCGTCGACGGTCAGCCTCGCGGACCAGAAGGCCTTCTCTTACGACAGCTTATTTCCAAGCGGGTACAGCAAGGAGCTTGTAAGGATGATGGCGCGGTATTCTGGCAGTGAGGGATTGGTGGCGGCCGTTGATCAGTTTGTGACCGGCAAAAACATCAACAACGACACGTTATTGAGCAGTGTATTCACTGAGGGCGGCCAGAATACAGATTTGCTCGGTCTCCGGAGCGTGAGCTACTTCGTGCCCAACCAGAAAAATTTGGACTACACGATTGGTCAGGGAGAGGTTTTGTTTGGTCGCAATATCAATTTCTCCGGGGAGCTTGGGACGCAGCAGGACGGCGGACTCGTCCTTGACGTTACGAGCACTAACTTGAAGGGGGCTGACGAAACGAAACGGGGATCGCGGGTGTTCGCGGTGACCGCTTTAGGAGACGCTGAGGCGTCAGGAAATGTAACTGTGAAAAATGGGAACTCGAAGGCGAGTTCGACGCGCAACGTCGTTGCCATCGGAGCGGTCGGTTCCTTTAAGGTGGCGGACAACACGCGGGTGATAAACGAGGGGAGGGTTCTGGCAGTCGGTGCGGGGAAGTTGCAGGGGAAATCGGGTGAGCAGATAGCGGGACTCCATTTGGAAGCGAAAGGGGCCATCGCTGTGGGTTCGGGAAAGAACGTCAACCTCGTTGATGCTTCTTTCAAGGTGAGCGAGAGTAAAGGCCGCCTACTGGTGTATGCTCAGGAAACGGCCTCGATGACGAATCCGAAGTTTACTGGGTTCGGTGTTGGTTCTGAGATATTTATGGATGCAAAGACAATCAACTTGAGCAAGGTTGATTTTCCCGATGGTAGCCGAGTTAAGCTTGTTTCTCGCGATGGGGGTACTGCAGACGGTAACTCGGGCTCAGGGAAGTATCCGGTGTTCGGCAGATCGGAAGCGGGTCGGGTTAACTTTATCTCCGATGTCCGTTACGGCGGTAATCTCATGAATAATGTTCAGTCCTTCGACACCCACGGCGGCAATGTGAGCATTCGCAAGTCGGTTGGACAGTAAATCATTAGTTGGGTCGATTTATGAAGAATACAAAAAATTTCACACTGAGTGGGTCTCTGATGGCTGTGGTGGCCCTCGGAGGGGTTTGTATGGCTGCTGACGTAGGGGTTGACCGGCAAGCCGTCGAAAACAACGCGCTCCGAGGTGGGGGAACGGCCCTACAAGGAACGGGGCGTGAGGGTTCCAGAAGCGCCAAGCCAGACTCCAGCGACACGGGCACTCAGAGAATCGTCATGAAGAAGAACGCCATCCTCGAGTGGGATGGTGGCGTCGGCTTCAGTTACTACTACCGGAGCAACCCGCTCAACACGAATGGTAACTTGGCGAAGAATGTGCGGTCGGGTGTTTTTGAAGTCAGTGCATACGGAACGGTGTCTGGTGGAAACTATGAACTCTTTGGAGGCGTCTACACGCCCCGAGCTGGTTATAGTTTGCAAAATATTAGCTTAACAGAGCGAAGCTTGAAATTTGCAAACTATTTAAGCCAGAGAGTTTTCATTTCGAATGAGCTTCGCTTCGATAATCTCTTCTCCATCACCCCCACCTTGGAGGTGAGTAACATCACGAGCACTGAGTTCGGCACGGAGGATTACAAAGAGTTTTTCCCGAGCGTGACGTTCGCGAAGATTTTGCCGATCGATGATGTTTCATCCCTTCGGTTTGCTTACACGACGGGGTACCGATTTTCGTCGGTTGATTCGTTGGGCGGTACGGTTCCGGGGTTGACGGCGAATCGGTTAGACAACTGGACGAATTCTTTCTCGGGGGTCTATGCGAGAGAACTGCCGCTGGGGTTTTTGTGGCAGGGTTTTGTGGATGTCTCGAATCGTTTGTTTGGTAATGGGCAGAATAGAGATAGGTCCGATTGGTTAAAGACGGTTGGTGGAAGTTTGAGTTACACGTGGAAATTCTTGAGAGTGGCGGGCTTCCTCACCTACTCACAGCGTAGCTCCACGGATGTAATCAATGATTACAAAAACCTTGATTTGGGGCTTAGCTCGAGTGTCTTTGTCAACTTCTAGTGGTTACAGGGCCTCGCTCGGATTGCTTGAGGGGAAGGCGGGTTGATGAGAGCCGGCTAGTCGTTTGCGTTCTTGGTTTGCTGGCTTGCACTTGGCGGCCGGCGTTTGGAAGCGAAAGCCCCAATCGGGGTGGTGACCTTCCACGGGTGAGGGAAATCGTTTTCCCCGAAACTGCTCCACAGAGACCGGCAGACCACTTGGGTGCGAGCCTGGTGGGTTCTGTGATTCCGCGGAGAACGCCAATCGTCATTGGAGAAGGGTCGCGGGTTGATTTGGCTTGCGACGCCTTTGTGTTGCGCGCGGGTTCTCATAGTGATTTTGAGCTGACAGACTCACTTGGTCTCAATCTCTCCTCTGGTGCTTGCCTCGTTCAACCCCGAGGGGGGGTGATTCAACTCAAGGTCACTACGAAGAAAGCTTCGTTTGTTTGCGAGAGTGCGGGTGTTTTTATGATTGAAGCGACCACGAATGGAGGGGCAAAGGTCTCGTTATTGAGTCAGGGAATGAAGCTCCGGCTGGACCACGGCAACTCCCTCAACCTCATTCCTGGAAACTTGGTGTTCGTCTTGCCGTCGAAGCAGACTTTCGGCCCAAAAATTGACGTTGATTTGCGGCTCATTTGCTCAACGTCACTGTTAGTTAATGGATTCAAACAAAAGCTGGAAAGTACGGCGGAAATGAAGTTTGCCTCGTTTTATCAAGCTCATCGAATCCGTTCGCGAAGCAACGCCGTCATCGGAGACGCTCGGACGCCGACCAACTACGATGTATTCTTTATGAAGTAGAGTCGGGGTGATCGGGTGCGGGAATGCCGCTTCATTCCTCTGCTGGCACCGAGTTACAACTTTCCCTACGCAATGATGTCGTGGGCAACAGTGCCGTGGACGTCGGTCAGGCGGAAGTCGCGTCCGGAGTAACGATAGGTCAGCTTCTCGTGGTCGAAGCCCATCAGGTGCAAAATCGTGGCGTGAAGATCATGAACGTGCATGCGTTGATCCACTGCAGCAAAGCCGAAGTCATCGCTAGCCCCGTAAACGGTCCCGCCTTTTATTCCGCCGCCTGCCAACCACACGGTGAAGCCATGATTGTTGTGATCCCGGCCTTTGGATCCCTCTGACGTCGGGGTGCGCCCAAACTCGCCTCCCCAAAGCACCAGCGTGTCGTCCAGAAGGCCGCGCTCCTTCAAATCGCGCAGGAGCATGGCGATGGGTTGATCCGTTTGCTGCGCAAGGGACCGATGGTTTGCGATGTCGTCGTGGTTGTCCCACGGTTGCCCGCTGCCAGAGAAGACTTGCACCACGCGGACCCCGCTTTCGACAAGGCGACGCGCGGTGAGACAGGCTTGGGCAAAAGGCGTCTTACCGTACGCCTCGCGCACCGGCTCCGGTTCGCGTGAAAGATCGAACACGTCCTGAGCTTCAAACTGCATTCGAAAAGCCATTTCGAGGGAATGGATGCGCGTTTCGAGCGGATTATCGCGTCCATGGGCGTCGGCGTGCCGACGATTCATCGTTCCGAGAAGATCCATCAGCTCGCGTTGTGCGCCAGGTCCGAGGCGCGGGTTGGAAATATTCTGGATGATCTGTTTCGGATCCAGATTTCCGTTGTTCACATGAACCCCTTGGAAAACGCCGGGGAGGAAGCTGCTGGACCAGAGTTGGGGACCCACCACTGGCTTGCCTGGGCACAGCACGACGAAGCCCGGCAGATTGGCGTTTTCGGTACCGAGACCGTACACCAGCCACGATCCAAAACTCGGCCTTGTCGGCTGAGTTTCACCGCTCGTCATCATCAGGAGCGAAGGCTCGTGGTTGGGGATGTTGGTGTGCATCGAGCGGATGACGCAGATGTCGTCGATGCAGCTTCCGACCTGAGGAAAAATCTCGCTCACCTCGATACCGGATTTGCCCATCCGGTTGAACGCGAAGGGTGAGCGCATGAGCGCGCCCGTCTTCCGTTCCGTTTTTTTGTCGGCCAACTGGGGCTTATCTCCGTGATGTTTGGTGAGCTCCGGCTTGGGATCGAAGGTGTCCACCTGCGAAGGACCGCCGTTCATGAAGAGATGGATGAGTCGCTTTGCGCGCGGGCGAAAGTGGGATTGGCGTGGTGAGAGTGGCGTTGCGTCCGCTCCAGAGGCCTGCTGGCCGAGCAATGCGCTGAGGCCAAGTAAACCGGTCCCCGTGCCGACACGGGCGAGCAAATCACGGCGAGAGAGGGGGAGATTCATGGGGTGGTGATCAATCGATGAAGAGGAATTCGTTCGAAATCAGGAGTGCCTGGCACAGGCGCTCAATGCGTTCCTGTTTAGCCGTGTTTTTCTCAGAATCACGATCCTGTTGCCTCAAGAATTGGCCGAGCAAATCGGCCTCTTCGGGGGCCGGTTCGCGAGAAAGCGTGAAGCGGTGCGCGATGCGCACACGCTCGGCGTCATCGTTGGCAGCGGCCTTGACTCGCTTGGCCAGTCGCTCGGCCTGTGTCAGCACGAACGGGCTGTTGATCATGAACAACTGCTGCTGCGGGATGGTGGTCTCTACCCGTTTCTCGCTGGTGATATTCGGATCCGGAAAATCAAAGAGTCGCAGGAGAGAATCCAGCTCGTGACGACTGACCTTCGCGTAGACGGTCCGCTTCGCCGCCTTGCTGTCGCTCAGTGGGAAAGTGGGGCCACCCTTCGCTGGTTCCAAGGAGCCGGCCGCAAATAACACGCTGTCGCGCCAACTCTCGATGTCCATGCGCCGACTTTGAAAACGCGACAGCAGCGCGTTGTTGCCGTCCTTCTCCCGCGACACAGGGGAGGGCTCCGAGGACTGCTGAAATGTTTCTGAAGTGACGAGAAGCCGGAGCACGGATTTCACCGACCAGTTCTTCTCCATGAACTCCGCGGCCAACCAGTCGAGCAGTTCGGGATGCGTCGGCTTATCCCCCAACACCCCAAAATTACTCGGCGTGTTTACGATGCCTCGTCCGAACGTCCACCCCCACAGGCGGTTGACCATGACGCGTGGGGTGAGCGGATTCGCCTTATCGGCAATCGCATCCGCCAGTTCACTGCGTCCGCTCCCCTGTGCAAAGGGTGTCGGATCATCGCCCGCGAGGACGCGGAGAAAGCGGCGTGGCGAGATTGCGCCTTGATTCGCTGGATTTCCGCGAATGTAAACCTTCAGGTCTGCGGGTTTATTTTCAGCGATGGCATGAACCACCGGAAGTTCGGGCCCGAGGATTTTTTTCCGTTCAGCCGCAGTGGATTCGAGCGACGCGAGTTGCTGCCGCGCCTCCGGGGCGATTGTGCTTTTCCAGCCGTCACCAAGGGGTGCAGCTCCTTTTTCTCCAAACAGCGAATCCACGATTTCTTGAAGATTCTTGTCCGGCTTTTTGCTGATAAATGCCGCCTGCTCCTTTTGAACCGTATCAGCGAACGCGTCGCGGAGAATGTCTGTGCAAAGGGATTTTTCTTCTTCCGAGCCGGCCGCCTCGAGCGAGAGCCACGCCGCCGCGATGTTCTTGTATTTCTTGTCGTTATGGAATCGCTCAAGAAGTTTGAAAAGAGGATCGAGGTCCTTTGGAACCGTGAGCGAAGGCGCTCGGCGTTTCTCGGAGAGTACGGCATCGAGGGCAGCGAAAGACCCTGCGGTCTGGTCGCAATGTTCCAGCAAAGCGGCATGACGCTGCTCTCGCACAAAGAGGTTTAGTTCGAGTTCTGCGGCGTCGAGCTGCTTTTTGGCCTCGTTGTAGCGATCAATCTCTTGCTGAGTGGCCTCGGGGGCATTGACGAGTCGGGAGGAGTGGAAGACGCCCGCGATGGAGTAGTAGTCCTGCGTTGGAACGGGATCGTATTTGTGATCGTGGCAACGAGCGCAGGAAAGGGTAAGTCCGAGGAACCCTCGGGAAAGGGTGTCGACGCGATCGTCGAGTTCATCCGCAATCGCGCGAGCTGCGTCGGTGTTTTTGTAATACTGAGCGCCAAGTCCGAAGAGCCCGAGAGCGGCGAGGTTGGCTTTGCGGTCGGGTTCAGGAAGAAAGTCAGCGGCAATCTGGTGGCGAACGAAGGTGTCGTAGGGAAGATCCTGTTCGAACGCGTTGATGACCCAGTCTCGGTATTTCCACGCCTCGGAGTTTGGTTTTACGCCAAATGTATGGGCTTGGTCTTCGGCGTAGCGCGCGACATCGAGCCAGTGTCGGCCCCATTTTTCCGCGAACTCCCGTGAACTCAGGTAGCGGTCTACCAGCCTGCGGTAGTGCTCTGCTGAGGCATCCTTCTCAAAAGCTTCCACGTCCTCGAATGCGGGAGGCAGTCCCGTCAACGTGAAGCTCAGGCGCCGAATGCGAGTGCGGGCACGTGCTTGCGCTGAGGGTTGGAGGCCCTCCTGTGCGAGTCGCGCGCGGATGAACTGATCGATGGGATGGGCGCTGCTCGATTCGCTCGGGAGGGGTGGGCGTTTGACCGCTTGGAATGCCCAGTGTTGCCGTGCTTTGTGCCAGTCGATGCCCTGAGCCGGTTTGGATTCGGACGTTCGAGGATCGGGTGCTCCCGATTTGATCCAGAGGGCAAAGTCGTTGGCGACGGACTCTGGGAGCCGGTCACTTTTCGGGGGCATTTGAAGATCGTCTTGATGGCGTAGTGCTTTGACGAGAAGGCTTTTGTCGGGTGAGGTGAGATCGATGGCTGGGCCTGTATCACCGCCCTTGAGGAGACCGTCTTTGGTGTCGAGGACCAAACCACCTTTTACCTTTTGCGACGTTGAATGGCATTCGTAGCACCGTTCGACGAGCACGGGGCGAATCTTGTTTTCGAAGTGGCTCAAATCAGCGCTGTCGGACGAGGCCGCCGCGGGGATGACGACGGCGGCCGCTACGAGCGGGAAAGCGATGAGTTTGGAAAGGTGCATAAGCCTGTGGAAAGACAACCTTCCAGCGCGCCGATTCCAAGCGCTTTTCCGCGCACTCAGAGTTTGCCCTTTTCTCGCTCGGAGTGCGCTGCGTCGCCCTTGTTCACCTCAAGGGTGATGGGGAACATTGCTTGCTCGTCGACCGGGCATGAAATGCCGTTTTAGCCATCTCATCTGTGCAGTCCTACTCGCTGTTTTTTTGGGAGGGGCAGGCGTTTTCGGAGCACCTTCTCCGAAAGAACTTTGGGCAGGGTACGACGATAGCAGGGGAGACTTCAAAGAAGAGGTCGTTGAAGACGTTGTGCGGGAGGGGGTTCGCAAACGGAAGAGCTACATCAGCGCTTATGTTAATGCGGAGGAAGTGCGTGTGTACTGTGAGTACAGCGTCAAAGTGGGTGCGGAAAAAGCGCCCGGACTTCTGATGGTTCACGGGTGGATGGGGCAGGCCGCGATTGATCCCAGTTATGTCAAAGAGGGTTGGGCGGTGATGGCGCATGACTACTGCGGCAAAACCGGTGAGCGGGTACAGTACACGAAATACCCGCCGCGACTTGCGCACGGAAACATGGATGGCAAGGCGGGGGAGCGCGTGATTACCACGCTACCTGGCGGGGCTGATATCACGGATCCAACGCAGAGCTCGGATTACTTATGGTACGCCCTGCAGCGCCGCGTCTTGAGTTACCTTGAACGGCAGCCAGAAGTGGATCG
>JBIIXW010000090.1:0-12564 GCA_044347165.1 Chthoniobacteraceae bacterium
ATGAAGGCGCGAATCGCCGTAGGCGCCGTGTAGAAAATCGTCACCCGATGTTCCTGAATAATCCTCCAGAAACGGTCGTTCTCCGGCCAGTTCGGAGCCCCCTCGTACATCAACGACGTTGCACCATTCGCAAGCGGTCCATAAACGAGATAACTGTGCCCCGTGACCCATCCCACGTCCGCCGTGCACCAGTAAACATCCTCATCTCGCAAATCGAAAACGTACTTGCTGGTCACATACGCACCCAACAAATACCCGCCCGTCGAATGCAGAATACCTTTCGGTTTGCCCGTGGATCCTGAGGTGTACAAGATAAACAACGGATGCTCACTATCCAGTTGAGCTGCAGGACATTCAGCATCGACATGGGTAATCTCCTCGTGCCACCAGTGATCACGCTTTTCATCCATCTGCACCTCTTGCCCCGTCCGCCGGAAAACAATCACTCCCTTGATCCCTTGGGCGTCTCCTTTCAGCGCGTCATCCACGTTCTTTTTCAACGGAACAATCGCCCCACGCCGATAGCCGCCGTCCGACGTCACAATCAACTTCGCCCCTGAGTCCGCAATCCGTTCGCGGATGGATTCCGCAGAAAATCCTCCGAACACAACGGAGTGCGTCGCCCCAATCCGAGCACACGCCAACATCGCCACCGCAGCTTCCGGAATCATCGGCATGTAGATCAAAACCCGATCCCCTTTCCGCACGCCACGCCGCTTTAGCACATTCGCAAAGACACAAACCTCACGGTGAAGCTGCAAATAGGTGATGGTCCGCTTTTCACCCGGCTCGCCCTCCCAAATGATGGCCGCTTTGTTCTGGCGCGCCGTTCCAAGGTGCCGGTCGAGGCAGTTTTCAGAGACGTTGATTTTTCCACCAACGAACCACTTCACGAACGGCTCTTTCCACTCCAAAACTTTGCTCCATTTTTGCTGCCACTGAAGCTCCGACGCCTCACGCCCCCAGAAACGGTCCGGACGCTTCACGCTCTCCTCCCACATCTTCCGGTACTCCGCGAGGTTCTGGATCCGCGCTTTCTTAGAAAACTCGCGCGCAGGCTTAAAAACGCGACGCTCGTTCAGGTGTGACTCGATATTCTCGGTGCTCATAGAGGGGTTGCTTAGGAAGCCTCCGCTGTACCAGAAGCCGGTCAAAAACAAAGCTGCTTCCGAAGAAAGGTGCCCAAATGCCACCGCCTCGTCGCCCACCTCCGGTTTTGGCTGGAGTCCAGCCCTCGAAACGGGTTTGTCTAGTTCGCCCATGGCCAAACGCAGTCAGTTCTTTATCACACCGCTCGCCGAGGAACAGCCCCCTCGGACCGGCACCGTCGTGCTTATCCACCTGATCTGCCTGTATCTACCGTTTGTTTGGATCCTGTTCCGAACCATGCCCTCAGACAGCCACCGCTGGAGTTTGCTGAAAGCCCTCCCCACCCTGCCGGGCGCCTTCCTCCGCAATATCCCCGGACTCGACACTCTTCCCCCGGGCGTAACGTATTCACTGATGGGGGCAATCACCCTTCTGGCATTTATCGTCCTGACCCTTTTGGGCAAACACAGTCGCGGCTGGCTCATCATCTCCGCACTCGCCGCCTTGGGCATCGCCTCTTGGAACTCTTGGCTCGTCTACTAGGCGGACGCGCACCTCGACCGTCACCGATTGTGCTCCAAGGGTACGCGACAGCGGACTAGAAAGTCCGCTCTCCTCACGGCGCGCCCACCTTCGCCGGAGGGCGGACTTTCCAGTCCGCCGCACAGCAGTACCAACACCACGAACAATCCCCCCCACAACAGGGAGGGCTGAAGGCGCCGATGAACCTCTCACGGCGCGATTCCGTTCGAGCGCATTTCCCTTGCCGATAAACGGGCATGGCGCCCAAGACCCGCCACCAACGGAAGCCGAGGACAACGAATCCCCACTACACCTTCCCCTTGACCAATCCATTCCGGCATGAGATAGTAATCCTATAGTTTTTGTAGACAATGAGCGCCGCCTTTCACCTTC
The DNA here is from genome assembly GCA_044347165.1 of Chthoniobacteraceae bacterium. Classification (GTDB taxonomy): domain Bacteria; phylum Verrucomicrobiota; class Verrucomicrobiia; order Chthoniobacterales; family Chthoniobacteraceae; genus JBEEPE01. The sequence continues at coordinate 2,005 of JBIIXW010000090.1, forward strand.
CTTCGCCCGAGGCTGTTCGCGAACTTAACGCGGCCTTCGAGAACGCGCCGCTCGAAGAACTGCTCGCATGGGCCTGGAAACAATACGGGACCGCCGCCGCCATCGGCACCAGTTTTCAAGGCGCCGGCCTCGTCACCATCCATCACGCCGTCACCGCAGGGATTCCCCTCCCCGTCTTCACCATCGACACCGGGTTTCTCTTCCCCGAAACCCTCGCGCTGAAAGCCCAACTCGAATCATTCTTCGGAATCCCCATCGAATCCATCCACCCCGACCAGTCGCCCGAACAACAGGCCGCCGAACTCGGCAACGAACTCTGGCTCAAAAAACCCGACCTTTGCTGCACCCTCCGCAAAGTCGTCCCGCTCCAAAGTAAACTCGCAAACCTCGCCGTCTGGATCACCGGCGTTCGCCGCCAACAAAGCGACACCCGATCCAGCGTCCAACTCCTCGAACTCTACCACTTCGATGTCCTGCGTGACCGCTACATCCTGAAACTAAACCCCATGGCCGCCTGGTCCAAAGAACAAGTCCAAGCCTATCTCCAAACATACAACATTCCGACCAATACCCTCTCCTCCAAAGGCTACCGCTCCATCGGTTGCACCCACTGCACTCGACCCACCGCCGCCGGCGAGCACGAGCGTGCTGGACGCTGGACCGGCTTCGACAAAGCCGAATGCGGAATCCACACCTTTCTCGGAGCCTCCATCTAACCCCAAACCGACTTCCAAAAATCATCGCCATGAGCACACAGAACCCTAACGAACTTCCGAAACTCCCGGACCTATCAGGCCACCCCGCCTACGGTCGCCAATACCCCGCACCTCCCGCTGGTTCATGCCCCGCCTTCTTCCCCGAGAAAATCTCCCACGAAGATGCCATCCACCTCGACCGACTCGAAGCCCAGAGCATCTTCCTCATCCGGGAAGCCTTCCATCACTTCAAAAATATCTGCATGCCCTGGAGCATGGGCAAAGATTCCAACGTCCTCATCTGGCTCTCCAAAAAGGCGTTCTGTGGGCATATCCCCTACCCTCTCCTCCATATCGACACCACATACGAGTTCCCAGAAATGCTGGCGTACCGTGACTGGGCCGTTGCCTACCACAACCTCAACCTTATCGTTAAGATCAACGAAGACGCCCGCGCCGGCACTGGCGAGTACGCCGCTCGAGGCCCCATCGGGTATGACACCGCAGACCCCGTCACCGTCACCCACGAACTCAAAACGGCCGCACTCCAGCAAGTAATGGCCGAACACCAATGGGACGCTCTCATCACGGGCATCCGCCGCGACGAAGACCCCACCCGCGCCAAGGAGCGATACTTCTCCCCGCGCAACAAAGACTTCGAATGGGATTATAAAGACCAACCGCCGGAGTTCTGGAACCAGTTCACAACATCCTGCGCCCCAGGCGAACACGTCCGCGTTCAGGCACTCCTCGATTGGTCCGAACGCGACATCTGGCTCTACATCCAGCGAGAAGGGATTCCCATCCCCCAAATGTATTTCTCCCGCACCAGCCCAGACGGCGTCCGCCGCCGCTTCCGCTCCCTCGGCTGCTGGCCCATCAGCAATCCCGCTGAAAGCGACGCATCTTCCATCGACGATATCATCGAAGAACTGCGCACCACCAAAACCAGCGAACGCGCCGGACGCGCCCAAGACAACTACGAGCGCAACGCCATGCAGAAGCTCCGCGCAAAAGGATTCATGTAAGAATCCCGCCCGAACGCCTGCACCTCTCTCAACAACACACACCCTCCGTACTGTCATGTCCTCCAACACTCTCCCAGCGCCCGCCTCAGACCGGTTGCGCGTCGTCTTCGTCGGCCACGTAGACCACGGTAAATCCACCCTCATCGGACGCATCTTCCACGACACCAACTCTCTTCCAGATGGAAAAGTCGCCCAAATCAAGGCCGCCGCCGAGGCCGAGGGCATGGACTTTGAATACGCCTTCCTCCTCGACTCCCTCCTCGAAGAGCAAGAGCAAAACATCACCATCGACACCACCCAAATCCAGTTCCGAACGGACCGACGCCCCTACGTCATCATCGACGCACCAGGTCATAAAGAGTTCCTCAAGAACATGATCACCGGTGCCGCCAGCGCCGATGCCGCCGTCCTTCTCATCGCTGCAAATGAAGGCGTCCAGGAACAAAGTCGACGCCACGGCTACCTGCTCTCCCTTCTCGGAATCAAACAAGTCGTCGTCGCCATCAATAAAATGGATCTCGTCGGCTTCTCGGAAGAAATCTTCTCCAGCGTGCGCGAAGAATACTCCGCGTTCCTCAAGCAAATCGGCGTCGAAGCACGCACCTTCGTCCCCATCTCCGCACGCGAAGGAATCAACATCGCAAAACGCGGCGCCCTCGATGGCTCCAATCCCGCCCCCTGGTACCAAGGCCCGTCCGTCCTTGAAATGCTCGATACCTTCGAGCCCCCCGTGCCGCTCAATGACATGCCGCTCCGGTTCCCCATCCAAGATGTGTACCGTTTCGATGATCGGCGCATCTTTGCCGGACGTATCGAGTCCGGAACCCTCCGAGTCGGCGATCAACTCGTCTTCTCGCCCGACAACAAAACCAGCACCGTCGCCTCCATCGAAGTCTGGAGCGCCCCAACAAAAACCGAAGCCAAAGCCGGCGAATCCGTCGCCATCACCCTCACCGAACAAATCTTTGTTCGACGCGGCCACCTCGCGTCCCTCGAAACCGACGCACCCATCGTCTCCAACCGTTTCAAAGCGCGCATCTTTTGGATGGGAAAAACCAACCTCCAAAAAGGACAGCCCTATCGCATCAAACTCGCCACCCAAGAACTCGACGCAGAAATCGTTCATATCGAACGCATTATCGACGCATCCACGCTCGACACGGTCACGAGCGGGCGAGACCACATCGCAAAAAACGATGTCGCGGAGGTCACCCTGCAAACGCGGGGAGCCCTCGTGATGGATAATCACGACCGGAACCCACTGCTCGGACGTTTCGTCATCGTCGACAACCGCCAAGTCGCCGGCGGTGGAATCATTCACAGCGGGGTCTACGCAGACCGCAGCAAGGTCAAGAGCTCCAATATCTTTTGGTCAGAGGGCAATGTCACCGCGACGAACCGAAACCTCCGGAATGGTCACCGCGGTGCCGTCATCTGGCTTACCGGACTCAGCGGCGCAGGCAAATCAGCCATCTCTCGCAACCTCGAGCGCGAACTCTTCAACCTCGGCAATCAGGTATACGTGCTCGACGGAGACAATGTTCGCCACGGGCTCAACGCGAACCTCGGGTTCTCGCACGAAGACCGAACTGAAAACATCCGTCGCGTTGCCGAAGTCGCCAAGCTCATGGCCGACGCCGGCATTATCGTCGTGACCGCGTTCATCGCCCCCTATCAATCCGATCGTCGTCGGGCCCGTGAAATCGCGCTCGAAAGTGGCGTCGAGTTCTTCGAAGTCTATGTGAATGCCCCGCTGGCAACTTGCGAATCTCGAGACGTCAAAGGCCTCTATCAACGCGCACGCAACGGCGAAATCGCCGAGTTTACGGGAATCAACTCCCCCTACGAGGAACCCGCAAATCCAGAAATCGTCCTCCACACAGACCGCGAAACACTCGACGAATCCACCGCGCGTCTCCTCGAGTTTATCGTCCCCAGGATTCGCGTCCGTCGAGACGACGACGTCTCTATCTAAAGCCAATCCATGAGCTCGCTGGGAGCCCCTCCGCTCCCAGCGATTCTTACCAAAGCGACCCTCTTTCGGCCCTAACATTGGTTCGGCAAATGGGGTATCCTCCCTCGATGGCCAACGCCCGCCCCGGCACCGCCCCACTGGTTTCCCTCGCTTCGCTACTCCTCCTCTCGCTCCCCTCCAGCGCGGCGGACAATGGCGTCTCGTGGCACACTCGTATCCAACCCCTCCTCGACACTCACTGCGTGAAGTGTCACGGCCCCATCGAACAAAAAGCCGGCATCGAACTCGATAATCTCCCTGCCGTTCTTAAAGGAGGTGAATCTGGACCCATCGTGAAACCCGGCAACCCAGAGGCAAGCCCGCTCCTGACCGTGCTATCGGAAGGTAGCGACCCGCACATGCCGCCCAAAAAACAGCTCTCAACGCTCGACCGAGAGGCAATCCGCCAATGGATCGCAAACTTGTCCGAGTCCCCCACGATTCCAACCGGCACCGTCGCCGCATCCCCCGAAACCCGAGTTTTCAATGACATTCCAACCGCGATTAACACCCTAGTCCAAGAGGGCTGGGCACGCCGTGCCATCAAACCATCTGCCCCCCTCTCCGATTCCACTTGGCTCCGACGCGCTGCCCTCGACCTCGTCGGACGCATCCCAACGCCGCAGGAGTCCGAAGCATTCACCCGCTCGACCGCCCCCGACAAACGTGGCCAAGCCGTCCAACGTCTGCTCGATTCCGCAGAGTATCCCATCCGCATGCGCGAGCTCTGGGACAACTTCCTCATGGGACGCCCCAAACGCGGGTCCAGCGAGGACCGACGCAAACAAAGCGGGTGGTACGGCTTCCTCGAGAACGCCTTTCAAGCGAACCAACCGTGGAATCGGACCGTTCACCAAATCCTTACCGGACGTGGTGACCGACCGGAGACAAAAGGGTCAACGTGGTTTCTTTACGAGCGGAAGAACGATCACCAAGCCATCGCAGAAGCTGTTGCCCCTTTAATCTATGGCACGCGCATGGATTGCGCACAGTGCCATGACCACCCACTCGCCCGCGAAATCAAGCAGTCCCACTACTGGGGCATCGTAACCGCCTTCAACAGAAGTAAAAACGTCGATGGTTCCAACGGAGTCACAGAATCAGCCGTGGGAGGATTCGTCAACTTCACCAACCTCAAGAAGGAATCACAACCGGCCATCATCACTCTCCTCAACGGAAGAACCGTCACCGAAACGTGGCCTGCTGGTGACCACAAACCCGAGGACAAAGACGACCTTTACGTCGACGCCAAAGCCAAAGTCCGCGTCCCGCTTTACTCGCGACGGGAAACATTTGCGGATATCGCCACCGACGGAAACACACTCCTCGCTCGGGCATTCGTCAACCGGATGTGGGCCGCACTCATGGGCCGAGGAATCGTGCATCCCGCCGATGAGATTAACGCCCGTAACGTGCCGAGCCATCCCGAACTGCTCGAATGGCTCGCCCGCGATTTTGAAAGTCATCAATACGACGTGAAACGCCTCCTCCACGGAATCGTTCTCAGCGAACCCTACGCGCTCTCCGGAGGCCCAACCACCGATCCAACCGCATTCGCCAGTGCTCCCGAACGCCCACTCACCGCAGAACAGCTATCCCGCTCCTGGCGCATCGTCGCCGGACTTCCTCCCGAACACGAACCTCTCCGCAAAGCAGCCATCGCCGCAATCCCCGACGTCCTTCCAAAAGACTACAACGCCAACTTTGTTCAGGCGCAGTTCCTCACAACCTCTCCCCTGCTCCGCGAAGTCACCCAACCGGAAAGTCCGCTGATCGCACGTCTCCAAACCGTCACCCCGCCGGAAACCTGTGTGATCGAGGCGTTCACAGCGACCCTCGGTCGAAAACCAGAATCCGATGAAGCCAAGTATTTTGCCGATGCAATCCAAGCCGCCTCCTCGACCGAGGAAGGGCGTATCAACGCCATTCGCAACATCGTTCACGCCCTCGTCACGAGCCCCGAGTTTCTAATCGTTCCCCGATGAACAACCCAGCGTCCGCGATGTCCACCCCCTGCAACACCGGAGATCACCAACTCCACCGCCGCCTCTTCCTCAAGGGCCTCACAGGCGGCGCGCTAGCAACAGCAACCAGCTTCGAAGGCCTCTTCCTTCGTCAGGGTCTCGCCGAGCAAACCGCAAAAGCGAAGAAACACTGCATCCTCCTATGGCTCTGTGGAGCCCCCAGCCAGTTCGAAACTTGGGACCCCAAACCCGGACGCCCAAGCGGCGGGCCCTTTGGAAGCATTCGCACCACAATCCCCGGCATTCACTTCTCCTCACTCATGCCGAAATGCGCATCGATTGCGCACCGACTAAATATCGTCAGGAACATGAAAACAGCTCAACCCGAGCATTTTCAAGCAATCAGCCTCCTGCAACGGGGGAACCCAGATCGCCCTGGATTCACCCGACCAACCCTCGGCAGCGTCATCTCCCAATCGCTCGGCAGACTCGATGCAACCATTCCAAACTTCGTCCTGCTCGATCCCATTCCCGGGGGAAACGAGTTCGAAGCCTTCAAAGCAGGGAACTGGGCGGGTTGGCTCGGCTCGGAACACAGCCCTGTACGACTCGGCGGCGATTACACCAAGCTTCTGAGGGAGGGAAGCGACTTGCTCCCAGCTGCCGACCGCGAATCACGCGAAACACTCCGAAAATTTCTCGCTGCAAGGTTCGAACAAACACGATCCAGCACCGTCGCACGCAGTCAAAACGCCGCTTTTGAACGGATGAAGGGCCTCTCCGCCAGCGCACACCTTTTCGACATCGAACGTCTTCCTGCAAAAGATCGCGAACGGTACGGCCCGGGCAGCTTCGCGCAACATGCCCTCATGGCGCGAAACCTCGTCGAAAACGGCGCTCCATTCGTCATGGTCGCCAACGGGATGAACTGGGACAACCACGTCTTCCAACACGAAATTCACCAGATGCTCGTGCCAGAACTCGACCGCGTTCTTTTCCACCTCATCAACGACCTCGAATCCCGCGGACTCCTCGACTCCACCCTCGTCATCGCCATGGGCGAGTTCGGCCGTACCCCTTGGATCAACGCAGCGCGCGGACGTGATCACTACCCAAACGCGTGGAGCATGATGATGACGGGATGCGGCCTCAAACGGGGTATTGTCACCGGCGCAACGGATGTCGATGGGGTCGATGTCGACGGGACCGCTTTCAACGAACAAAACCTCTTCGCAACCATCTTCACTGCCCTCGGACTCGACCCTCACGCAGAATACGAACTCGATGGAATGCCGACCTTCCATCGCGTCGAAAACAAGGTGGCTCCCATTCGCGAGCTCCTCGCCTAACCGCCATGAAACTGACCTCCGTACGCGAGACAAAACTACCCACCGGAGCTCTCGGACTCGCCATTTCACCCGATGCATCGGTTGCCTACGCCGCATGCGCCGATGGGGTCATCCACGGCATAGACCTCGAATCAAAAAATACGCGTGAGTTCACAGGGAAGCACTCTTCCTTCGCGAGCGGTTGCGTCCTCCTACCCGATGGAAAAACATTAATCTCGGGCGGTTATGACGGGGCACTCCTCTGGCATGACACCGCCTCCGGTCGCTCTTGGCGTCGTGTGCCCGCCCATCAGTTCTGGAGTTGGCAACTCGCACTCTCACCCGATGGATCCCGCGTCGCATCCACAACTGGACAGTACCTCCCGGGTGGTTGGAAATATGAACCTGCTCCGGAGACCGAACCATCAGTCAAAGTGTTCGACACCTATTCAGGGGATCTTGTCGCAGCGTTTGAACACGTGCCCCCTGTGCAAAGCTGCGCCTTCTCGCCAGACGGTCATTTTCTCGCAGCAGGAAACATAATGGGAGAAGTCCGGATTTGGGACCTTCGCAAGTCGGCGACCACCCCAGTTGCGTCATTTACCTCGCCCGATTTTACCTCGTGGGGTTCGATTAAAACGCACCACCACTGCGGCGGGATCTTTGGGATGTCGTTCTCGCCCGATGGACACACGCTGGCGATTTGCGGGATGGGCCCGATGGGAGACCCCATGGCGGGAAACGGTAAGATGACCTGGCAACGCTGGGACTGGAAAAAAGGCGAGAAACGCGACCACATCAAGGACGGTCAACACGGTAATGGCCTGATGGAAAGCATCGTGTGGATGCCAGATGGTTCACATTTTTTCATGGCGGGCCGCCAAGCGCAAGGCACCTGGAATGCCGCACTGTTCTCCGCTCAAGACGGAAGCCTCGTCCACTCCATCGACACCAAAAACCGAATCACACAGGCCCGATTCAGTGCCGACGGAAAATCGATTGTCCTCGCCGCTGCCCATTCGCAACCCCACCGAAAAAATGGACTCTGGCCGGAGTGGGGCAAAGTTCAGGTCCTCTCCCTCAGCTGAAGCAATCTCACGCCGGTCGCCTTGTTGCAGCAACTCGACCCGTCAAAGCTTCCGGAGCGCGTCCTCAGCGGAAATCTCGGAACCGCGAACGCGACTGATTTTCACGGACTCAATCGGAGCCCCAGAGCCGTTCACCGGAAAGTTCGAAATCTCATCAAGAAACTCCAATCCTTGGACCATCATTCCGAAAACCGTGTTCCGACCGTCGAACTCCGGGGAATCCTTTAACACGAAGAAGAACTGGCTCCCGTTCGAGCGCCGACTCGGATTGACCGTATCCGAAAGCCTCGACATGGCCACCGCACCGCGAACGTGTTTCAAACCAATCTCCGGAGCCAAAGTGTACCCGGGGCCTCCTGTCCCAATGGTCCGAGTTGCCCCCTTTCGGCTCAGAGGATCGCCCGTCTGAACAAACCGACCATCCACCACTCGGTGAATCCCCAACCCCTCATAAAATCGAGCCGACACGAGCCGCGAAAAGTTTTGCGCATGGTTCGGAGCGCGATCCGAAAGTTCAATCACCACGTCTCCCACCTTTTTTCCAACGAGCCTCAGCGCAATCCACCGGTACCTTGGCTCGGAGCCAAACGGATTCAGCCGTTCCGTCGTGACACACGCGCTCAGGGCTAAACTTGCCGCCGAAACGAGAACTTCGCGTCGCTGTAACATATCAATCCTCCACTCGAACAGGGGTGCCCCGACTCACGTTCTCAAAAAACTTCCGCGCCATGAACTCAGGCATCCGAATGCAACCATGCGAGGCTGCGTATCCCGGCAAGAAACCCTGATGCATCCCAACTCCACCAGCAAACCGCATGAAATACGGCATCTTCGCGCCATCAAACTTGCAACCGGCAGGAATCGCATCCTTCTTGCGGTCAACGTCCTTTTGAACCACCTGCCCCTGCGCATCAACATAGTCCCCATACAGCGACGAAACATGCGTCGCATCCTTGTCCAAAATCTGAAAACTCCCCTTCGGCGAGTTGAACCCCTCACGGCCCGTCGAAATATAGGACACGCCCACCAATCGCTCATCGCGATAGAAATAAGCGCGCTGCTCACTCAACGAAATTTTGATAGCCGCCTTGCCCCCAACCCCGTCCCCTTCCCAAAACGACACATTATCAAACGGCGCGCGACCGGGCTCCGAAACCGGGCGGTACCCCCCGAGATACGTGATGTCCCGGCGAACGCGCACATCCGTCTGACACCCCACAAACGTCAGAAGACCACCGATTCCCAGAAATAGTTTGAACGCAGCTCTCATGACAGTGCCCCAAAAACTCAAACAACGGCAGATCCACCGCAACACGCCTTAAATTTACGCCCGCTCCCACACGGACACGGGTCGTTCCGACCAATCTTCGGCGCCTCAGCAGACACCCGCGCAAATACGTCATCTAAACCCGTTGGATCAGGTCGCGCCTCGCCCGAAGCAGGAAGCTGAGTGTGTACCGCCTCACCCGTCTCGTCTGGCCCCGTCAATAACTGCGGTAAACTCGAGAGGAACTGTTCAAACGCCATCAGATTCGACGTCGACCGGAAGAGATTGTGCAACACCTCGTTCTTCATGGTCCCCATTAACGACGTAAACATCTCAAACGCCTCCGACTTAAACTCCACCAACGGATCCTTCTGTCCGTAGGCTCGGAGGTATACCCCCTCGCGCAAGGCATCCATCGCGTACAGATGCTCCTGCCAGAGTCGGTCAATCGCATTCAACAGAATGTAACGCTCCATGCTCTGAAGCGACTCCGGCGTCTCATGCGCACACTTCAATGCGTAAGCCGAACGAACCTTCTCCATCACAAACTCCACCATCTGACCCACGTCAACGTGCCCCCCGGACGGCAAATCCTTGCGGTCAATCCCCAACGGGAAGGTGGTGTTCAGCCAATGCAATAGCCCGTCCACTTCCGGTTCCGACCCACCCGCGTAAAAACCTCCCACACGCTCAGGAATCGTCTCCTCCATGACCTCCTCAATCATGGCCCGCGTGTCATCCGTGGAAATCGCCTCATTCCGCCATCCGTAGATCACCTCACGCTGACGATTCATCACATCGTCAAACTCCAGTGAACGTTTGCGAATTAGATAGTTGCGCTGTTCCACCCGCTTTTGAGCCGTCTCGACCGACTTGTTCAGCCACGGATGCTCCAGCGCCTCACCCTCCTGCAACCCCAATCGCTCCATCATCGTCGTCATCCGACCCGAGGCGCCGAAGTTCCGCATCAAATCATCCTCGAACGAGACATAAAACCGCGACAACCCGGAGTCACCCTGACGAGCACACCTCCCACGAAGCTGGCGATCAATCCGCCGCGCCTCATGTCGCTCCGTCCCAATCACAAACAAACCGCCCAAATCACTCACGCCCTGACCCAGCTTAATATCCGTGCCACGACCCGCCATATTCGTCGAAATCGTCACCGCCCCGCGC
>JBIIXW010000149.1:0-7764 GCA_044347165.1 Chthoniobacteraceae bacterium
TGGCCCGCTTTCGAAATAATCTCCGCTTCCTGCTGATGATACTTCGCGTTCAACACGGCATGCGGAATCTTCTCCCGCTTCAGCATCCGCGACAAAACCTCGCTCTGCTCAACGCTCACCGTCCCCACCAAAACCGGCTGCCCCTTCGTATGAGCATCCTTAATCTCGGTAATCACTGCGTTAAACTTCTCACGCCGCGTTTTGTAAACCAAATCATTCAAGTCCTTTCGAACGCACGGACGATTCGTCGGAATCACCGCCACGTCCAACCGATACACATCACTGAACTCGTTCGCCTCCGTCTCCGCAGTGCCCGTCATCCCAGCTAACTTCCGATACAACCGGAAATAGTTCTGGATGGTGATCGTCGCCAGCGTCTGGGTCTCCCGATCAATCACAACCCCCTCCTTCGCCTCGACCGCACCGTGCAACCCATCACTCCACCGACGACCCGGCATCTTGCGGCCAGTGAACTCATCCACAATCACCACTTTCCCCTCCTCCACCACATAGTGAACATCCCGCTCAAACAAACAGTACGCCCTCAATAACTGAGAAATGTTGTGGATCCGCTCCGACTGATGATCCATGTGCGCCTGACGCTTCGATTTGGCCTCCACCTTTTCCGCAGGCGTCAACGCCGTGTCCTGATCAATCTCAGCAAACTGCGTGATCAAGTCCGGCAAAACAAACGCGTCCGGATTGTCCGGACTCAAATACGACCGACCCTTGTCCGTCAAATCCGCCTCGTGCTGCCGCTCGTCAATCGTGAAAAATAACTCCTCCTTCAACGCGAACAACTCCTCCTTCCGCGTGTCCGTCGCATAGGACAACTCCGTCTTGTCCATCGCTTTCCGCTTCTCAGTGTCTTCCATCGCACGCAACAACGCTTTGTTGCGGGGATTGCCCAGCTTCACCTTGTACATCAGACGCCCAAACTCCTCGGACTGCTTCTTTTCGAAAGCCGTCTCCGCATCGGCACAAAGTCGGTTGCAGAGCAACGTCTGCTGCTTCACTAAACCTTCCACCACCGGTTTGAACGTATCGAACTGGTGCGTCGAAACCGTCGCCGGCCCCGAAATAATCAAGGGCGTGCGCGCCTCATCAATCAGGATCGAGTCAACCTCATCCACAATCGCAAAAGCATGCCCGCGCTGCACTTGCTGCTCACGAGATGTCGCCATCCCGTTATCACGAAGGTAGTCGAACCCAAACTCCGAGTTCATCCCGTAGGTGATATCCGAATTGTACTGCTCCCGACGCTCATCCGGAGATTGGTCGTGCTGGATAATCCCCGTGGTCAAACCCAGGAATCCATACAGCTCACGCATCGTCTCCGCATCACGACGCGCAAGATAATCGTTCGTCGTCACCAAGTGCGCACCCCGCCCCGCTAACGCATTCAAAAACAGCGGAAGCGTCGCCACCAACGTCTTTCCCTCCCCCGTCGCCATCTCGGCAATCATCCCGCGATGCAGGCAAATCCCCCCGATCAACTGAACATCATAATGAACCATGTTCCACGTCACCGGATGATCGCAAACAAGGTACTCATGTTTGCGTTCCGCCAAACGGCGAGCAGTGTTCTTCACCGCCGCAAATGCGTACGGCAAAATCTCATCCAAAATCAGAGGATGCTGCTCAACGGGCGCATCCGAGAGACGCTTCCGCCACCCAGTGACCTGCTCCCGCAGTGCGTCATCCGATAATGAGCGGAACCCCTCCTCAATCGTGTTGATCCTTTCCACCACCGGCCGCAGCGATTTGACCAACCGCGTGTTTTTGGAACCGATAATCTTCTTCAACAACCACGTAATCATAGACTTGTCCTTCCTTTAAATCCTTATACCGACATCGGTAAATCATGCTTCAATCCGCGACCCACCCGCCCCGCTTACTTGCTGCCAGGCTTCACGGCCGGAATACCCGCCAAATCCGCAGGCACCTGGTCCGCCTCGAACGTCTCAACATCCAGCCGCACCAAACTCTCAAACGGCGCCCCAAAATCCGGCAGATTCCCGCCGCTCCGGTCCACCAACGAAACCACACCCACCACCACCCCGCCACGACTCCTCACAATGTCCAATGTTTCCTGAACCCGCCCCCCACGCGTCACCACATCCTCCACCACCAAAAAACGGTCGCCCGGTTTAATCTCAAAACCCCGCCGCAAAACTAAACGCCCCTCCTCTTTCTCAGCGAAAATATGCGGCAACCCCAGCGAACGGGCCACCTCGTGCCCAACAATCACCCCACCCAATGCCGGAGAAATGACCCGCTCAGCACCGAGCCCGCGTACTTTTTCCGCCAAACGAGCGCACAAATCGGCAGCAATCACCGTGTTCTGCAACAGCATCGCACATTGGAAAAACTGGCGACTGTGCAACCCCGACCTCAAAACGAAATGCCCGTCCAGGAGCGCTCCCGTCTGACGAAACAAATCCAATGCAGAAACCAATGATGGAGACGAATTCATGATGACATTTTTTGAGCATTAAACCGCGGTGTCAGCGTCGCGAATCGCCACCACCTCAACCTCAACCTGCACGCCGCGCGGCAAAGCCGAAACCTGAACCGTCGATCGTGCGGGATACGGCTCAGAAAAAAAGGAGGCATATACCTCGTTCAACTCACCAAACTTCGACAAATCCGTGGTGAAAATCGTCGCCTTAACCACGTTAGAAAAATCCATCCCGCTCGCGCGCAGTACCGCTCCAAGATTGAGAAAGACACGTTCGGCCTGCTCACGCACTCCGCCAGAAACCACCTCCCCGGACTCCGGATCCAAAGGAATCTGGCCCGAGCAATACAAAGTGTCTCCGATCAGCACCGCCTGCGAGTAAGGACCAACCGCTTTCGGAGCATGCGGAGTGACAACGGTTTTTTTCATACGGAACAGAAAAGGTTAAGGCGCGCGAAACCCCGTGTAAAGAAGCCCAATCCACCCGTAGGCGCTCCAGAAGTGCTCGAGAAAATCAGGCTCAAAAAACCTGCTCCGCGATGCGCACCTCTCTGCAAAACGCACGCATCAGGCCGGCATCTTTCACGCCAGGAGACGATTCCACACCCGATGCCACATCCACCCCAGACGGGCGCACCGTCCGCACCGCGAGAGCCACGTTCAGAGGGGTCAGTCCACCCGCCAGAAGAACCCGTCTCCCCGGATGACGCCTCACTAACTCACTCGCCAAATCAAGGTTCAATGAAACCCCCGTCCCCCCAAACGCCCCCTCAACCGCGGCATCAATCAACACCTCACGACCCGACGACGCCTCAATGGCTCGATCGCCCGACGATACATCCCGAACCCGAATCGCTCGTAACACCCGAGTTCCCAACGCGCCAACCTTCCCACAAAAATCCGACGTCTCGTCGCCGTGCAACTGCACAACATCGACCAACCCCTCCCCCACCACCCGTCGAACCTCCTCCAACGTTGGATTCACAAACAAACCCACCCTCACCGCCAAAGCGCTCAGGGTCCGAAGCCAACCCGCCGCTTCGTCCGGCCTGATGTGCCGCTTGCTGCCCGCCCAAAAATTAAAGCCCAAAAGGTGCGCTCCCGCATCAATAGCGGCCTCCGCATCCGAAGGCCGCGTAAATCCGCAAATCTTGATCCGAACCGCCATGATGGAGGGAAAAAACGCTCCCAAACGCCCCGACTCAAATCATGCCAAGCTGCATCTTCCCAACCTCACTAATCATCGACTGATTCCACGGCGGATCCCACACCACCTCCACCGATGCCTCGCCCACCCCAGGTAACGCCGAAATCTTCTGCTCCGCCTCCTTCGCTATCACAGGCCCCATCCCACACCCCGGTGCCGTAAGCGTCATCTTCACCAATACCCGAGCCGCTTGCCCCGCAACCTGCTCCACAACACAGTCATAAATCAATCCCAGATCAACAATGTTAACCGGAATCTCCGGATCAAAACACGTCTTCAACTGACCCCACACCGCCCCCTCATCAACCACCGGCACACTCCCGTCCGCCGGTAACGCCGCAACAGGCGCCTCCACCGGAACCTCTAACCCCAACGCATCGGCGTCCACCCCGCGAATCCGCGCCAACCCCGACGACGTCACCACCGTAAAACTGCCCCCCAGCGATTGGGTAATCGTTACCGACATCCCCGCCACAAGGCGCATCGGCTCCCCACTCGGAATCCGCACTGCATCAACATCACGAACCAACGTCTTTGAACTGTCCGAACTCATACGTGTTTTCCCTTCTCGTTCACTTGTTAAAAATAATCTTCGGCTTACTTCCCCCCTGAACCGCAGGCAGGAAACTGTCCTTCAACGTCGAAGCCGCGCCAACGCCCCCCAACGCACCAGAACCAACAGTAGCCGAATGTCCTGCCCCCTCTGAAGCAACAGACTCCAGCGCAGACTTCAACGCCCCCTCAACCAACTGCGCACAATGAATCTTCATCGGAGGAAGTGGCCCCAAAGGCGCAGACAAATCTTCCCCACTCATCCGTAACGCCTCCTCAGGCGTGCGCCCCGCAATCAAGCGAGTTGCCGCACTCGCAACCGCAATCGCCGTCTGACACCCAAATGTCTGGAACGTCGCTCGGTCAATCACCTTACGACCCTGCGCGTCCTCCTTGAACTTCACCCACATCCGCAACATATCCCCACAATCCGGAGACCCCACCGTGCCAATCGCATCCGCATCTGCCATCTCCCCAAGATTCGCCACTTCCCCGTCGCCGTTCGTCGTCTGACTCATAACCACACCTTAAAATCTCACTGCAACCGATACCGAGGCAACGCGGTGTCCACCTCGCAACTCCACGCATCAATTCCCCCGCGCAAACACCGGACATTCGACATCCCATGCCCAGCGAAATACGCCGCCGCATCCGGACTCCGCTTGCCCTCGTGATCAACGAAAACAATCTGAACCGCCGGATCCCATCCAGGCAACTGCCCCATCAACTCCTGCGAAAACAGCGTCGACCCCGAAATGTTCACCGCATCAAACTCCTCACGCGTACGGATGTCCACCAGCACCGCCTTCCCCTCCGCCACCAGCACCTGCGCCTCACGCGGACTGACTTCCATCTGGCGGTCTGACTCCGCGCTCTGCTTGAGAAACTCAATCACCTCAGCAACCGCCAACCCATCCTGACGCGCACAAACCTGCGCCAGCGTCTCCTCCGCACCAAATCCACAACTCGAACATCCCCCAATGTGGTAGCCGCGAAACAATGCCCGCTGCGCGCCAGGAAAAATCTCAAGCAAACGCCCCATCGTCACCTCGGGCACCACCGCTGAAAAATCCGGAACTGTTTCTTCAGTCATCATAAAAATCTCTTATTCAAATCTTAAACCATTTCATCACCGCAAGCCAATCACCCCACCGTCCACGTCATAAGCGACGCCGCTTAAAAAGCGCGCATCATCTGAACATAGGAAATGCGCCGCAGCCGCCACCTCTCCCGCCGAGGCCATACGCCCAATCGGCTGAGCCTTCGACAGTTTCTCAAACATCTCCGCCTCGCGACCGGGATAATTCCGCGCAAGGAATCCATCCACAAACGGCGTATGCACGCGAGCAGGGCATAAACAGTTACACCGGATATTCTTGCTAATGTAGTCCCGCGCCACCTGAAGGGTCATCGCATACACCGCCCCCTTCGAAGCCGAGTAAGCAAACCTCGCCTCCAAACCCACCTTCGCCGCAATCGAGCAAAGATTCAAAACCACTCCCCCGCCCTGCTGCTCCATCCGCGGCAACACCGCCCGCAAGAGATGATGAACCCCCTTCACATTCACCGAAAAAACACGGTCCAAATCCTCAGGCGTTGTATCCACCGCCCCTCCAATGTGAGCAATACCCGCATTATTCACCAAAATGTCCACTCTCGCAGCCGACGCCACCGCTGCCTGAACCGATGCCTCCGATGCCACATCCGTTACCAACGCATGCGCCTGACCACCCACACCGCGAATCGCCTCAGCAACCTCGTCCGCCAAACCTTGATCACGATCCAAAACAAATACTTCCGCCCCTGCCGCACCAAACCGCTCGCAAATCGCACGCCCGATACCTGATCCCCCCCCCGTCACCAGGGCCGTCTTATTTCGTAAAGAAAACATATCGCTCATAAAGAAACCCCGCGCTTCCACGGAATGAAATCATCCTGCCCCAACGAAACCGCCTTGGGAATCGTCCGGCCCGAGGCGACCTCCAACACCACATCCACCAACCGGTGCCCGCACGCCTCAACCGTCTCCGCACCCTGAATCACCGTGCCCGCATCAAAATCAATGATATCCGGCATCCGCTCAGCCAGTTCCGTCGTCGTTGAAATCTTTAGCGTCGGGCAAATCGGATTTCCCGTTGGCGTCCCCAACCCCGTCGTGAACAACATCACATTGCAGCCGCCCCCCGTCAGAGCCGTCGTGCTCTCCACATCGTTCCCCGGCGTGTTGTACAAAACCAACCCGCCTCGACGGCGAATCGGTTCCGGATAATCCACCACCTCCACGATTGATCCCGTGCCACCCTTCCGAGCCGCCCCCGCACTCTTAATCGCGTCCGTAATCAACCCCTCCCGAATGTTGCCCGGCGACGGATTACGATCAAAACCCGATCCGCACGCTTCCGCCGCTGCCGCGTAACGCCGCATCAAATCCGCAAACCGCTCCGCAGCCTCCGGCGTCTCACACCGGTCACACAACTCCTGCTCCACCCCGCAAAGCTCCGGAAACTCCGCCAGCGCCGGCGTCGCACCCAACGCCGCAAACACATCCGAAGCAACCCCCACCGCAGGATTCGCCGAAATACCCGAAAAACCATCGCTCCCACCACAGTTCAATCCGACCACCAACTCTGAAACCGACGCAGCTTCGCGAGCCTGCACCGCAGCAGCAGCCACCCCCGCAAACGTCGCACGCACCGCCCGCGCAACCATGTCCGTCTCTGATTCACTCCGCTGCTGCTCAAAAACATGGAGCGGACGAGAAAAACTCGGATTTCGCCGCGCTAACTCAGCCATCAAAATTTCCACCTGCGCATGCTGACACCCCAAACTCAACACCGTAGCTCCCGCCACGTTCGGATGATTAATGTACCCCGCCAGCAACCCGCATAACGCATCAGAATCCTGACGCGTCCCGCCACACCCCCCGCTGTGCATGAGGAACTTCACCCCGTCAAAGGACGGAAAACGCTTCGGCGAAAACCCATCCCGACCTGACGGAGCGATTGCTTCCAGAGCCGCCGCCTCTCCACCCGAGCTTTCCCACATCTCAGCCAACTCGCGTCCAAATCGCCGAAACCGATCCGCCTTCACCCCTCCGAGCGCTTCGTCCAACGCCGCCCGCATCATCATCAGATTGCGGTTCTCGCAAAAAACCAGCGGCACCACCACCCAATGATTCGCCGTTCCAACTCCACCCCCATCATGACGCCGGTAACCGTCAAACGTGCGCCCCATCCACCGAGAAACATCCGGACGCGCCACAACACCAGAACGCGCCGCGCGCACCGAAAAATCGGACGACGCATGCACCAGATTTTCCAGAGTGAAAGCCTCGCCTGCACGAACCTCGCGCGACGTTCTCCCCACCACCACCCCGTACATCGTCACCAATTCCCCAACCCCAAAGGATCGCGCCGCGAACTTGTGCTTCACCCCCACATCCGTCACCAACTTCCACTCCCCCCCCCCCGCAGATACCCGATCCCCCGCCCGCAACGGTTGCAACGCCACAATGGCGTCGTCCCTCTGGTCAATCTGTTGAATG
>JBIIXW010000266.1:0-6545 GCA_044347165.1 Chthoniobacteraceae bacterium
TCACGTTGAGTGCGGTGGCGTCGTCTGGGATGGCGGTGAGTTACGCGTTGGTGGGAGGGAGCGAGGTTGGGACGCTGGTTGGGAACGTGGTGACGCTGACGGGGGTGGCGGGTCAGATCACGTTGAAGGCGATACAGCCTGGGAGTTTGGATTACTTGCCGGCGGAAGCGACGCGGATTGTGCAAGTATTGCCCGAGCGCAAGTTCAAGATGGTGGCGAACGGGTTTGCGATTGGGAGTGCGAGTTACGTGAATATGGCGGCGATTCGAACGGACGGATCGTTATGGATTGGGATTGGGGGGACGAACGGGACGCAGGTGGGGACGGCGCGGGATTGGAAACATGTTTCGGTGAATGGGGGGGTGGGTGCGGGGAACCCGATGATGGCGGCCATCAAGGAGGACGGGAGCCTTTGGACGAGTGGGTGGGGCAACTGGGGTCAGTTGGGGGACACGTATACGACTCGGCTATCGAGTTCGTTGGTGCGGGTGGGGACGGAGACGAACTGGAAGAAGGTGTGTGTGGGGGACCGGCACGTGGTGGCATTGAAGACGAATGGGACGATTTGGACGTGGGGAACGAATACGTTGGGGCAGTTGGGGGATGGGACGGTGACGGATCGGTTGGCTCCGGGGCAGGTGGGGACGGACACGGATTGGGCGGACATTGGGGTGGGTTCGTACCATTCCATTGGGATTAAGACGGATGGGAGTTTGTGGGTGTGGGGTGGGGATCTTCCGGCGCAGAGCGTGGCTGTTGGTGGGTTGGTGGGTTCGTCGAAGGTGTATGGGCATAATGTTTCGATGGTGAGTGTGGGGGACTACATCTCGGGCTCAGGGGGGTTGGCGGTTGCGAACTATGTGACGGCGGTTTCGAATGGCGTTGAAAACGGCGTGGTGACGGACATTGGGATTATGGATCCGGGCATCAACAGCACGGCGCCGCCGGCGGTGACGATGACGGTGGGGACGGGTGCGAATGGGTTGGCGACGTTGAGTGGGGGGCGTCTTGCGGGGGTGACGTTGTTGAGTGGGGGTGGAGGCTACAGCGTGAACCCGAATTTACCGCCGCTGGTTGTTTTGGATGGGGGCGGTTTTACGAATCGAGCGACGGTTTCGGCGACGACTTCGGTGGGGGTTGTGACGGGTTTTTCGGTTGCGAACTCGGGGGCGGGGTACACGTCGGCGCCGACGGTGACGGTGTTGGGGGGAGGGTCGGGCGCTGCGGCGAAGACGCGGGTTGGGAAGTTGCGATCGGTGGTGGTTGGAAATCCGGGGCAAAACTACACGACGGCGCCGGTGGTGACGTTTGCGGCGCCGCAGCGGACGTTAACGTCTGGGGTGACGGTTTCTGGGAGCACGAATGTGGCGGTGTCGAACTTGGACGAGATGCCGACGGGGTTGGGGATTTCTGGGACGGGGATCCCGGCGGGAGCGACGATCTCGCAGATTTTGAGTTATGGAGGTTCGATGGCGACGGCGACGGTTGGTGGGATGGTAACGGTGTCGGGGAACTCGACGGTGACGGTGACGAGCACGGATGGGTTGGCGGTGGGGATGCCGGTGAGTGGCACGGCGATTCCGAATGGAGCCACGGTGGTATCGGTGACGGATGGGACGAAGTTTGTGATGAGTGCGAATGCGACGGCGAACGGCTCGGGTGGGACGCTGACGTTTGGGGGGATTTCTTTAACGTCGGGATCGACGTCGGTGAAGGCGGCTTCAACGGCTGGGTTGGCGGTGGGGATGATGATCACGGCTTCGGGGGTTCCGGCGAATGCGGTGATTTCGTCGATTACGAATGGCACGCAGTTCGTCTTGAGTGCGGCGGCTAGTTCGACGCAGAACACGCGCTCGTTCACGTATTCTGCGGCGTTGAAGATGAGTGTGGCGGCGACGGCGAGTGGGGCGGGGCTTAACTTGACGGCGGTTTCGGGGGCGGCGGCGACGGGGACGGCTATGGTGAATGCTGGTGGATTTGTGACGGGGGTGACGATTACGGATGGGAGCACGGGGTATTATGGGGGGAACAATGTGGGGGTGACGTTTACGTCGGTGGGGTCGGGGGCGACGGGGACGGCGACGGTGTCTGGCGGGATTGTTACTGCGGTAAATGTGACGAACCAAGGGTCGGGGTATCAGGATCCGCCGCGAGTGGTTTTCAACGGGGGCGGCGGTTCGGGAGCGGTTGCGACGGCGACGATTGACGGGACGGGGAAGGTGACGGGAGTGGTGGTTTCGAATGGGGGGGCGAACTATTCGTCGGCGCCGACGGTAACGATTACGTCGGGCAGTGGCGCGGCGAGTGGCGGGACATCGGGGCAGGGGGCGGTGGAGAGCATCTATTTGACGTCGGGGGGGACGGGTTACGGGACGAATCCGGCGGTGTTGTTGGGTGGGGGTTTGGGGAATGCGGTGGCGGCGACGGGGAATCTGACGTTGGCGAATCCTTTGACGTCGAATGCGGTTCAGAATCCGTCGAACGTTGCGGGGGCGACGGTGATTCGCACGCTGCGGGTACCCACGCGGGTGGGGACGGAAGTGGGGTGGAAGAGTGCGAGTGGGGGAAACTATTTCACGGTGGCGCGGAAGGCGGATGGGTCGTTATGGGCCTGGGGGTTGAACTCGAGTGGGCAGTTGGGGGATGGGACGTTTTTGAATAAGCGGGACAACCCGATTCGGGTGGGGTCGGGAACGGATTGGGCGGATTTTTCGACGGGATCTGCGCATGTGCTGGCGGTGAAGGCGGACGGGTCCCTGTGGTCGTGGGGTTCCAACTCCAGCGGGCAGTTGGGGAACGGGTTGGTGTCGAACTCAGCGACGCCGGTGAAGGTGGGGGATGGAGTGGAGTGGGCGTCGGCGTATGGGGCGGGGAGTTACAGTGTGGGCTTGGGGGTGGATGGGATGTTGAGGACCTGGGGGAACACGTCGGGTCGAACGACGAGTTTGGTGAACAGTTCGGTGAAAAAGTATCAGCCCTTGGGATCTGCTGATGCGGCGTTGCAGGGGAACCAAGTGTTTGCGTCATGGTTGTATACGTACCCTGGGTCGTTTTCGGGAGTGTTGACGCGGGAGGGGAGTTTACTGACGTGGGGGTACGACACGTATGGCCAGTTGGGGAATGACAGTGCGGCAGCCGCTTTGAGTTATCCGTCATCGGTGGCGGCGCCGGGGTTTATTTGGACGCGGATGTCGGTGAATGACGGGCACACTTTAGCGGTGCGCGATGATGGGAGCTTGTGGGCTTGGGGGGCCAACTGGAGTGGGCAGTTGGGAGATGGGAGTGTGTCGACACGTTTGGTTCCGTATCGGGTTGGGGAGGACTTCGACTGGGTGGATGTTTGCACGGGGTATAACAACTCTTACGGCGTGAAGGCGGATGGGAGTTTGTGGTCGTGGGGGTTCAATCATGCGAGTGGTGCGTCGCTTGCATTCCGGTTGGGGGATCGGTCGATGATTCTGGCGCGGTCGGTTCCTGAGCGGGTGGGGATGGACAGTGATTGGCGATCCGTGCGGGGAGGGTTTGGGAATGCGTTGGCGGTGAAGACGGATGGGTCGCTGTGGGGTTGGGGTGAGGCGACGTTTGGGCGTCTGGGGATGTTAGGAGCGACGGGAAATACTGTGACGGGGACCAATCAGGTTCAGGCGATGAGTGACACCTCGGCGTTTTATCCTTCCTCGGGACAATCGGTTTTTGGGCCGGGTTTTGCGTCGACGGTGAGCGTGACTTCCGTGGGAACGGGGGTGATGACGACGGGCGCGAACTCGACCCGGACGGTGACGGGGATGCCGTTGTACACGACGATTCGACCGGTGCCGCAGCGGATTGATACGGACAGTGATTGGAGGGTGGGGATTCCGGCGATGAATGCGTCGTTGGGGTTGAAGACGGACGGGACGTTGTGGGGTTGGGGTGCGATTAGCTCGGGGTTGTTGGGGGTGCCGCACTCGGTGATGGTGGATTCTGCGGGTACATCTGCATTGTTAAATGTGTCTCATCCGGAGGTGTTTGCGCAGGACAATTTGGTGATTGGGTTTGCCGCATATCAGTATGCTTCGGGGCCTTACGACGCGGGAGCGAAGTCGGCGCCGATTCAAGGTACGTCCGTGCCTGCTGCGTCGCAGGGAATGTTGGTGGACGTGCAGGTGTTTCATCCGCGCCAGATTTCGTCTGACACATGGAAGATGGTGGATTCCGCGATTGCGTGGGATCTAGCGGCGGGTGTGAAGACGGACGGGACGTTGTGGATTTGGGGGAAGGAAGGACAGCAGGGGACGATTTTTGGGGGGCCGACGGGGTTTACGTATGCGGTACCGGTACAGATTGGGACGGATACGGACTGGGATTCGGTGAGTGTTTCCCGAACGCACGTTGTTGCGGTGAAGACGGATGGCACGGTTTATACGTGGGGTGCTAATGGGGATGGGCAGTTGGGGGATGGGACGACGTTGACGATGCGGCCGGACAATCAGGTGACGTTGACGCCGGTGGTGACGACGTCGGGCAGTGCGGTGGTGGGGGTGCCGAGCACGGTGGGGTTGGAGCCGGGGATGGTGTTGGTGAGTGCGGGAGGGATGCCAACGAGCACGGTGAACTCGGCGTCGGTTCAACCGAATCATTACATTGTGTCGGTGGATTCTGCGGCTTCGACGGTGACGGTTTCTTCTGCGGCGAGTTCGACATTATCGGCAGCAACGTGGGTGGTGGCACGGACGCCGACGGTGATGGTGACGCAGATGCAGTTCGGGAAGCGTCAGATTAAGGTGTCGAGCACGGCTGGGTTGGTGAAAGGGTCGGCAATCCACGGGTGGGGTTTTACGGCGGGGACGCAGGTGGAGAGTGTGGATGGGCCGGAGGATTTGACGTTGAATCGTCCGGTAGTGGGCTGGGCAGGGACGTCGACGTTGGTGGCGACGTCGGCGAGTGGGTCGAATCAGGTGACGATGGGGACGGTGGGTGGGGTGGTGTGGCAGACGAGCGGTTTTCCGGTGGGGGCGACGTTGACGGGGCCGGGGTATCTTTCGGGTGGGACGGTGACGTCGATTGTGAACAGCACCAAGCTGGGGATGTCGGGAAATGCGACGGCGACTGCGACGAATGGGGATTACGCGGTGAGTGCGCCTTCGGTTCGTGCGGCGGTGTGGTTACCGCAGCCGAAGTTGGTGCGTCCGGGCCTTTACCAGCGGTTACCAGACGGGCAGGTGGGGCAGATTGCGACGTCGCCTTCGGCGAACGGGGGGTTTGTGGTTTCGAAGCAGGGGGTTTTGTACACGTGGGGAGAGGTGATGAACTTGGGGCGCGGAAACGTTTCGCCGACGTCGGCGGTGGTGCCGGCGTTTAACGCGGATCCGGTGTGGAGCAGCGTCGCGTTTGTGGGATCGGCGTTAGCGGGAGGGACGGCGCATGCGGTGGCGACGCGGAAAGATGGTTCGTTGTGGACGTGGGGAACTTCGACTTCGGCGGCGCAGATGGGAGATTCGATTTACGCAACGAAGTCGGTGCCGGGGCGGTTGGGCACGGGGACGGATTGGAAGCGGGCATATGCGGGCAACAGCTATTCGGCAGCGATCAAAGAGGATGGCACGCTGTGGCTTTGGGGGGGGAGGTACACGACGTCCAACGGGACGGCTTCTGCCTCCTCGGGTTCGACGACGGTGGCGTTTGCGGGGGGATCAAATATGTCGATTTTTGAGCCGGGCACGGTGATGTCGGGCGTGTTTTTGGCGGCGGGAACGAAGGTGGTGAGTGTGTCGGGGAATAACGTGACGATTGACACGCCGACGATTGCGAGTGCTTCAAACTCGACGGCGTATGTGGGTTACATGCAGATGCCTACGCAGGTCGGGACGGGTGGCGGTTGGAAGGATGCGGTGATGAAGGCGGGGTCGTCGGTTTACGGTAACGCGACGGTGGGCGGCGGCGGCGTTGCTGCGGTAGCGGTGTCGAGATCGGGTTCGGGTTACACGTCGGCGCCGACGGTGACGATTACTGGGACGGGGACGGGAGCGACGGCGGTAGCAAACATGGTGGACGACGGTGCGGGTGGGTTGTGCGTGGATTCGGTGACGGTGACGAATCCTGGGATTGGGTACACGTCAGTTGGGGTCTCGTTTAGTGGGGGCGGCGGAAATGGGGCGGTGGCGGCGGCGATGCCTCCGATTTATGCGATTAAGGAAGAGGGCACGTTGTGGAAGGTGATTCCTTCGGCAGGTGATTCGTATCGTGGGGCGACGGTGGAACAGGTGGGGACGGACAGTGACTGGGTGATGTTGGATGCGGGGTCGATGCATTTTGTGGGGTTGAAGCGGGATGGCTCTATTTGGGGCTGGGGTTCGAATGCGAATGGGCAGTTGGGGTTGGGGCCGACGATGGGGTTGGTGACGGAGCCGTATCGGTTGAGTCCGGACAACGATTGGGTGTCGGTGGTGGCGAGCAGTTCGGTGAGTGCGGCGACGGCGCCGCAGCACGCGACACTGGCGTTGAAGGCGGATGGGACGTTGTGGGGGACGGGAACGTTGTTTGCGCAATCGGAGAGTCAGTCGTCG
>JBIIXW010000160.1:0-6517 GCA_044347165.1 Chthoniobacteraceae bacterium
AGCAGCCTTCTTTTCGCGGAAAAAAGACAATGACAGCGGCGATGAGCGCAAGCACGACTCCGGCGACGGGAACTCCCGGGCGGAACATGGGATGGAGCATTCCGGCGGCCTTGCCGGAGAAGTGAGTCGCGAGGAGAACCGCGCTCCAGAGGAGGAGTGTTCCGGCGGGGAGCCAGCGCGTGACGAGGGTGGAGTTCATCGGACGGTTCGGTCGGGGGTTTGGGCGGTGTTAGTTGGGAAAAAGGAGGGGGCCGAGACGCCAACAAATAAGTCCTGTTGCAAGGAACAGGCCAAGGGCGAGGGCCAGAATGAGGCGTCGTTTGAAGAGGAGGTTGTACAGCCAGAACAGTTTGAAGTCGAACATGGGTCCGAAGACCAGGAAGGCTAGCTTTGCGGCTGGGGGAAACGCGATGAAGCCGGATGCGGCAATGAAGGCGTCCGTCGTGCTGCAGAGCGCGAGGAGTGAGGCGAGGGCCTGCATGCCAAAGATGGCAAGGGGCGGGTTGGATGCGAGCGGATCAATGACGCTTCGGTTAACGGCGGTTCCTAGGAGGGAGGTGACGAGGGTGCCGATGACGAAGAAGAAGGTGACATCGAGGAAGTCGCTGGCGGCCGTGCGGAGTGCTTCGAGGAGGCGTTGTGAGGCGGTAGCGGTTTCGAGCGCGGGTGTTTGTTCCGTTGCGTCGGAGTCTGAGACAGGTTTGGAGGCGATGGTGAGGGCGGACCTTCGGGAGGCGGGAGCGTTGGGGAGCACGCTGGGTTGGAGGATGGAATCGGGGCGTAGCTTTTGAAGGAGGAGACCCGTTGCAGCGGCGATGATGAACCCGAGGAGGAGTCGACTGGCGGTCATCATGCCGGCGTGTTGCCCTCGAAAAGCGGCCCAGGTGCTGAATGCCACAATGGGGCTCACAATGGGTGCTGCGAGCATGTAGGACACGGCCGTTCCGAGGGGCAGCCCCTTTTTTAGGAAGCGGCGGATTACGACCACACTTCCGCATTCGCACATCGGAAACACAAGCCCGAGAAGGCCTCCAGTGAGTACGGAAAGAACCCGATTTTTTGGAACAATCCGGGCAACGGTTGCCGGCGAGACCCAAACGTCGACGATGCCGGAGAGGAGCGATCCGAGCAGGAGGAAGGGGACACCTTCCAGAATGACGCTGAGGAAAGAGAGGGAGAAATCGCCCAAGGAAAACTGGAACCAACTCATAGGGTTTTGTGGAGAGAACCCCTTCGGGCGGTGTGTGTTTGGGGGTTAACCGACGTAGGCTCCCTCAACCCGCTTTGCGACGTCGAGGTAACCGTAGTCTGCCTCGTAAATTTCCTTCAGGGTGATCAGATATTCGTCTTTGTTGCCCATGCGCTCGTGCAAGAGAGCCAGACGGTACAGGGTGTCCTTTTTGGTTCCGTCCATCCCAACCATTTCGGATGCGGCGCTTTTGAGCTGGCCGACGGCGAGG
Source organism: Chthoniobacteraceae bacterium (assembly GCA_044347165.1). Taxonomy (GTDB): domain Bacteria; phylum Verrucomicrobiota; class Verrucomicrobiia; order Chthoniobacterales; family Chthoniobacteraceae; genus JBEEPE01. The sequence goes on from JBIIXW010000160.1 coordinate 1,461, forward strand.
TCGAACATCCCTTTTTCGGTGAAGCAGCGTCCGAGAAGGCTCATGGCGCGGAGGCGCGCATTGGGGTTTTGGCGGGCGCGTTGGAGTTCCGGAATGGCCTCGGTGAACATTGATTGCTCGACCAATCGTTCACCCAGTTCGAAGCGCAGTTGGAGGTCGGTCGGATTTCGTTCTACGCGGCGTTTGGCCTCTCCGAGGATTGACTCCGTGCGCTGCTTTTTCAGGTCCTCTAGTTGGGTACGGTACTGTTCAGCATCGGGGTGTTGATCTCCGCCTTGAGCGAACCATTCTTCGAGCGATTTGATGGATTTCTCCAGTTGCTGAAGCTGGAGGTCGGAGAGTTTTCGGGCGATCGCGGGGTCAGAGCCGCCACCGAGTTCGTTGTAGTACGCGTACCACTGGATGACGGCGTCGAGGTCCTCTGGGGTCTGCGTTTGCTGAAATTTCTGCTCAACGAGGAGCGCGATTCGGCGGACGAGGTCGACGTTTTGAGGCTGGGATTCGTACTGACCGCTCAGTTCGGCGAGTTGGTTGTCGATGGTGGCGACATCCTTGAACCCGCGGTTTTTCTCCTCGAGCTGACGTGCTTCGTCCTTGTCTTTGATGAGGTCGCGGTAGCTGGTGGCAGTCTCCCAACCTCCGGTTTTCATCGTGAGCGTTGCGGCGGCGTCCTTGCCCCTTTTGAGAGCGACAAGGTCGGCGGGGTCCAGTTGAAGAATTTTGTTGTAGGTCTCTTGGGCCTTCTCCGCGTTGCCGAGGGCGATGTGGTGTTCGCCGAGTTCGTGCAGGACTTTTTTATCCTGCGGATTTCCTTGGACGAGGGTCTCGAGAGCGAAGGTGGCGATTTCGGGGAATCCGGCGGCTTTGGCGGCGTCTTTCAGCAGATTGTTCGCGCCGGCATTGTAGGGGTCGGATTCCAGTGTTTTCTCCGCAAGTTCCATTGCGGCGAGGGGATCTTTTTTTAGAACGGCGCCTCCCCGCAGCGAGGTGGTGGAAAGACCTGAAAGGAAGCTTTTTTTGCCGTCGGATTGGTTGACAGCGGAAAGGCGGAGGAGTTTGCGGCCTTCGAGGAAAGCGGGGCATTCTTTGAGGACGGCTTGGATGAGGGAAATCGCGTAGCCAAAGTTCCTGAGCTCTGCGGCGGTCTTAGCTTTGAGCCAGAGTGCGCGGTTTTTCTCGGGGAGTTCTTTTTCAGTGATGACAGCCATAGGTCCGGAGGGGAGGGGAAAGGTTAAGGGTTCCCTGTGCGGGACACAACGGTTCCGGAAGAATTTCTCCGAGTGGGGGACGGTGGGGGGGCCGCCCCCTAAATCGTCATTTCTCTCGGAGTCTTGGTGAAAAAGGGCACCAACTCGGTGAGTTCTTCACTTCAAGTTGGCGAGTCGATTGGGAGGTGTCGCAAACTCCGGGGGGGGAGGACCCTTTCTTTGGGCGTGTTTTTTCGAGCTGAGTGGCTCAGTTCCCTTGGGCGTCGGCCGAGGATCGGGACTGTTTGGATTGAAAGTCGCGGCGGAAGGACGCGAATGTTCCGGCGGCGATGGCAGCTCGGATTTGTCGCATCAGGTTCAGGTAGAAGTGCAGGTTGTGGAGTGTGAGCAAGCGGAGTCCGAGGATTTCATTGGCCTTCACGAGGTGCCGCAGGTAGGCGCGAGAAAAAGTGCCGCAAGCGGGGCACTTGCACCCCTCCTCAATCGGCAAATCGGAGAGCCGGTGCGCGGCGTTTTTGAGGTTCAGCGTACCGGTCGAAACGAACGCGGTCCCATTGCGCGCCACTCGCGTTGGTAGGACGCAGTCGAACATGTCCACTCCGCGCGCCACCAGTTCAACAATTTGATGAGGCTTACCAAGGCCCATGGCGTATCGCGCCTTGTTGGCGGGCAGAAAGGGTTCCGAGTGTTCGACTGCGGCCATCATTTCATGTTCGGGCTCACCCACGCTGACGCCACCGATTGCGTAGCCGTCCAAATCCAGAGACACCAACGCCTCTGCACTGGCGCGTCTCAAGTCGGGGTACACGGAGCCCTGCACAATACCGAACTTTTTGCCACGCGTCGGCACAGCCAGACAACGCGCGGCCCAGCGCGTGGTCCGCTCCAGGCTTCGCGCCGCATATTCGTGATCGCAAGGATAGGGCGGACATTCATCAAAGAGCATGACGATGTCCGACCCGAGAGAGTCCTGAATTCGCATGGATTCCTCGGGACCAAGAAAGCAGGCGTGTCCGTCGAGGTGGCTTTGGAAACTCACCCCGTCCTCCGAGATTTTCCGAAGTTTTGACAGGGAGAAGACCTGATAGCCCCCTGAATCCGTGAGGATTGCGCGATCCCACCTGCTGAAGGCGTGGAGGCTCCCAAATCGGTCGATGACGTCGGTGCCGGGACGGAGCCAGAGGTGGTAGGTGTTCCCGAGAATGATTTGCGCACCCATGGCTCGGAGTTCGTCGGGTGAGACCGACTTGACCGTTCCTTGGGTTCCCACGGGCATAAAGACGGGGGTTTCGACGATTCCGTGGCTTGTCTGAAGGGTGCCGAGGCGGGCTTTGGATGCGGGGTCGGTGGCGAGGAGTTGGAACATGGGTCGCGGGCGTCGTCGCGGATCAGTCTCTTTTGCGGATGATGCCGCACGCGGTTTTGCAGCCGAAAACTCGGCTCAGGAGGTAGCGGTTTCGGCTGATCCACTTGTAGATAATTTCTGCGGCGAAAATGACTCCGGGGAACCAGAGAAAAAGTGAAACGGGGATGAGGAGTGGCAGTCGCATCCCGATGAAACGAATGGCTCTTGCTCCGCGGTGAATTTGGCCTTCTGGGGTGATGCAATGAATGGCCTCGGACAGCGCTTCGGGTGTCAGGGTGGGGGCAATGGTGTGAACGATGGGGTCGGAGAGCGGAGTCAACCGGAGGGACCGCTTCCAATCGAGGTGGGAGAGCACCTTCATCTGGAAGGTGCACATCGAGCATTCGTTGTCGTAGAGCAGGACGTGCTGACGGGCCGCGGCATTCACATTCCCGAATGTAGAGGAAAACGCGGTGGCGTCATTTGAATCTGTCGCAGGCTTTGGCGATGGTTGCTCCGAGGGGGCCATCTGTTAAACCGGAACGCATCCCACCGAACAAATGAACACCGATCGACGAAACTTTTTGGCGCGCACCGGCGCGGGAACGATGGCGCTTGCTGCGATGATGACGGGGCATCGAGCCTCCGCTGCGCCTTCGGGTGGAGCGGGAGCACTGGCACGCGCGGCGGCGGATCCGGCTTATCGGGTTCGGAACTCGGGGGTGAAACACACGCTGATGGGTTGGTGCTGGAAGCCGATGGACACGCTCGTGTTGGCGAAGCACGCCAAGGACATCGGGCTGAAAGGAATCGAGGGGATTGATCGCAAGCACTACAAGGACGTTCGCGAGATGGGATTGGAAATCTCGTTGGTAGGAAGCCACGGATTCGCGAAGGGGCCATGCAATCCCGAGTTTCGTGATGAGGTGGTGGCGAAGCTGGACGAGGCGATTGATGTGGCTGCTGAGGTGGGGTGCAAAAAGGTTATTACCTTCACTGGAATGCGGTTTGAAGGGATGGATCGTGACGCGGCGGTGCGTAGTTGCCTTGAGGTCTGGAAGCGGGTTTTGCCGAAGGCGGAGAAGCGGGGCGTGACGTTGGTTCTGGAGCATTTGAACTCAAGGGACGGTTCGCATCCGATGAAGGGACACCCTGGGTATTTTGGCGATGATGTGGATTTTTGCGTGGACCTGATTCGGCAGGTGGGAAGTTCTCACTTCAAGTTACTCTTTGATATTTATCACGTTAGCATCATGAACGGAGATGTGATTCGGCGCCTGCGGCAGCATCGTGAGTTCATTGGACACCTTCATACGGCGGGCAACCCAGGGCGTCGGGAGTTGGATGATGAACAGGAGATTTTCTATCCTGCGGTGATGAGAGCCGTGTTGGAGATTGGTTATCACGACTTTGTGGCGCACGAGTTTATCCCGACATGGGACGACCCGATTTTGGCGCTGCGGCATGGAGTAATGGTGTGTGATGTTTGATTTGCGATGGGTACTGATTTGCACGAACAGGCAGCGGATTTTGTGGCGGAGCGGCTCCGTGAGTTTGCCTCGAATGGACGCGTGTTGAGGGCCGAACGGACGGCCCTCGTCCAGTACGTGGCGGTTGCTTCGGCGCGTTCGGCGGTTCCTGCGCGGACGGAGTATGCGATGCGAAAAGCTGATCAGCCGCTTGCGGAACAGGTGGGAATGGCTGTTGAGTTTCAGCGGAACGGCGGACTCGAAAGTCCGCCCTCCGGTCCTGAGCGCATGCGAACGGCGACGGATTCCCCGAAAGCTCTGGCGGCGGTGACTGGAGATCCTGCTGAGCGGGCAAACGCGCTGAAGGCGTTGGAGCAGCGCGCGGCAGTTTGCGGACAGTGTGTATCGGTGGCGAGGGTGAGGCGGTCGGTGGTGCGGGCGGCCGGAAGCGTCCATGCGGAAATTCTTTTTGTTGGGGACGTTCCGTCTGCCGATGAGGACGCGGTTGGCGAGCCATTCCGAGGGCCGGCAGGCGAGATGATGGACAAGATGCTGATGGCAATGGGCTTGAAGCGAGATGAGGTCTTTCTCGCGCCGGCGTTGCGGTGTCGGCCTGACGCCCCGGTGGATTTACCTCGGAAGCCAACGGACGCGGAGCGCGCGGCCTGTTCGCCGTTTTTGACTGAACTGATTTCGGTGCTGCGGCCGCGCGTGATCGTGGCGATGGGGGCGGAGGCTTACCGGGCGTTATTCGGTCGCGAGGCGTTGGTGGGGCGGGTGCGTTCGGTTTGGGGGGATTATTCGGGGATTCCGGTGATGACGACGTTCCACCCAGCGCACTTGATTACGAATCCGGCGGTTTCGGTTAAACGGCAGGTTTGGGAGGATTTATTGAAAGTTCTTGAACTTTTGGGGCACCCGATTTCGGACAAGCAACGCGGTTACTTTTTGCCGAAGCGTTGAGGTTTGAGGGGAATTATCAAGGGGTTGGCTAGGTCGCGGTACGGGGTGAGTTCAATGTGAGTATCGGTGATA
>JBIIXW010000053.1:0-20125 GCA_044347165.1 Chthoniobacteraceae bacterium
CAAAACACCCGCCGCTTTCCTCATTGGAAGCCTCGAAACCCTCGACACCGATTTGCTCAAATCCAGCCGTCCCGAAACTTCCCTGCTCGAACGAATCATCCAAGCGGCCGACACCACCCCTTCCTCGTTTCGTAGCCATAACTCCGCATTACTGGTCACCGATAAAGGCTCAACGATCCAAGCGTACCGCAAGCAACACCTCGTCCCCTTCGGAGAGTTCCTCCCGTTCCGCGACATCGCACCCGCTTTTCTCCACAACCTCATCCCAGGCGATATCCAAGCCGGATCCGAGGAACGTGTCCTCGAACTGACCTCGCCCGCCATCAAGCTCGGCGTCCGCATCTGCTTCGAAGATACCCTCGAGGCAAAAACCACCTCACCCGCCAAAAAGGGCGCTCAAATCCTCGTCAACCTCACCAATGACGCGTGGTTTGGACCAACCGCCGCCCCCGAACAACACCTCCTCAACGCCCGACTGCGCGCCATCGAAACCCGTCTGCCCCTCGTCCGCTGCTCCAACACCGGCGCCACCTGCACCATCACCCCGAAAGGAAACCTCGAACGCGCCCTCGCCTCCCATGAGAACGGTATCGACTTCCGAATCGTTCAAGTGCCCGTCTCCCCCAAACCCACCTTCTTCGTGCGCCACGGAAACTGGTTCCCCAAATCAGCCTGCCTGTACGCCCTCGCCGTCCTCTTCCTCCTTCGTAAAACTGGTCGACCGCCCGAAGCCATCACCCCAGAACCGCTCCCGAGATGACCACCGCGTCTCTAAAAAAACAGCTCGCCGCACGAATCAGTTCCGAAGGCCCTATCTCCCTCGCCGACTTCATGCAGACGGCGCTCTATGATCCCCAGCACGGCTACTACGCCAGCAACTCGCCCAAAATCGGTGCTGCCGGAGATTTTATCACCAACGTCAGCGTTGGCCCGCTCTTTGGAGCCCTTGTCGCCAGGCAAATCCACGAGATGTGGCGCGCATGCAACCAACCCAAAGAATGGACTCTCGTTGAGCAGGGCGCCTACGACGGACGCCTCATTCTCGATATCCTCACCGCACTTCAAACCCATCACCCTGCCTTACACGCCCGCCTTCAAGTCATTCTCATCGAACCGCTTTCCAGCCTGAAAGCGCGCCAATCCGCAACTCTCCAAAACGCCGCCAACGTCCTTTGGAAAAAACACCTCTCCGAGCTCGAGCCGTGGAGCGGAGTCCACCTGTCCAACGAACTCCCCGATGCCTTCCCCATCCGGCGCTTTCGCTGGTCCGGCGAATGGACGGAAGACCGCGTGACTCTTTCCAACGGGCACTTCGCCTTCGTTAACCAACCGCCGGACGCAACCGCCGAAATCCTTCTGCGCGACATGCCGCCGCCGCCCATCCACCGCGTTGTCGAGTTCGCGGCAGATCTCGAGCCGTGGACCCAACAAATCCTCGATCGACTCTCAAGCGGTTACGTCCTCGCCTTCGATTACGGCTTGCTCGAAGCCGAATGGAATCAACCCCATCGCACAAACGGCACCCTTCGCGGCTACCGGAACCATCGTCACGCGGAGAACCCCCTCGCCGACCCCGGCCAACAGGACATCACCGCTCACGTTGATCTCTCCCGATGGACCCAACTCCTCCTCCGCCACGGAGCGACAGAAGTTCAAATCACCGACCAACACCGGTTCTGCACCGGCGTCGCTCCACTCCATTTTCCCGATCAAATCCGGACCATGAGCCCCGCCGAACACCGCGAACTCCTCCAGTTTCGCTCCCTTTCACACCCCAGTCTTTTCGGAAGCGCATTCCGAGTCCTTGCCGCCGGAAAGTCGGTCCCCTCTCTCAAGACCTTATCCGGCTTCCGATTCCCGCTGTAGGCTCAAGTAGACTTCATCCGAACGTTTCACCTCCCACTCACCGCACCGGCATCCGCGCAGCCAGCTGGCCCTCCGCCACCAGATAACCCGTGGCCAAAACCGCCATCGTCCCAAAATACGCCAACGTGATGGCAAACCGCGCCAGTCCTGACATCTCACGATAGGCCCGCTGTTCCTCCGTCTCGTGACGAAATGCCGACAAAAACTGCCGAAACCCCAACGCCAAAATCAAGAAAACCAGCACTGAGGGATGTTCAAACGCGTACCAAACCATCCCCACATACCCAGGAATCCAAAGCAATGGCGTGATCGCCTGCACCGCGCGTCCGCCATCCAACTGCCCAACCGGAAAGAGGTTAAACAAGTTCAACATGTAGCCAATCAGCCCCATCAAAATCAGAAACGTCGAATCCATCCAAACCCCCGCTCCATGCAGAAGAAGCGCCACCACCCCGCCCGCCATCGGCCCCCCCATCGCCAACCACGCTTCCTGACGCGCCTTGGCAGGACGCTCCTTCAACAGAATCAGCGCCCCGACAAACGGAACAAACATCGGAGCCGAAACCGGAATTCCATACCGCCACGCCACGAAAACATGCCCCAGCTCGTGGATTAACAGCTGCACCGTAAAGCCCGCTGCAAATCGCCAACCGTACAAGGCGGAGTACACCCCCAGCATCGCTGCCATCGACAAAACCGACTTCAACGCCCCCGCAACCCACTTCAGCTTTAACAATAACATCAACCACTTCCCCACCTTCGCAAACCCCAGCGCCACCGCTAAACCGCCAATCCAACGCCGCACCCCACCCCCTCGCGGTTCCCCACCACCCTGCGGTGCTCCCCCAGAAGCCGGCGGCACAGATGACGACAAATCACTCATGACCGAAATTTGCCTCAATCCAACCGTTCGACAAGCGCGCTTCCTTCGTCCTCAACAACGCACGGCCTCTCCCCTACACTCGCCCCGTCCATGATCTACCTCGATCACAACGCCACCACTCCCCTTTGTACCCCCGCTCGGGAATCGCTGCACCGAACCCTCGAATCCAACCTGTTCGGCAACCCATCCTCCACCCACGCCGAAGGACGCCGTGCCCGCGCCGTCATCGACCAAGCCCGAGATCAGCTCGCGCACACCCTCGGATGCCGCCCCTCCGAACTCATCTTCACTGGCTCAGGCACCGAATCAAACAACCTCGCAGTTCTCGGCCTCGCAAAAGCCCACCGCCATAAAGGACGTCACATCGTCTGCTCCGCCATCGAACATCACGCCGTACTCGCCGCCGCTGAAGCCCTTCAAACAGAAGGGTACGACATCTCCTTCGTCAGACCCGACGCAAACGGCACCGTCCAAGCCGAATCCGTCCTCGCAGCGCTCCGGCCGGATACCACACTCGTCTCACTCATGACCGCCAACAACGAAACCGGCGTCATCCAACCCGTCGAACAAATCGCGAGCGCCTGCCGCCAACGCGGAATCCTTTTCCACACTGACGCCGTACAAGCCTTGGGCAAAATGCCCGTGAACCTTAGATCCTTCCACGCCGTCTCCGCCGCCGCACACAAGTTCCACGGACCCAAAGGGGTGGGATTTCTCTACCTCGAAGGCGGTCTCCCCCTGACCCCCTGCCTGCACGGGGGCGCTCAGGAAAATAGCCGTCGACCCGGCACCGAAAACGCCGCCGCCATCGCCGCCATGGCCGAGGCCGCAACCTTCTCCCTCGCAAAACTCGCCGACGGCGAACCCGAACGTCTCGCCAGCCTGCGCGACCACTTCGAAAGCGCCCTCGCCTGCGTCTGGCCCGGTTGCACCATCAATGGCTTGAACGCAAGCCGCCTCCCCAACACCTCCAACGTCCGTTTCCCGGGGGTCCCCTCCGAAGACATGCTCATGTGCCTCGACCTCGAAGGCGTCGCAGCCTCCTCCGGAGCCGCCTGCATGGTCGGTTCCATTCAACCCTCGCACGTGCTCCTTGCCATGGACCAATCCCGAGCCGAAGCCACCGAAGTCGTCCGCTTCTCCCTCGGCTCCGACACCACCCTCCAGCACATCGACCGAACCCTCTCCGCTCTCGCCGCCATCCGCTCCCGACTCGCCCCCTGACCGAGATGCGCTCCACTCCCTTCCCCATCCGGATTCCCAAAACGTCAGACCCCGACGATCCCGCCTTCCCGCTGCTCGTCGCTGACATCCGCTCCGCCACACGCTCCCTCGGCCTGCCCGGACTCGCACACCGCATCGAAGTCAAATGGTCAGGCCGACTCCGAAGCACGGCCGGACTCGCCACCCCAAAAGAAGCCCTCATCTCCCTTAACCCAAAGCTTCTCCAACCCGACATCTCCGAAGACCAAATCGCCCGCGTCGTCCTCCACGAACTCGCCCACCTCGTCGCCCGTGAACGCTACGGCAGACGACGCATTGCTGCGCACGGCATCGAATGGAAAACCGCCTGCGCCGACCTCGGCATCGCCGGCGAAACCGCCCGCCACACACTCCCACTCCCTCAGCGAAAAACGCTCAAACGTCTCTCCTACATCTGCCCTCAATGCCACATCATCGTGCGCCGAGCCCGCCCCATGCACCGAAACGCCGCCTGCCTCCGATGCTGTAAACGCTTCAACAAAGGCCGCTACTCAACCAGTTTCATCTTCCAGCCCCTCGATCTAGCTCCAGACCAACTCCCCCTCCTCTTCCAACGCCCATGAAACGCTTCCACGTCGCACAACTCGACACCCTCACCCCCATCCCATGTCCGTGCGGTGAAGCACGACGCGCGTTCGCTGAAGTACCCGACGCTCCCGCATCCGTCCACCTCACCCACATCCACGCCGACAGTCGTGCCCACCACCACAAACGCATGACCGAGGTGTACATCGTCCTCGAAGGGGAAGGACACCTCGAAGCCGATGGCGAAATCATCCCCCTGAAACCCCTCACCACTGTTATGATCCGTCCAGGTTGCGTTCACCGCGCCGTCGGCAACCTGAAGATCATCAATGTTCCGATGCCCCCCTTCGACCCCTCCGACGAGTTCGAGGAATAAAATCACGTCGCGTCACCGCTCCCTTACCCAAACCTCAAATCGACGTCCAAAAAACCTCTTTTCGGCTCGAAAAGATCAGGGGCGCCCTCGGTTTCTCAGACACAGATACCCGCCTCAGAGCCATCCCATTCATTCGCTCCCGCGTCTGCTCAGATGACAGCGCCGCAGGGAGATGCCACTGCGCCAACTCGAAACCCTCACGCCATAATATCGCGTAACACCTTGCCGTGCACATCGGTGAGACGAAAATCTCGCCCCTGGAAGCGATAGGTTAGCTTGAGGTGATCAATCCCCATCAAGGCCAGCATCGTGGCGTGTAAATCATGCACCGCCACGGGATTCTCCACCGCCGCATACCCGAGCTCATCCGTATTCCCGTAGGCCATCCCCCCGCGAACCCCTCCCCCAGCCATCCAAGCCGTGAAACCCTTGTTATGATGGTCGCGTCCACTGCCACCCTGACTCATCGGCGTACGCCCAAACTCGCCCGCCCACACAATCAGCGTGTCCTTCAACATCCCGCGCTGCTTCAAATCCGTAATCAACGCCATGCAAGCGCGGTCAATCTCACCCGCCTTCAACGCCACCCCATCCTTCACCCCGCCGTGATGATCCCAATCCTTGTGATAAAGCTGGATAAACCGAACACCACGCTCAGCCAATCGCCTTGCAAGCAAACAGTTCGAAGCGAATGATCCGTCGCCAGGCTGGCATCCGTACAACTCCATCACGCTCGCAGGCTCATCCTTCAAATCCATCAAGGACGGCACACTCGACTGCATCAAATACGCCATCTCGTATTGCGCAATCCGCGTCGCAATCTCCGGATCGTGCACCTGACCGCCCAACTCCGCGTTCAACGCGTTCACCGCATCCACCACATCTTTTTGCTGACCCGAAGACACGCCCTTCGGAGTCGTCAAATAAAGCACCGGATCTCCCTTCCCACGCAGATGCACCCCCTGATGCCGACTTGGCAAAAAGCCCGACGCCCACTGCCGAGCCGCAATGGGCTGGTTCTGCCCCCCCTTGCCCAACGACGTCAAAACCACAAACCCCGGCAAATCCGAACCCTCTGACCCCAACCCGTAAGTCAGCCAGGCGCCCATGGACGGCCTGCCCGCAATCTGCGAGCCCGTGTTCATAAACATGTGCGCGGGATCGTGATTGATCGCGTCCGTGTGCAACGAACGAACGAAGCAAATGTCGTCAATCACCGACCCAATCTGCGGGAAAATATCGCAAATCTCGATCCCGCTCTTCCCAAACCGCTTGAAGTCGTGCTGCGGACCAAAACACGTCAGCTTCGCACCCTGCAACTGCGCAATCTGCTGTCCCTTGGTCATGCTCTCCGGCATCGGCTGCCCGTGCATCTCCCGCAACTTCGGCTTCGGGTCAAACGTCTCCAAGTGCGACGGCCCCCCCGCCATCGTGAGATAAATGACCCGCTTCGCTTTCACTGGCAAATGGGGCTGCTTCAACACCCCTTCCGCCGCCGCCGCCGCGCCAGCATCCACTCCAAGTAATCCCGCAAGCGCAGCCGCTCCCAGACCCGTTCCCGCACGCCCCACAAACGTTCGACGCGTCAAATCCTGAGCCACCATCTGATCCAAGCCCCGATTCAAAAAAGATTTGTTCAACATAGGTAATATCCGTTCGAGCTCCGTTTGATTAAAACCGCGACACCGTCTCGTGCAGGTTCAACAACACCCGCGCAACACTCGTCCAAGCCGCAATATCCGCCTCATCCCCCTCCGGACGCGCCGCCAACCCCACCGCCAAAACGTCCTTCGCCGCAGTACGGTCAGCCGCAAAACCCGCTTGATGACGCCCCGCCAACTCCAGAAGCGTCTTCCGCTCCACCGGAGAAGCCACACGCTGCAACACCTTGCGGAACATCCAGTCCAACCGGGCCTCGTTGTTTGCCCCCTTGCCGACCGACGAGGCAGCAAGCGCCCGCGCCGACTCCACAAACGTCGGATCATTCAGCAGTACCAACGCCTGCTGCGGAATGTTCGAACGATTACGTTCCGCAACGCACTCCTCCCGCGACGGCGCATCGAACGCCAGCATGCTCGGATGCAAAAATGAACGCTGCCACCACGTGTACAGGCCCCTCCGGTACTGCGACTCACCCGTATCCGCCTGCCACGTTCTCGCTGGGAAGTTCAAATTCTCCCAGTATCCATCCGGCTGGTAAGGCTTCACCGAAGGCCCGCCAACTCGATTCACCAACAGACCGGCAACTTGCAATGCGTTGTCCCGCACGAACTCCGCATCGTGCCGCCACCGACCCTGACGAGCCAACTCGCGGTTCAGAGGATCCGCAGCGAGTTCAGCACCAGACGCCACAGAACTGCGCCGGTAAGCGTCACTCGTCACGATGAGTCGAACCAATCCCTTCACATTCCACCCCCCATCACGAAACTCCGCCGCCAACCAATCCAACAACTCCCCATGCAACGGCGCTTCACCCTGCGCACCAAAATCGTCCAAAACCTTGCTCAAACCCGTGCCAAAAAACTGCTTCCAAACACGGTTCACAAACACCCGCGCCGTCAGGGGGTTCTCCTTCGACACCAACCACTCCGCCAAATCCAACCGCGTCAACCGACGGTCCCCAGCCTCTTTTTTCGAAAGGTAACCAGGCAACCCAGGCGTCACCTCTTCCCCCTTGTCATCCTGCCAGTCACCGCGATGCAAAATCTTTACCGTACGCGGTTTGTCCGAAACAGACACCAACGTACGAGGCACCGTCTTCTCAAACTCTGTCCGCTCCAAAACCAGTTTTGCGTGCGCCATTCGCTGCGGAGCCAACACAGGCGCCACCGCACGAAAATGTTTCTCAAGCAACGCTGCCTCCTGAGGGGAACGCTTCGACTCCTCCTTCGCAATGATCGCCAAAATATTCGCAGGATTCAAAACGCTCGGCGCCCGAACCGGTGTCGGCGCCTGTGTGGCACCCAACCGAAAACGCCCCAGCATCTGCGTCTCTCCCCCAATCTGACGCAACGTCACCACCAACGTCCGACCACCCGCCACCGGACGCCCAAACTCCACATAAAGAGATTGATCCTTGCCTGTCCCACCACCAACTCCCCACGCCTTCTTCGCGTCATTTGCGCGCCCAGTAATCGCGTTCTTCGCAGGATATCCCTTCTGTTCAAACGTGGCCGTCGCCTCCGCCAAAACCACCACGTCAGCCCCATCCTTCACCGACAAATCCGTCAGCAAAAAGTTTCCGTCCTTCGCCAGCCCTGGCCCCTTCGCCGGTAAACCCTCGTCCGCCAACGCCTCCAGCCGCAGCCCATTCCATAACGCGCCCTCCGGCAACGCCACCGTCATCACGTACGCATCCGAAACCGGCGCCGGCTTGGTTGCGTCCACTTGCACCGCAACCGTACCGTCCGCTTCAACCAAGAATTTCGTGCCCTTCTCCGACGTCATCTTGCTCGGCTTCAAAACCGCCCACGCGACATCCGTTGGTCCGTTTTTTAACGTTGCTTCCCACGCACGCCGAAGCCCTTCCCGATCCTCCCCCTTCCGGTCAATCTCCCCCTGCGCCAACGCAATCCGTTGATCAAAATCTTTCAACCGCGCTTCCTGCTCCACCGACGGAACCAACATCCCGTCCTCACGACGCCCAATCGCCGACTCCTTGATGTCCGCAAAAAACGCCCCCATCCGATAAAAATCTCGTGTCGAGATCGGGTCGTACTTGTGGTCGTGACACTGCGCGCACCCGATCGTCTGCCCCAAAAACACCGTGCCAATCGCCCGCACCCGATCCGTCATCATCCGCACCTCGTAATCCTTCGCCTGTGCCCCCCCCTCCTCAGTCGACAAGTTCAGGCGGTTGAACCCAGACGCAACCTTTTGCGAAACCCCACTTCCCTCCAACAAATCCCCCGCCACCTGCTCTCGCACAAATCGGTCAAACGGCATGTTCCGATTAAAGGCGTCAATCACGTAATCCCGATACGGCCACACGTTTCTCGGATTGTCCGAATGATAACCAATCGTGTCCGCAAACCGCACCACATCCAACCACGGTACCGCCATCCGCTCCCCAAACGCCGGATTCGCCAGCAATCGGTCCACCAAACGCCCGTAGGCCTCCGGTGACTTGTCCGCCATAAAGGCATCCACCTCCTCCGGTTGCGGCGGAAGCCCCAACAAATCAAACGATAACCGCCGATGCAACGTCCTCCGATCCGCCTCCTGCACCGGTTTGACCCCGCGCTCTTGATGCGATCGCGAAATCAAGGCGTCCACCGGATTTCGCCCCTTCTCCACCTCCACCTTCGCCGGCACAATGTACGCCCAGTGATCCTCATACGGCGCCCCCTGCTCAATCCAACGTTCCAAAATCTGACGCTGCTCCGGACTCAACCGCTTCACCTCCTTCGGCGGAGGCATCTGGTCGTCCGGATCCATTGAGCGAATCCGTTTCACCAGCTCACTCTTCGTCAAATCCCCAGGCACAATCGCGCGGACCCCCTCGTGCTCCGCAAAAGCTCCGTCCTTCGTATCCAGACGCCGCTCGCCCTTCCGCGCTTTCTCGTCAAACCCATGACAGTTAAAGCACAAATCCGAGAGAATCGGCCGCACATCGCGGTTGAACCGTACCTCCCCCGTTCCCGCCGGTTTCCGAATCACATTCGCCGACCCAATCGTCAGAAGAAAAGGAACCGTCAAAACGGAACCCACAAGTACAGTTCGTCTCATATTTCCAAGGGGAGATTTATCGATGCCAACTCAATCAGAACATACCGGGTGGCCCGTAGAACATTAGCCCGCCCCGCCCTCAATACACCGAGTGCAGGAACCCCTCCACCTTGTCACCCACCACGTCCATCGCCAGGTGACGCCGCGCGGCGTTCCCCGCCTTTGACATCATCTCCTCCCGCTCATGCGGATGATCCAAAATATGGGACATCCGGTACCACATCTGATCCGCCGTCAAATCCTTCGACCAGTCGTCCGGATACAAAATCTGCTCCAACATCCCCTGCCCCCCTAGACACGGAACGCCCGCCAAAAAGGCAGCCGCCCCCACACGCCCCCACCCCCGGTTTGCGTCCAACTGGAACACCACCTTGTGCTTCGCCACCAAATCCCGGAGCCCCGCAAAATCCGGCACTTTCTCAACCACACGCAACATCCCCCGTGCAAACTTCATCTGCCGCAACCTGCGCCGCCCACGCCAACCGTCCGCATTCACCACCGTCAACGGCTCCTGCAACTGACCGCACAAATCCCGAATCGCGTACAACGCCTCGCCATGACGCTCCAACGGGTTATCCCACGACATCGTCCCCAAAAAAACACCCCATCGCCCCTCGGAAGGCTCCGGCACCGGCACTCCTTCGTCCGGCCCCACCGGAAGGGGACTCGGAATAATCTCCGAAACCGGAATCCCCGCCGATCGCCAAAAGTTCTCACCATCCGAAGAAAATGTGATCGCCCCCGATGCGCGAATCCCGCACTCCTGCAGCAACTTGAGCGACGAAGGATCCCTTAGAACCGAATGATACCACCACGCGCCAGGATCCGCCGCCGTCAACACCACCGCGCGCCCGTCCCTCCGCAAATCAATCACCGCCTGACGCGCCGCCTTCAAATCGCGCCCAATCGCCACCAAAACATGCCGACACTCCGAATCCGGCTTCTCCAACCGCCCACAAACCCCGCCCCCCGTGGCAACCGCGAAACCGGTAACGCCCACACTCCAGTTCAATGAGGCGCCCGCGCAGGTTTCTTTGCTTAGTTCAACACCCTTCAGGCGCTTGTGGTCGGGGAGGACAACGGAAAGTGGCATCCCTTCTTCCTATCAGCCCCGCCCCGCCTTGTCATGGCACCGCTCGCTCATCACTGAAACCCAACGGAATCCGCCCCCCCAATAGACTAAAATAGGCGTTCCCCGCATGACGCACCTCCAGAAAATCCGGATTCTCAACCCCAGGTTTGTAAATCCGGAAGTTCTTCATCACCCCGAGCGTGGCCGCGCTCTCCAACGGTCCAATAAAATCCGCCTTCGCTACCCCAAACTCAGGATCTTTCATCCACTTCGCCAGTTGCTCAGCCTTCAGAAAATGGGCCCCACAATGCGGATTCGTGGGCCGCTGAAAGAAAAAGGACGATCCCATCCCCCGAAACATCAGAACCGGCCGGTCTCCCGTATCTTGAAAACGCGCCGTCACTTGCGGCCTCACCGCCCCATCCACAAATAGCCGAGATACCCCCGCAACCGGCCCCGCCTCAACCCGCTGCGGAAACAACACCGCGTCCGGCCCAGCCTCCTTCACGAACCAGTCCATCTTTCGAAAAAACAGCGGGTCAACCACTTCCAAATCATCCTCCATAAACCCGTACCAATCAAAATGTCCCACGTTCATTCCCCCAAACCGGTGCGCCGCAAACCCGACCTCCATAGGCGGCGCATCCGTCACCACCGGCGTCAGGTACGCATGCAAATGCCCCAACTCCGCCCAAAGATTCGCATCCCGCCGCATCACCAAACCAATCTGTAAATCCATCGCCCCACTCCCGTACACCGGAACCGCCCGCGCCTGCGACTGATGCAACAACGCAGAGGAACGTCCAAACAAACCCGCCAACGCCCCAACACACCGCGAAACCGACCCCAAGCGAGATGCCTTCGGAGTCAACCCGTGCGACCCATACCGCACCTGACCCGCCGCAGGTTTCTCGCGATAAAAATGGGCCAGACAAACCAAAGCCGACGCTGCCTCCGGCAACTCCCGCTTGCGCACCCGTTTCCCTGGCACTGCTGACAAAACCCAAACGGGAGCCGTCCGATGCACCGCCAAAACCATCCGGTGCACCTTGCCGTACCCTTCCAACACCGCCTTCACCTCATCGGTCAACCCCGCGGAGTCTCCGCAAATCACCGCGTTGTCCTCCAAAACCCCTTCGTACTGCCGCAGCAACGCATGCAAGTCCGCCGCCGTGAGCTTACCCGAAAGACTCAAAACGCCCGCCCGCACACCCGCGCGCCTCAACCACCCGCTCCCCGCAAAAACGCCCGCCCGCACCGGAGTCACCCAATCAGTCCAAGGCGACGACGCCACCGCATCAGCCCAGCGATCATCCGTCTGCCCCACCCCACCAAACCAAGCCCCCACCGCAAACACATGCCCCATCGCAGCACGCTGCGAAACAGCCCGCGCCCACGCGAGTGGCGCAACATCCCCCGCACCACCCACACTCACAACCACCATCCTCCCCGCACTCAACAACCCCTCCCAAACCTCCCGAGGAAAACCGTCCAACGAAGGAGCCGCAGAGCCCTTCTTCACCCGACCCCACCCCTCCATCAAACCCATCTTGGCCAGTCTTTCCGTTCCAGCGTGCATAACGTTCTTAAAGGTGCCGAAGATGCTCCAAACACTGCGTCGACTCCATCCACAAATCCCCAACAGTCCGCCTCATCCACAACACCCCAAAAATCGGAAAACGATTCGACCTCGGCCCCTCAAACCGCAACCCTCTCTTCCTCAGTTTGTAAACCCCACCCATGCGACCCTCGCTCAGCCGACGCTCCTACCTTCAGGAAATCGGGCGTCTCACCCTTGCCCCCACCACCCTCTCCCTCCCAGCCGTCGCTGCAACGCCCAAAAGTCGCTCCTTCAAAGCATCGGATGGTGTCCAACTCCACTTCTGGGAAGCCGGATCTGGTGACGAAACCCTCATCCTCGTTCCCGGTTGGATGATGCCCGCCGCAGTCTTCACCCCTCAGCTCGCCGGACTTTCCACAAACCGGCGAATCATCGCGTTTGATCCACGCTCCCAAGGTCGCTCCGACGTCGCAACCACCCGTCACACCCCCGAACGGAGGAGCCTCGACATCCTCGAACTCCTCGAACACACCGCTCCAAAACGGTTCGTCCTCGCCGGATGGTCCCTCGGCGTCATGGAAATCCTCGACTTCCTCACCCGCCACCAATCCGTCAAACCCGACGCTCTCATCCTCATCGATAACTCCATCGGCGAAGGTCGCCCCCCCGCATCCTCAACCACGTCCAAGCCTCCAACTCAGCCACGTCCCGAACGACTCAAATCCTTCGTATCAGGACTAACCCGCAAACCGTTGGAAAAGAAAATGTTCACAACCATCTTCGAGTCTGCGATGCGTATGCCAGAGGAAGCAGCCCGCGAAACACTCAACAAACCGTACCCACGCGAATATTGGCGCGACGCTGTTCTAGCGCGCAAATGCCCCGTCCTCTACGCCGTTCGACCGCGCCTCGAAGAGCAGGCCCAAATCCTCAAATCCAAACGTCCCAAAACCGCCACCATCGAGATTTTTCGCGAGGCCGGACACGCCCTCTTCCTCGACGAGCCCACTCGCTTCAACGCACTCACCACTCAGTTCCTCGACAAAGTTTGGAACCACTAAATCTCATGAAAAAAATCGCCTTCCCCGCCGCCCTCTTTCTGACCACGGCCAGCATGCTCGGCTCAGGAATCCTCACCACCACCGGATCCATTCTCAACATGGTCCGCTCTCCCAACGCCGTGATCCTCGTCTGGCTGATTGCCGGCATCCACGCCCTCCTCGGCGCGCTCTGCTACGGCGCAATCGTTCGACGCCTCCCAGACAGCGGCGGCGAAGCCACCATCCTCCGCACCTTCTTCAACGCCCCGCTCGGTGAACTCGCCGGCTGGGTTTCTTTCATCGTCGGATTCGCTGCGTCCAACGCCGTTTCCGCCATCGGATTCGCTAGCTATCTCGCAAAAGCAGTTCCCCAAACTGCTCCTCACGCCAGCCTCGCAGCCGCCTCCGCAATCCTCGTCGTCTCCGCACTGCACTCGCTCGCAGGACCCGCAGGAATGCGCATCCAAACCGCCATGGCCGCCGCAAAGTTTCTCCTGCTCGGATCCCTCGCAATCTTCGGGCTTTTCCACGCCGCCCCCACCCCCCAGTCCATCGACCCATCCTTCACCACGCCGCTCGCTTTCGGCCCAACCTGGGGTACCGCCATCATGTTCGCCATGTTCGCCTACCTAGGCTGGAGCGCAGCCATCTATTCCGCAGGAGAAACCGAAAAGGCCTCCACCTCCGTGCCAAAAGCCATGGCCATGGGAACCACCATCGTCATGGCACTCTACCTCGCCATCAACCACGTCCTCCTTAAACACATCCCCCTCGCATCCCTCGCCGAAAGCCGCGCGGTCGTCGAACTCCTCGTCCGCCAACTCTTCGGAGACCACACCGCAACGGTCTTCGCCTCCGTCGTCGCCTTCGCCCTCCTCTCCTCACTCGGCGCCTCCGCCTTCCTCGGGCCACGCGTCCTCAACACCATGCTCCGTTGGTACCGAAAGACGCCCCAACACAACGGCGCCGCATCCGTCCCCCCATGGGTCGTCTGGCTCCAAGGCGGACTCACTATCGGCCTCATCCTCACCGGAACGTTCGGCCAAATCCTCACCTTCACGGGTTTCCTCCTCGGCGTCTTCCCCATGCTCTCCGTCATCGGACTTTACACCAAAAAGGCCTCAGAAGCAGAAGCCGTCCATCCCGCAATCCGCTACCTCGCCGCACCGATTTTTCTCCTCGGCTCCGCCCTCATCCTCATCCTCAGCATCATGGATAGCCCACGCCTCACGCTCGGCGCACTCTCACTCGTCGTCGGCGCACTGACAGTTCGGCTTCGCTTCAAAGGACAACTACAGTAACGTCACCACTTTAACGCCATGTTCCGCTCCATCCCCCGTACCGCACTGCTTCTTCTCCAACTCGTCGCGCTCCAGCTCTCCGCAGCTCCAGACACCGCTTCCCTCGCGCGAACGTATGCCGGCATCGAAAATCATCCCGATTCCACTTCCGCCTCCAACCCTGCAGAAAAAGCATGGATGACTTACGAGAAATCGATCGGTATCCCCCTCCAAAAATGGGCCGCCGAGGAGGTTGCCCCACCCAAAGGCGGGACCGTCTTCTACCCCTTCTCCGGACCGGACTTCGTTTCCGTTGCTCAAATGTTTCCCCATGCAGACCGCTACGTCTTGGTCGCCATCCAACCCGCTGGCCCCGTCGTCGATCCCTCCGCCATGTCCGCAGGCGCCTTCGCTTCATTCAAATCAAAGTTCAACGCCGAATGGAGCAAGTTCGGCTACCTCGGCTTCTTCCGAACCATCGATCTTAACGAAAACACCGCTAGCACTTCCGCCCGCCTCACCGCAACCCCCGTCATGATGGCGTTCGCCGCCCGACTCGGATTCACCGTGAAATCCGTCGAAGCACTCCGCATCAACAAGGAAAAATCAGCCTTCGAAACCGTCGAGGCAACGCCTGAAACCCGCTGGAACTCCGTCCGCCTGAACCTCTCCAAGGACTCAAGGGAAGTCACCGTCGACTACCTCATGATCGACCTCTCCGACTCCTACCTCACAAACAACCCTGCCGAGTTCGACGCTCTGAAAGCCACAGCGAAGAACCCAACCCTGCTAAAAGCAGCATCTCACCTCCTGCCAAAGCCTTACTTCTCCAAGATGCGCACCGCCATCGTCGAAAACACGCCGCTTCTTGTGCAGGACGAAACCGGTCTCGAGTACCCTGACCTTAAAAAAATGGGCGAAGTGAAACTCTACGGAAAATTCACCAAAGTGCTGGAGCTCTTCAACCAAGACTCCCAGCGCGACCTCGCCAAAGCCTACGCGGAAGCCAATCAAACCAGCCCGCTCCCCTTCGCCTACAGTTACCAAAAATCCGCCGACCGACGCTCCCTCCAAATCGTCCGCCGCGCACCCGCAAAGTAAGTTCCTCAGAGAACGGACAATCTCGTCTGAAACACTAGCGTCCCTGAAGTCACGGATGGACGGAGTGCTTCACCTGCTCTCCCCATCCCGCCCCCAAGGCGACTTATTCGTTTCCGATAGGCCTGCATCACTCCCCGCCATGGGGGCCCTGCCACGGAACCGTCCCGCCCCGCTGGATGTGCCGTCGCAACGCAACTCCCATCTCGCGAAACACCCCTGCCTCAGCCTTCGCCACATCAACCTTCTCCTGAGGATCTCTCCCGAGGTGGAACAACTCTCCAGGCGCATAAGGGCTATCGAACACCAGCTTCCAATCGCCGCGAATCACCGCCTCAATCGTTTTACCCATGTACGGAGGCCCACCCTCGCGCCGAACAAAATACATCTCCTCGCGCAACGCCCCCTGATCCTGCCCCATCAAAGTCGGAAGAAAACTAACCGCATCCGGCTGAATCATCCCCGCCACCCCACCGGCCTTCACCCCCGCAACTGCACACGCCGTTGCAAAAATGTCCATCGACATCGCGGCTCGATCCGTCACCGCCCCCGCCCGAATACGCCCAGGCCACCTCACCATCGCCGGCACACGAATGCCCCCCTCATACATGTGCTGCTTGCCGCTCCGCCACGGACCACTCGTCCCTCCTTCCGGAAGAGAGCCGCCGTTGTCGGAGGTGAAAATCACCAACGTGTTCTCCGATAAACGAAGCCGGTCCATCGTCTCCAACACCCGACCAATCCCCGCATCCATGTGCTCCGTCAACGCAACAAACTTCGTCCGCTTCTCCTCCAAACCTGGCTCACGCGACTTCACCCGAGCCAACCAATCCGCCGGTGGCTGAATCGGTCCATGCGGCGCGTTATAGGCCAAATACAAGAAAAACGGACGCGCCTCCGCCGCTCGCTGCTCCAAATACGAGCAGGCCCAGTCCGTAAACAAATCCGTGGCGTGTCCCTCCGGCCGAATCACGTCCCCATTCAACCGCATGAAGTTCTGCCCATGCCGTAAATGGGTCCAGTAGTCGTCCATCATGTCACCCAAGAACCCATGAAAATGGTCGAACCCCCGCTCGTTCGGCGTGTTCGGTGAAGTCACACCCAGATGCCATTTGCCAACAATCGCACTGTGATAGCCCGCCCCACGCAACCGCTCCGGCAACAAAACCGCGCGCTTCGACAAAAAGCCCCATGAGTTGGAAGGCTCCTCCTCCCGAATCACACCTGGCACCCCAACGCGATCCGGATAACACCCCGTCAACAGCGCCGCCCGGGTCGGTGAACATACGCAGGAGTTCGCATAAAAGTTTCGGAACGTCATCCCCTCCGCTCCAATCCGATCGATGTTAGGCGTCCGTATCTCCCTCGTCCCAAACGCACTGTAATCTGCGCGCCCCAAATCATCCGCCAAAATCACCACCACATTCGGACGCGCCTCAGCCGCCATCGCCCCCCAAAAGTCCCCCGTCAGCAACCCAAGGAGAACCCCCACCGTCCACACCCACACCGTCATCACTCTCCCCCCGCATCCCTCCGTGCCTCCGTGCCTTCGTGTGCCACTACAAAAAGTCGCCTGTTTCACCGCGAAGCCCCCCCTTCCAACTCGCGAAAAACAATCACCGACGGGTTACCAACCGGCGCATAGTTCCCCGTAAATCCGAGCGCCCCCGTCCCGCGGTCCACCCGAAAAACCGCCACATTGTCCCCACGCTGATTGCAACTGAACAAAAACGAACCGCTCGGATCGAACGCAAAGCTGCGAGGATAGTTCCCGCGCGTCCACTCCTCGCCTCGGTACTCCAAGGCTCCATCCGTACCCACCGCAAAAATGCCGATGCTGTCATGCAACCGGTTTCCCACATAAACAAACCGCCCATCCGAGGATACCTCAATCCCCGAGCAAAAATTACTGCCAGCAAACCCCTTCGGCAAAGTCGACTTCGTCTCGCGCTCCGCCAAAATCCCTCGCTCCCCATCGTAATCAAATCGCACAACCGTCGATCCCTCCTCCTGAAGCGAGTACAGCCACTTCCCATTCGGGTGAAACGCAAAGTGACGCGGCCCATCCCCAGGAGGCAACGTAACCGAACTCGACTCATTCGCCGTCAACCGCCCTGCCCCCGCATCAAACTTCCACACAAAAATTCGATCCAAACCCAAGTCCACGTGCAACACATGCTGGCCCGACGGATCCGGTTGAATCATATGCGCATGCGTCCGGTCATGCCCGCTGAATGCAAAACTCCCAACCGGCGCATTCCGTGCCGTCGTCGGCCCCACCGTCCCCGTGTCCACCTTCACGTCCGTCGCTCCCCCCAATCGGCCATCCTCCAAAATCGGTAAAACCGTCACCGATCCTCCAAAATAGTTCGCAACCAAAAGAAACTTTCCCGTCGGATGAACACTCGCATACGTCGGCCCCGTGCCCCCAGAACCAACCGTGTTCAACAACGTCAGCTTTCCAGTTTTCGGATCCACAGAAAACGAGCTCACTGACCCAGCTCCCTGAGAATCCCGATCCGTTTCATTGGTCGAATACAGCCGCGTCCGATCCCGATTGAAGACCAAACAACTCGGGCTCGTCCCCATCTCCACCACCTCGTCCGCCACCATCGCGCCCGTCGCCCGATCCACTCGAAACAGGTGAATCCCGCGCCCGTTGCCCGGTGGCAAATCCACCTGCGTCGGCAACATGTTCTTCAACGGCGAACTAAACGTCCCAACGTACGCCATCAACGGCTTGTCCGCCCCGCACGCATCAAAACCCACCCCGCCACACGCCGACGCAACACACAGAAACGCGCGTAACCCGCGAGCCCAACCCAAAAAATCATTCGCCTTCATACCTCCCCTTCAGCAAACCACGCACCCACGCCGAACGAACAAACGCAACGCAGGTTTACCCCCCCACCTGTCCCAACCCTAAGCGCAAAAACCACCTCATCCACGCACCTGACCCGTGCCGCGCAGCTGGTACTTGTACGTCGTCAACTCCTCCAAAGCCATCGGCCCCCGAGCATGCAGCTTGTCCGTCGAAATCCCAATCTCCGCGCCAAACCCAAACTCGCCCCCGTCCGTAAACCGCGTCGAAGCATTCCAATACACCGTCGCAGAGTCCACGTCCGCCAGAAACTCCTCCGCCACAGCTTCATCCGCCGTGATAATCCCATCGCTATGATGCGAACCGTGCTCCTCAATGTGATCCACCGCCTCCCGCACGCTTCCCACGGTTTTCACCGCAAGGATCAGATCCAAAAACTCCGTTCGGAAATCCTGCTCCACCGCCGCCACGACCTTGCCGCTGCCTCCTAAAACCGACTCAGCCACCGCACGCGATTCATCATCACAACGCAACTCCACGCCGCGCGCCGCCAATGCTCGCCCAACCCGCTCCACAAACGCGGACAAGACCGCCCGATGCACCACCACCGTCTCCACCGCGTTACACACGCCCGGTCGCTGGCATTTCGCATTCACCACAATCGATTCCGCCATCGCCAAATCCGCTGCCGCATCGACGTACAATCCGCAAATCCCGTCGTAATGTTTAATCACCGGCATCCGCGCATGCGTCACCACCGTCTCAATCAACCCACGCCCCCCACGCGGCACAATCACGTCTAAATACCGGTCCATCTCGCACAAATGCCGCACCGCCTCCCGATCCGTCACCGGAATCAATAAAACCGAATCCGCAGGCAAACCCGCCCCAACACCGCCCCGCTCCAACGCATCCGCAATCGCGATGTTCGACGCAATCGACTCCGAACCACCCCGCAAAATCGTCGCATTCCCCGTCTTGGTGCAAAGCACCGCCGCGTCACTCGTCACGTTCGGACGCGACTCATAAATAATCCCCACCACGCCAATCGGGACGCGTACCTTCCGAATCTGCAACCCATTCGGACGCACCCATTCCCGAATCACTTCCCCAACAGGGTCCGGTAACGCCGCCACTTGGCGAATCCCATCCGCCATCCCCGTCAACCGATGCGGATTCAGCGTTAACCGGTCAATCATCGCCGCACTCAACCCGTTCGCCTTCGCCCGCTCCACATCCCGAGCGTTCGCACTCAAAATCGAATCAGCCGCGCGAATCAATCCGTCAGCCATCCCCATCAGGCCCGCATTCTTCACCGCCGTCGGACACTTCGCCAACGCTCGCGCCGCCGCTCGCGCCCGCTTCCCAAACTCGCTAACACGCTCCTTCAATGAGACTTGATCATCCATAGCAACTCCCAATCACTCACTTCGACGACACCCCGCGCCCAGGAAAACGCGTCCCAACCGCGCGACCCAATGCAATCGCCGGAATCTGCCCCTTCCGACGCCCACTCGCAATCCATGTGGTTATGCCCGCATCCACCGCCAACTTAACCGCCTGAAGCTTCGAAACCATCCCGCCCACCGACAACCTGCCCTTTTCCTGCCGC
>JBIIXW010000161.1:0-6455 GCA_044347165.1 Chthoniobacteraceae bacterium
TGGGCGGTTGCGATTGATCAGGGAAGTGAATCAGGATTTGGAGGGCCGAGAGGTCTGCCAGTTCGACTTGGTCGGCGATCAGGTAGCGGTCAAGGCGTTCGAAGAGGGTTGGGCTGTCTGAGTGAATGGGTGCGTCGCACAGGAGCGATTCCGGAGTGACACTGACGTGGATGGTGAACTGGAGTTTTCCTTTGGCGTTGAGGATGCAGGCGGGGATTTGTGTGCCGGGCTGAACTTTTCGGCAGTCGTTGGACATTTGTCCGTTGAGGAACCGGACGCGATCTGGTCCTTGCAGGGAGACGAGGTGGCGTGGGTGGAGGAGGGCGAAGGGGGCGGACATGAGCGTTTGGTCAGTTGGCGGAGGGTTCTGGCAGGAGGTGGGGGGCGACGATTTCTTTCCAGATGACGTAACCTTTTGGGTTCATGTGGAGGTTGTCGGAGACGAAGATGTCGGGGAGCGGGAGGCTGTCGGGGCCGAGCATTTTTGGGAAGACATTGATGAAATCGAGGTAGGGGCGTTGTTGGGTCCACGACTCGACGGAGGCGTTGATGGTTTTGAACTGTTCGACCATGGACCAGCGTTTTGGGTTGGGGGCGTTGGAGATGTACGAGATTTTAGCCTTGGGAAAGTCGGCATGGATTCGATCGAAAAGGGCGGCGAGGGTTTCGAGAACGTCGTTGGCGGTTGCGCCGCGGCTGATGTCATTGGAACCCACGTAGATGACGACCTGGCGCGGTTGATGGGGTTTGATGAGGATGTCGTAGTGTTCGAGGGTTTCTTTGGAGGTGGAGCCTCCGAAGCCGCGGTTGATAACGCGCAGGCCGGGGAAATCGGCGGACAGGGTTTTCCAGAGTCGGATGCTGGAGCTTCCGGTGAAGACGATGCTGCCGTGGGTGCTGGGATTTTCGGCATCGGCTTTGCGAAAGGCGGCGAGCTCGGCGGCGTATTTCGTTGGCGTGGAGGGAGTGCTTGGAGTGCTTGCCGCGTTTTGAGCGAGGCATCGGGGCGTGAGTGGCGCGATGAGTGCCATGCTGAGGGCGAGAAAAAACGGGGCGAATGGGGAAGTACTCATGGGGGGATATTGGAGATTCGAACGGGTGTTCTGGGGTCCAGCACGACAAAAAAACGGCGCCTCTCGGGGGGAGAGGCGCCGTGATTGAAGGTCTGCTATTTCTTCACGTCTTTTTTGATGAGCCCGACTTGGATGAAGTCGTCGATGGTCCACGCTTTTGCGCGGTCTTTGTTGTCTTCGCGTGTTTTTTGGACATCGGCGACGCTAACAGGACTGGCTCCGTGTTCCCATTCGCGGCGGATGAAGGTGAGGACGCCGGCGACTTGGTCGTCGGTGAGCGCGGCTCCGAGCGGGGGCATTTCGAGGGACCAGTTTTGGTTATTCACCTTGATGGGACCGGTGAGGCCGTGCAGGACGACCCGTTGGAGGATGGCTGGGTTGCCGAGGACCCAGTCGCTGTCGACGAGGGTGGGGGCGAGTCCATCCATACCCATGCCGTTTGGTTGATGGCAACCGGTGCAGAGGGTGTTGTACGTGGTCTTCCCGATGTCGAACAAGCGCTGCTGTTCGGCGTTGAGCGGGGGGATGACGGGTGGTGGCGGAACTCCGGGTTTTCCGGGCCACGCGACGAGGCTATCCAAGCCCGCGAAGAGGGGTTTGGATTTTGTGTCGGTGGAGGAGGTTGCGAGCACTGCCATTTCTGCGGGTTCGCTGTCGAGGTACAGCAGCTTGGGTTTGCGGGCACCTTTCGGCGTGTTTTTCCCGCTAGCACCTTCCAGGAGGGCCACACGCACCTCGCCGGATTGTCCCGCGGTGAGGGCCAGCAAGCGTTTCACGTTTGCAGACTTCCGTTCGATGATGACTGCGCCGGAGAGAGCTGCGAGCACATCGGGACGAGCGGTTTTTGATCCAGTGGTGAGGAGGGTTTCGAGCACCTCGATTTCACGACCGCGCAGGCCGCTGAGAATGGCGTCGCGGAGCATCAGGTTGCGTTCCTTGTTGCCGGCTTGCTTTTCGTCGCGCGAGGTTCTCGCGAGTTTCACGAGGACGTCTGTGCACTCGGGCATGGTTCCCGCGACGCAGGCTAGAGCGAGCTGGACGTTAAAGTCCTTGTCGTTGGCGAGTGCGTTGAGTTCGGGAGCGAGGGATTTGTCAGAGACTCGGATCGCGTTCGCGCGGACGGCTGCTGATTTGTCCTTGAGGGCGAGTCTGACGGAATCCGGTGCGGGCGCCCCGATTCCTTCGAGGGTCCAGAGCGCATGGATTTTTGCGGTTGGCGACCCGGTTTTGACGAGATTGGCGAGGAGGGGGACGGCAGCGGTGTCTTTACGCTCGACCAACAGGCGTTGGGCGGTATCGCGGACGAAGCCGTTGTTGCTCTTGAGCGCGTTAACGAGACCCGGTGTGTCCGATGGAAGGGGTTGGAGAGGTTTGACGGACTTGCCCTCGGGAACGACGCGCCAGATGCGGCCCATGTTGATGGGTTGTTCTAGTTTGCGGTCCTTGATGTTGGCGACGAGGTAGTGGGTGAGGAAGCCCTTGTGCTGAACGATTCCTCGGTACATGTCTACGAGGTAGAGAGCGCCGTCGGGGCCGGTGTAAGAGTTCACGGGGCGGAAGCGTTCGTCGGTGCTCGCGAGGAACTCTTCCCCAGTTTTGCTATTTGTGCCAGTGACGAGTCCGTCTTGTTCCTTGAGAAGGAAGCGTTTGACCAGATTTCCTGCTGGTTCCGCAATGAATGCGTTGCCGAGAAACTCCTTCGGAAAGAGGTCTGCGCGGTAGATGCTTGCGCCGCAGGTTGCGGTGCACTCTTTCAGTTTGCCATCAACGGTGAGCGCTTTCGGTTCATATCCTCGGTTCACGCCGGGAGTAGGAACGATGGGCCATACGCTTTGATCGGTGACGACTTTTACGCCAGTCCCCGCGGAGCCCGGCCAGTTTGGATTGCGGAGGAAGAGTCCTTCGGGGACGAGGTTTGCGCGCAAGAAGTCGCTGTTGAAGTTGTAGTAGATGCGGCCGCGATCGTCTTGTGTCATGCCCCACTGACCGCGACGACCGGAGGTTGCTTGGATGAACTTTCCATCCTTGAACCGGTAACGGATGGAGTGATTCGCCGAGTGAATCCAGTTGTCGAGCGTCCACGTGGGCGAGTTGGCCATGTGCTCGGGTTGTCCGTCTTTCGTCCCGTAGTTGTTGTCTACGACCTCTTTGAGGTCGGCTACGCCGTCGCCGTCGGTGTCCTTCATGAAGAACAAGTTCGGAGGTTCTGCGACGAGAAGTCCGCCGTTTACCGGCATGATGGCGCGGGCCATGACGAGGTCTTTGGCGAACGTGGTTTTTTTGTCGGCTTTGCCGTCGCCGTCGGTGTCTTCGAGCATGGAGACGACGCAGTTGGGCTGGTCTTCCCCTTTTCCGTCGATGTCTTGCATGTAACCGCGCATTTCCAGAACGAAGGCTCGACCTTTTTCATCCCAGGCCATGGCTACGGGGCACTCGATCATGGGTTCGCTCGCGAAGAGTTCCACTTTGAAACCGGGGGCGATTTTGAAGGATTTGAGAGCCTCCTCTGGGGAGAGCGGGGCTGGCGGGGGGAGTTTGAACTTGAGTTCAACGGACTCGGGGCCGGCGTTTTTCGGATGGATTGCCCACGCCGACGCTGCGACTGCGAGCGTCAGGAGTGATACGGAGAGGATGCGGGGGTGCTTCATAAAGGGAGGGGGTGGGATTGCGGGTGGCTCTGACGGGAATAACTCTTCGAAAACGATAAAGTAGTCACAAACGTGTGGCAGAGAAAAAATCGTGCGCTTTGTCCAAGTTAACGTGGGGTCTGGGCCGGTTTTTCGAGAAGTTTGGCGAGGTGGTTTGCGGTTTCGCGGGCGATGACGTGGTAGCCGGCTTGGTTGGGGTGGCGGTCGGCGAACCAGCCGGGGAGGTGGCCGAGCAGGGCGTCGAGACGGTTGTCTTGGACGACAACGGAGGGATCGTTTCCGGGGCGCAGGTAGGGGCGGGCAAGGGGTTGGAGTTCGGCGGGGATTCGGGAGAGGGGGTATCTGCGGTAGTTGAGCATGTTTTGCCCTTTTTTCAGTTCTTCGGCGTAGGCGGGGAAGAGGTCGAAGAGCTCGAGCTTTTCGTTTTTTGCGACGGTGCGGACGATTTCGTTGATTTCGGCGGAGGCTTCGGGGTTGAGGTAGGGGATGACGGTCATGGGGATGAGGGCGGCCTTGGGGTGGTCATCGCGAAGTTTGGCGATGAGGGCGTGAAAATCCGCAGGGAAGTTGGTGGGAAAGTCCTTGCGTCGGGAGCGGTCGTTGAGGCCGTAACGGATGTAGATGACGTCTGCGGACGGTCTGCTTTTGATTTCCCGGTCATAGCGTCCTGAGGTGAGCAGTCGTTCGATGTACTCGCCGCTGAGACCGAGGTTGTGAACGTCGACGGGGGGGAGATTTGGTTTTTGGGCGAGCAGGATTCGGATGACGTCCTCGAACTGGGGTTCCTCGGGGGCGAGCTGTTTTGGGATGATGGCCTCGGTGGTGCTATCGCCGATGAGAAGCACCTGAAGGCGGCGCGGGCCGTCGGTGGCGCTGGAGAACTTGAAAGGTTGGCCTCCGAGGAGTTGGTCGGAGGTGAGGGTGGGGCAGATGTGGCGTTCGGTGTGTTCGATGAACAGTTCGGTGCCTCGGAAGTGGCTGACGTAGGGCCATGCGCGGGGGTTGTACATGCTATCGGTGAGGTCGCGGAGCAGGGCGACATTCATTCCGTTGCGGGCCATTTGGCGGAGGCCGAAGGGACGTCCAGCGACGCACATGTTCGTGTGGACGCCAGCGAGGACGACGTTTCGAATTTTTTTTGCTTCGAGGAGGTTCCAGATTTCGGAGCCTGAATCGCTGATGGCGTCGCGGTCTTGATCGATTTGGATGAGGTCGATTTGCCGTTGCCAAGGCGCTTTTGGGTTTCTCCCTTGGGCGGTGAGTTGCTCTGCCCATTTGCGGTGGGTATCGGGTTCGTCGTCCGAGCCTCCGTCGGCTTGGTCGATGGGGTAGACGGCGGATTCTTCAGTTGGGATTTGGCGACACCACTGATTGATGGCGGAAGGGGTTCGGGAGGCGGGTGGGGCGTTGATTGCGCGGAGGCGGGCAGGCGTTCCGTCGTAAGCGGCCATGCAGGCGCTAGGGGCGTGGATGATGAGGGCGCCGTCGGAGCGTGCTTTTTGGATGAACTCGTTGAGGCGGGGCGCCAGCTCTTTTTCGCGGGAGACCGCGTTGGGGCTGGTGTGGGTGTCCCACATGTCGCAAATGATGATGGCGGTGGCGAGTGGGTCCCACTGTTCCTTGGCCGTTTTTTTTGCGTACCCGGAGCGCGACTGCAGGGTCAGGTTCCAAGTTTCTGCCGCGACGCCGGGGAGGGCGGCGAGAAGGAATGCGAAGACGAATCGGAGCGGGCGCATGATTGGGGGAGTGCAGACGATGTGCCATGCGGTGCTCCGAGGGATTCGCCCAAAAACGGGAATGAGGTTGGCTGTGTAATCACTCGAACGATATGCTGATGTGCGTCATGCAGGTGTAATCGGAGTCTTTTTCAACTCACCCACAGTTCGCGCCCTCGGAGCGCGATCCTCATTGGCACCCCCTCCTCTGCGCCATCGGTGCGCATGATGACAGACTGGGCCATCGACTCGGTGTGCCCCCCCTCTTTCCGAAGCCTTGGAGGGGCGCGTCAAGGTATCTTGCCCTTACAGGGCTCGGATGGTTTTTGATGTCATCCTCGGGCGTTGCCCGAGGCTGTCGTGAGGTGCCCCGTTGGGGCGCCGGAACTGCCTCATTTCCGCAATAGCTTTCATGCAAAGTCGGCCTGAGTGCCTGCGGGAGCCTGTGCCCATGCCTGTTTTTAGGATGAGATTTCGATGCGGGAGGAAGTGCGGCTTTTGATGAGGCGGATTTTGGTGGGGATGGTTTCGGCCATTTCGGTGACGTGGGTGATGACGCCGACTTTGCGGCCGAGGCTTTCCAGCTGCATGAGGGTGTCGGTCACGGTGCGCAGGGTTTCTTGATCGAGCGATCCGAAGCCTTCGTCGATGAACAGGCTTTCGATGCGGAGGCGTCGCGCTGTGATGGAGGCGAGCCCCAGTGCGAGCGCGAGGGATACGATGAAGGTTTCGCCGCCGCTCAGGCTGGTGGCGGAGCGCCGATCTTCGCCCATTTCTTCATCGATGACGGCGAGGTTGAGTGAGCTGGGGAGGCGTGAGACGCGGTATCGGCTTGAGAGTTGGCGGAGGTGGGCGTTGGCGTAGTCGACGAGAACGTCCAAGGTGAACCGTTGTGCGATGGTTCGAAACTTTGCGCCGTCGGCGCTTCCGATGAGGGCGTTGAGTTGGGCGAACGGGACGTTTTCCTCTTCGAGCGATGCGATTTTCTCGGTGAGGGCGGTGTTTCGTTCGCGGGTTCG
>JBIIXW010000208.1:0-3628 GCA_044347165.1 Chthoniobacteraceae bacterium
GTGGTTTCGATGGTTGTTGCGATTGGGATGGGGGGATTTGTGCTGTGGATGGTTAACCGGCCTGAGTTTAAAAAGATGCGCGACCAAATGGCGGGTGAGGGCGCTTGGTCAGAGTGGATCGGTAAGCCGATGCCGGGACTGACGGTGAAAACACTGGACGGTGGGGAGTTCTCTCTTGCGGAGATGAAAGGACGTCCTGTCGTGGTGGACTTTTGGGCGACGTGGTGTCCCCCGTGTGTGAAGGAAATCCCGCATTTTATCGCGCTTCGGGGTGAGGTCGGTGAGGGCGAGTTAGGGATGATTGGGATCAGCGGTGAGGATGCGGGTGCTCTGGAGAAGTTCGTGAAAAAACACGGGATCAACTATCCGATTGCGTCAGGCTCAACGTTTGAGAAGCCATTTTCGTTGGTCACCGGAATTCCCACGACGTTTTTCATCGACCGGAATGGCGTTCTGAAGGACGTCGCGGTGGGCTACCACGACTTGGAAACGCTCCGCAAACGGGCGATGAGCCCCGACTGGCGAGGAAGCGCTGAGTGAGGGGGGGGCGGATTCTCTGAGGCGGTTGTACACCGACCGGACTCAGGACGATCGCGGCTAATGTTTGTTTTTTCCGGCGAGCCGCCCAGAAAGTGAAGGCTCGATGTTTTGCCAGTCGATGCTCTGGGCGTATGCAGGTAGGGGTTGTGCGGGGGCGAGGGGACCGACGGAGATTTCGTCCTTTGCTGCTAGAGCGGAAGGGTAAGGAACTTGCTTAAGCTAAAGGCCGTCTAACGGATTTATGGGACGCAACCTTTTGCTGCTTTGTGCGGTGTTGTGGGGTATGGCGCACGCTGGGGAGCGTGTGGCGTTGGTGGTGGGGTGTGGAACTTATGCGAATATGCCTGGGCGGCAGTTGTTGAGTCCGGTGTCAGACGGTGAAGACATGGCGTTGGCTCTGAGGACGATGGGTTATCGTCTTGTGGGAGGAGGTCCTTTGAAGAATGCGTCGCGGGATCGGCTTCTGGAGGCCGTGGAGGACTTGATCCGGCAGGCACGGACTGCGGAGGCGGCTGTGTTTTATTTCTCTGGGCACGGAGTTCAGATTGGGGAGGACAACTACCTGTTACCGGTGGATTCCCCGAAGATTACGGGTATCTCTCAAATCAAGAGTCGTGCGGTGAATCTCCGCGAATCCGTGATGGTTGGGTTGGAGGAGAGCGGGGTGGAGACGAAGGTGGTTGTGTTGGACTGTTGCCGAGACAACCCGTTTGCAGCGCAGTTGGAAGCAGCGATGGCCACGGTGGGTAAAAGTGTGCGAACCAAAAGTGTGGGGGAGATGACGGGGTACGGGCCGGGATTTTATTTGGCTTTTGCGACGAGTCCCGGACGCGAGGCGTTGGATGGAAACGGGAACCGAAACAGCCCGTTCACAGGCGCAGTCGTTCGGACCTTGGAGACGAGCGGCGCAAAGGATATCGACCTATTTTTTCGGGATGTGAAGCAGCGGATGCCGAGCGATCAGGTGAGTTGGACGAGCAGCAGCCTGAAGAAGGAGTTTGCTTTGGCGACGGGGATGAGGGGGCCCTCGACTGGTCCGAGTGGCGCGGTGGAGGCGTTGACTGTCGAGCGGCGCGCTCGGGAGTTGGCGGAGAAGATGGTGATTGAGAGAGAGGCAAGTTCGGCAAAGTCGGTGCCGACGTCGGGTAAACCGAAAGTGGTCAAGTACGAGCCAGAAAACAAGAGTGCTGCGCCGACCGCTGCGATTCCGCCGGCCCCTGCAACACTGCCCTACCCAGTGGCGAGGCCGAGCGGGATTCCGGGAGTTGTGTTTAGTCCTTACACCAATCAGCGTCTCCGCCCTTTCGGAAAATCGGGCCAACCGTGTCGGGACCCGAGTAATGGGAAGATCTTTATTATTCCATGAACGGAGCCACACAACACTGAGTGGCGATTTCGGACGCTTCGGACGCTATTTTTGAAGTCTAGTCTCAGTTGCCAAGTGAAAGGGGGGGAATAGCCCTCCCCACGACAGTTTGCTTTTGTCGGAGGGGCTCGAGAGGGGGCGCAAGCCTTCAAACCGAACTGGAGAGAGCAAGACAATGTCGGCTTTGGACAACATTTAGAATTGTGACCTTACGGCGACATTTCAGTTTGTCGGAAAATCAAGGTGGCCCCTCGCCCAAGGCTATTGGCGAGGTCCTCTGGACGTGCTCATCGTCTGCTTTGGAGGATGTGACTCGTTTCGCGGAAAGTTTGTTCTTCAACTGGCTTATTGGCGGTACCGATGCGCACGCAAAAAATTACTCTGTTCTTCTATCCTCCCATGGAAAAGTTCGCCTAGCTCCACTGTACGATCTCGCAAGTTCGTTGCCCTACCCTCAGCAGATCCAAACCAGGAAAGCCTCGATGGCCATGAAAATTGGGTCGCACTACCAGATCTCTGAGATCAGTGGCACGGATTGGAAAAAATTCGCAAAAGAATTACGCATTTCCCCAGATGGAGTACTCGAGCACATCCGGCACATGGCAGACC
This sequence comes from Chthoniobacteraceae bacterium, assembly GCA_044347165.1. Lineage (GTDB taxonomy): Bacteria > Verrucomicrobiota > Verrucomicrobiia > Chthoniobacterales > Chthoniobacteraceae > JBEEPE01. Next base: position 2,516 of record JBIIXW010000208.1, read on the forward strand.
GAATCGGGGGTTCCTCGGAGGTAGTAGCTGCAGCTCTCACACATGAGGGTGTGACGCACCCAGTAATCGGTCGCATCGTTGATGCACTAAAATCCCATGTGAAGAAGTGCGTCCTCGCGTTGGATGTGTCGCGCTGAACCCCTTGGATCAGGTGGAGGTGTCCACACCCTCAGACCCACCCGCTCCAACAGCTCAACAACAATCTCTCCTACCCCAGCCCTGATGCCGTGCACCACACACTTCCAAAATACCGTCCGAAACGTCCGTGTGCGAAAAAGCTGGATGGAGGTGATATGTGCGACGTCAGGAGCCATGTCGGTTCACCAAGATGCGAAGGGTTGTTTTCCCGAAAAGTGATTCATACTGAGAGCCTGCTGGTCACTGCACCTTCTCGTTGCTTCCGAGACGTTTTAAGGGGATATCGGCCTCCGCTTGGCTTGCTGCCAGAGTAAAGGGTGAAAATATGAGGGGCATGGAAGGTGTTGTGATTTGCAGCCTGTAAGTGCTTTATGAGACGAATATTTTTGCTGCTGTGTGCGGTGGTGTGGGGTGTGGCTTTTGGGGGGGAGCGAGTGGCGTTGGTGGTGGGGTGTGGGACTTATTCGAATATGCCTGGGCGGCAGTTGGTGAGCCCTTCGGCGGATAGCGAGGATGTGGCGGGGGCGCTCAAGCAGATGGGGTATCGGCTGATTGGGGGCGGAGCGATGAAGGAGCTCTCACGGGAGAGGCTGACCGAAGCGGTTGAGGCGCTGACGAATGCGGCGAAGGGAGCGGAGGCGGCGGTGTTTTATTTTTCTGGGCACGGGGTGCAGATTGGGGAGGAGAACTATCTGTTGCCGGTGGATATGCCGAAGATTACGGGGTTGGCGCAGATGCGGGGCAGAGCGGTGAGTTTGCGGGATTCTGTGATGGTGGGATTGGAGGAGAGCGGAGTGGAGACGAAGGTGGTGGTGTTGGATTGTTGCCGAGATAATCCGTTTTTGACGCAGTTGGAGGCGGCGATGGCAGCGGTCGGGAAGAGTGTGCGAACGAAAGGGGTAGGGGAGATGAGCGGGTATGGGTCAGGGTTTTATTTGGCGTTTGCGACGAGTCCTGGACGCGAGGCGTTAGATG
>JBIIXW010000054.1:0-19812 GCA_044347165.1 Chthoniobacteraceae bacterium
CGCTCCCGTCGTTTGAAACTGAGGCAATTGAAGAAGTGGTGACGCCCGCAGGTAGGGTGCGCCAATGGCAACGCAAGTTATTGAACCTTACCACGGCCAATCGCCTGCTGCACCTTTCGGATAGCGCCAAAGCCGTTCACCTGTTTTGCCCCGACCCAGCGAAGCTGGAAGACTTGCTTGCAAGCGATAAAAAAATCCGAATCAAGCCGATGCCTGATCTGGAAACTGCAGGTCGGGACGAGGCACTTTATAATCAGCAAACTACCTCAAATCTTCGGAAGGAAATTGGCTTGGAGGCGTTGGACCGCGGGGAAACGCTTGCTCTCTTGCCAAAGGAAAAGCTCGATGCGCAACTAGTCGATCTCTATCGCAAGGCCAAATCGGACATAGACGAGGGAGGAGCCAACACGCTGTTTCTCGCGATAGGCTTCTTAAAATGGAAGAAGTCTGAAAAGGAGACCAAAACTTACCGTGCGCCTCTTATCCTCCTGCCGGTTAAGCTGGATCGCAAAAGCGCACTGTCCGGTGTGGTGATGAGCCAGCATGAGGATGAACCCCGTTTCAACTTGACCCTGCTCGAGCTGCTGCGCCAGGACTTTGAACTGACTATTCCAAAGCTGGAAGGCAGCCTGCCGACGGATGCCAGTGGTATAGATGTGCCACAAATATGGCGTCTGGTACGCGACGCCGTGAAGGATATGGCAGGCTTTGAAGTAGTGCCTGATGTTGTTCTGGGTACATTTTCGTTTGCCAAGTATCTGATGTGGAAGGATTTGGTTGATAGGCAAGCTAAGTTGCAGGAAAGTCCCCTCGTTCGCCATTTGATCGAACGCGATGGAAAGGTGCGATTTGATGTCGATCAGTTGCCGCGCGTTGAACATTTGGACAAGGAGGTCAGCCCCGCTGATTTGTTCGCGCCATTGCCCGCCGATAGCTCCCAGTTACGCGCAGTAGTGGCGTCAGCACGGGGGGTGAATTTTGTTCTCGACGGGCCGCCGGGCACCGGCAAGTCGCAAACTATAGCCAACATGATCGCTCACAATCTTGCCCTTGGCAGGCGGGTGTTATTTGTGGCTGAAAAGCGAGCGGCGCTTGATGTTGTGCATCGGCGTTTAACTGATAAGGGCTTGGCACCATTTTGTTTGGAACTACATTCAGCAAAGGCGACTAAGTCAGCGGTCCTTAGACAATTAGAGGCCGCTTGGGATACGCGTGATACTCTGACCGCCGCGCAATGGGAAAAGGAGGCCAATGAAGCGAAGGTGCTACGCGACCGGCTTAACGAAACGGTTTCTCTTCTGCATCGTCAAGAGGCCAACGGCTACACAATCCACCAGGCGATCGGTCGATATATTCGCGACGGTGGTGAAAACACCGTGAAATTCGCGTTCTTGCCGGGCACTCGACACACGTTGATTGACATGGAGCGGATGCGGGATGTTGCCCGTCGTTTAGGTATCGCACGCCGAGACGTGACTGATTTACCAGCTGATCTGGGTGGCGTTATGCAGCTCGAATGGAGCAACGGTTGGCAAGAGCAGATTGTGGCGTCTGCCCTATCGCTCCCTCCGGTGTTGGATGAGTTTGAGCGTGCGGTGGAGGGTCTCGCCTCTGCCTCCAACTTGCCAAGCAAAGGTTCACAGAATGGCAATCGGTTACTGGAACTCGCGGAACTTTGCTTGTCGTTACACGGTCAGGATTTTCGCTTCGCTTTCGCGCCTGACTTTGCAGGCAAGATCGACGCAGCGCGTAAGGCACTTGTCCTGATTGAATCTTATCGTGACGAAGAGGCTGCACTTAGCACCGCCTATGCGCCGGAGGTTGCCAGGCGGCTTGATTTGGAAGGATTGCTCAAGGAATGGACACAAGCAGGCGCCAAATTCTGGTTCCTCGCTACTCTTGCGAAGCGCAAGGTCGCGCGCACTCTGGCGCAGTCCGGCGGGGCCGCTGGCAAGGTCGAACCAGAATCGGATCTGTGCCACCTCGTCTCCATGCGGGCCTTGCTTGAGCAGGTGGATGGCCTCACGCTTAACGCGTCAGCCGTACCTGGGTGGCAGGGTTTGGCAAGTAAGCGTGTGGATCTGGAGGCCGCCATCGGGCGAGCAGAGACGCTTAGACAGACGATTGCCTCACAAGCAGATGGTGCAGATGAGTTAATTACTCTGCGCAGTGCTGTCGCTAACCTAGTGGTTGATGCAAATGAACTGCTTAGCGCCGATAGTGCGATTGCTTGCGGGGTTGCACGTTTGCGCCGCGCGTATGCTCAGTTGAGTGAGAATGTGAGCACTTTCGAACGCCTCTGCCGTATCGAAAGCGGAGCGGATTTTAAGACATTGCGCACGTGGGCACAGGCTGTAATAGCCCAAGCCCAGAGGCTGCGGGATTGGACAAATTGGCAGCGTGTTAGGGCGGAAGCTGTTCAGTTGGAGTTGGTGCCGTTGGTTGTGGGGCTAGAGCAGAACTTGTTTCAGTCTGCCGAAACCTTAGCCGCTTTTGAAACGGCTTATGCTCGGTGGTTTGCCTTTCACCGGATGGATTCTGAGCCTTTGCTCCGCGACTTTATGCCCGGTGAACATACTGCTTGCATTGAGCGATTCCGACAAATCGATGATCGGATGAGCGCACTGGCCTCACAATACATCCGTGCGAAGATTTGTGGGAACATTCCAGCCAAAGCTGATGTAGCCAAAAACAGTGGGTTTGGCGCTCTTCGCCATCAATTGCAACTGCAGCGCCCCAGCAAGCCGATCCGTCAGTTGGCAGGGGATATGGGGGAGGCTTTCACGAAGCTTGCCCCTTGCATGCTGATGAGTCCGCTTTCGATTGCCCAGTATCTGCCGCCCGACCAGGCATTGTTCGACATAGTCATTTTCGACGAAGCCTCTCAAATCACGCCTTGGGATGCCATCGGAGTGATGGCAAGGGGCAAGCAGGTAATTATTGCAGGCGATCCCCGTCAGATGCCGCCCAGCAGTAATTTTGAAAGGCAGGGAACCACGGCCAATGACGATGATGACACAGAGGAAGATATGGAGAGCATCCTCGACGAGTGTCTCGGCGCAGGCGTTCCTCAGATCAATCTCGATTGGCATTATCGGAGCCGCCATGAAAGCCTCATTACCTTTTCCAACGTTCGCTATTACGGCAATCGGCTAGTGACTTTCCCAGCGCCAGATACAAGGCCTAGCGCGGTTAAGTGGCGACGCGTAGATGGCGTGTTCGCAAAGGGGAAAGAGCGAACCAACGCCATAGAGGCCCAAGCCATTGTGGATACGACAGTGCACTACTTGCGCGATCCGAACTTTGTGGATGAAAAGGGGCGCCCTCTAAGCCTTGGCATCATCACTATGAATGCGCCCCAGATGAGCTTAGTCGAGCGCCTGCTCGATGTTGCACGACAGAAGCACCCTGAGATCGAGCGGCATTTCAGCGACGACTTGCTGGAACCGGTCTGTGTCCGCAATCTGGAAACGGCTCAAGGAGATGAGCGCGATATCATCCTTCTAGGTGTCAGTTTCGGTCCGACCGAACCAAATGCTAAGACGATGTCGATGAATTTTGGCAAGCTCAACCCCAATGGAGGCTGGCGGCGGTTAAACGTGGCGGTGACGCGAGCGCGCCGTGAGATGCAGATATTTACATCCTTTGATCCGGGGATGATTGATCTTACACGGACGAGTGCTGACGGTGTTCGCGATCTCAAAGCCTTCATCGATTTTGCCCATCGAGGCAATGATGCATTGGCATCTGCTGATCGCGGTTCGCAAGGGGGCTATGATTCACCCTTCGAGGAGGCTGTGGCAGATGAACTGCGTCGGCGTGGCTGGCGGGTTGTGACTCAGGTTGGAGTCTCAAAATTCCGAATTGACCTCGGTATCGTTCATCCAGACTTGCCCGGTGATTTTGTGCTTGGGGTGGAATGCGATGGTGCGACTTACCATAGCGCCGCAACTGCGCGCGACCGCGACAAGGTTCGCGGCGCCATTCTTGAAGGACTAGGCTGGAAGTTGTTGCGTGTTTGGTCCACCGAATGGTGGTTCAACAAAGCAAGGGCGGCCGATCAGTTACACGAAGCGATAGTGCAGGCGCTTGAGGCTAGCCGTGTGCGGCGAGCGGAGAGTAAGGCGCTGCCGGCGCCAGCCAATGATAATGTCGATATAGATCCACTACCGGAGCCAGATAACGGTGTCGAAACGGGAGATCAATCTGATGACCGGACGGTATTGTTTGCTGGGCAAACCCTAGTAACAGGGGGGGAGGTATTAGCTTATTTGCCATCACAATCCGAGGGAGGTGGCGGCTATACATTTACGGAGTTCGGTCACTTATCTGATCTGATCAAACCTGACGAGTTCCATGACGATAGCTATTATCCAACGCTGCAGAAACTTATTGACTGCGTCGTTGCGCACGAAGGGCCGATTGCGGAAGGGCAGTTGGTGAAGCGAATAGCACGTGCACACAACTTTCAACGCGCAGGTGGCCGCATCCATAACCGTGTTATGGATATTACCCGTGATCAACACTACGTGACTGAAGATGGCGGCCCATGGTATTTTGTTTGGTCTAATCGCCAAATTGCTAACCATGGCGTCGTGGCCCGTTTTCCAGCTAGTGATAAGTATATTCGTCAGATTGAAGACATCGCCAAAGCTGAGTTGAAAGCGGTAGGCAGTGATGATCCCGTTGAGATCGCTCGGCTATTTGGCGTGAGACGGCTAAGCGCGAGTGCCAGAACTCGGATTGAAGCTGCATTGGCAGGAATTTGACCGATTTTATGAATTGCACCCGAGTGTCGCGTGGGGAGCGAAAAGTAAGGAACTTAAAATGTACTAAGTGACTTGCAAATGTGCAAACGACGATGAACCCAAGTGTAGCTGGCTTTTCGGCAGTCGTGCACTGCCCGAAGAAATGAAGCAAATTTATGGTTGGCAGCGACTGGATACGGTCGCCACACATGCGTTTAAACAGTACGCGGAAGATTATGATCAACTATTCCTGACTGTCTCAATGTTCGTTTCCCGCATCTTACGGGGAGGCATGTTTTCTGCGCCTTGAGGGTGCGATGCGTTTAGTGGCTTCTCAGGTCCGTATTGCGAGGTGTTTGGTGGGTGCGCTCCAGGTTATGGCTGGAGGGTGCTTGGGACTTGCGGCCGACGATGCGTCGCGAACGGAGCGAGTTCGTTTTTTTGAGACCAAGATTCGACCGGTTTTGGTGGAGCGGTGCGAGGGGTGTCATTCGGGGGAGGCGGAGGGCAAAGGGAAGCTAAAGGCAGGGCTGTATCTTGACTCCCGAAAAGGCCTTCTTGAGGGAGGGGACAGTGGTCCGGCCGTGGTGCCGGGGAAGCCTTCGGAGAGTCTTCTCCTGAAAGCGATGCGGCACGAGAGTAAGGACATCGCGATGCCTCCGAAGGAATCGATGCTGCCGAAGTCGGTGCTGGACGATTTTGCGCGATGGATTGCCGACGGGGCGGAGGATCCTCGTGAAAACTCGTCCAATAAGGTTGTGAAACGGCGGGGACTCCCGATTGAGGAGGGGCGTGCGTTTTGGTCGATGCGGGCCCCGCAGCGTCCGCCGCTCCCAGCGGTTCGCGGGGAGGGATGGGTGCGCGGTGCGGTGGATCGATTTATTCTTGCGGGTTTGGAGCGGGAGGGAATTCGTCCGTCCGGTGATGCCTCACCAGAAGCGGTGCTGCGCCGATTGCATCTTGATCTGACGGGATTGCCTCCGTCTGCGGAGGAGGTTGCGAGTTTTCGGTTAGAAGATGCTGCTGCGGTGGTGGATCGGTTGTTGGGGAGTCCGCATTTTGGGGAGCGATGGGGACGGCATTGGTTGGATGTGGCGCGGTATGCGGACAGTAACGGGAAGGATCGCAACGTGGTTTTCCATCATGCGTGGCGGTATCGAGATTACGTGTTTGATGCGTTTGCGGCGGACAAACCGTTTGACGTTTTTTTGCGGGAGCAGGTGGCGGGGGACTTGATGGCGGAACGGGACCTGTCGCGGCGAGACGAGTTGCTGGTGGCGTCTGGTTTTTTGGCATTGGGTTCGAAGGCGTACGAGGAGACGAAACCGGAGGTTTTCCGGATGGATGTGATTGATGAGCAGATTGAGGTGTTGGGGCGTGGCGTGTTGGGACTTTCGGTGGCGTGTGCGCGGTGTCATGACCACAAGTTTGAGGCAATCCCGACGGCAGATTACTACGCGTTAGCGGGGATTTTACGCAGTTCTCAGCCGTTGTACGGGTACGGTCCGCGTGGGATTAAAGCGACGGCATTTCATCACACGGAGTTGCATGCGTTGGGTGAGGATGGTCGGGCGTTGGGGGTGGCGGGTTTGGATTATTTGAAGCGGTTGGATGATTTGACGTTGCGGATGCATGTTGCTCGGTCGGATAGGTACCGAGTTCAGCGGCGAGTTCCTGATGCGAAGCGGGTTGTGGAGAAAGCGGCGGGTGAGGAGCGGGGCGAGGCGGAGTGTGTGTTAGCGGGGTTGGAGGCGGAGATTGCGGATTGGCATGTGCGGGTTGCTGCGTTGGAGGCGGAGGTGGCGGCGTTGCAGGATGCGGCGCCTCCGATGCCGGGCTGGGCGATGGGGATGCGGGACCGGTCAAAGGTGGAGGATTGCCGGATTCATGTGCGTGGGGAGACGACATTATTAGGCGAGAGTGTTCCGAGGGGCTTTCTTCGGGTGGTGCAGGTGCGGGGAGCGGTTTCGCCGGGAGCGGTGGGAAGTGGGAGAATGGAGCTCGCCGCGTGGTTAACGGACCGCTCTAACCCTTTGACGGCGAGGGTGTACGTCAATCGGGTGTGGCGTCATTTGTTTGGGAGGGGGTTGGTCACGACGTTGGACGATTTTGGGGTGACGGGTGCTGCGCCATCGCATCCGGAGTTGTTGGATTATTTGGCGGTGGAGTTCATGGAAGGGGGTTGGTCGACGAAGCGGTTGGTGCGTTCGTTGGTGCTTTCGCGGGTGTACGGGTTGGATTCGCGGGGTGCGGAGGGGATGCGCGAGCGTGATCCGGACAATCGGTGGTTTGGGCGGATGCGTCCGCGGATGATGGATGCGGAGGTTTTGCACGACAGTATCTTGAGCGCCTCGGGTGAGTTGGATCGGAACCGACCGACAGAATCATTTTTTGCGCGGTTTCATCCGTATCGCGATGCGGAGTTGTCTTCGTTCAAGCCGTTTGTGACGCGTGGCGAGATGGTGACGACGCATCGGGCGGCGTATTTACCGGTGATTCGGGGAGTGTTGCCGGAGGCGCTGGAGTTGTTTGATTTTGCGCCACCGGATCGACCGGTTGCGGAACGAACGGAAAGCGTGGTTCCGACGCAGGCGCTGTATTTGATGAACCATCCTCGGATGGGAAAGTTTGCGGAGTTGGCGGCGCAGCGTTCGGCGGAGGAGGGCCGCTCTGGGGCGGCGCGAGTGACGTGGCTATTTCGGACGGTTTTGGGAAGGAACCCAGGTCAGGACGAGGTGGCGCGGGTTCTCGCGTTTGTTGCGGAGGCGGAGGATGTGCAGGGCGGAGAGGCACGATGGGCCGATGCAGCGCACATGCTGTTTGGTTCTGTGGAGCATCGGCTGGTTCGTTGATTGCTTTGGGAGAGTGAGATGCAAACCACATTTTCTAGACGCGAGGTGTTGCGACGGGTTCCGGCGGGGTTTGGTTATCTGGCGTTTGCGGGTTTGGCGACGATGGTAGCGTTGGCGGGGGGCAGCGTATCGTCTGTGGCGCTTCCGCATTATGTGGCGCGGGCGCGGCGAGTGATTTTTTTGTGCATGCGCGGGGGACCGTCGCAGATGGAGACGTTTGATCCGAAGCCGGAACTGACGAGGCGTCAGGGCGAAGTTTGGAAGAACAAGGCGATGAAGCTGTTCGGGTCGCGTTGGAGTTTTTCCAAGCATGGACGGAGTGGTTTGGATGTGGTGGAGCTTTTACCTGAGACGGCGAAGCAGGCTGATAAGCTTTGCGTGTTGAGAGGGATGCAAACGGATAATGAGAACCATGCTCAGGCGTTGGAGCAGATGCATACGGGGAGTTTTCAGTTTGTGCGTCCGTCGTTGGGAGCGTGGACGGTTTATGGTTTGGGAACGGAGAACCGAAACTTGCCGGGGTTTATTTCGATTAACCCGCTGACGGCTTTAGGTGGGACTCGGTACTACTCGAATGCGTTTCTTCCGGCGTCCTGTTCAGCGACGATGCTGGGCAACGCGAATATGCCGGGTGCGCCATTGGCGGTGGGCGATTTGAAGAATGAGCAGCGTTCGCGGGAAGCTCAGCGTCGGAGGCTGGATTTCATGCAGTCGGTTAATCGAGGGGCAGCGGATGGGTTAGATGATGACCGAGTGGAGGGGTTGATTGGTTCGTACGAGTTGGCGTTTCGGATGCAGGACGAGATGCCGGAGGTGATGGATTTGTCTCGGGAATCGAAGGCGACGTTGGCGTTGTACGGGGCGGACCGTTCGCCGACGGAAACGTTTGGTAAGCAGTGCTTGATGGCGCGACGTTTTGCGGAGGTGGGGGTACGATTTATTGAGATCAGCCACTTGGAGTGGGATTTACACGGCTCACTAGGGTCGGGGATGGTTCGAAACTGCGGCCAGATTGATCGGCCGATTGCGGGGTTGCTCCAGGATTTGGAGCAGCGCGGGATGTTGGACGAGACGTTGGTGGTTTGGGGTGGCGAGTTTGGTCGGACGCCGGACGATGCGACGACGGATGGCCGCGGGCACAACAATAAGGGGTACACGATGTGGTTAGCGGGCGGGGGTGTGCGTGGGGGGAGCGTGCATGGTGCGACGGACGAGTTGGGGCATGAGGCGGTGGAGGGCCAGGTTCACATTCATGACCTTCACGCGACGATTTTGCATTTGCTTGGATTGGATCACGAGCGGTTGACCTATCGTCACGGGGGGCGGGATTACCGATTGACGGATGTGAAGGGCAATGTGGTGAAGGCGGTTTTGGCGTGAGAGTTTTGGCGGACCGAAATGGTTCTCTGAGAAAGACAACAATCAACAGAGGGGATTTTTATGAGTTTCAGTGTTCTTGATTTGATTACGTTGCTGATTGTTTTGGCGGCGGTGTTTTTGTTTGTGAACACCAAGTTCTTGAAGCTTCCGTCAACGATTGGATTGATGGTGATGGCGGTGGCGTTGTCGTTGGTGGTTGCTGGGTTGGGATCGGTTTCGCCGTCGTTGCACGCTTATGCGGAGGCGTTGTTCACGCAGTACAAGTTTTCGGATGTGTTGTTCAATGTGATGCTGAGTTTCATGTTGTTCGCGGGTGCGATGGAGATGGATTTGCGAACGTTGGGACAGGAGAAGTGGACGGTTTTTATTTTGGCGATTGTGGGGACGCTGATTTCGACCTTTGCGGTGGGTTTTGGTCTGTACTACCTGATGCCGTTGATTGGGTTCCCTGTGGATTTCATTTACTGCCTGCTGTTTGGGGCGCTGATTTCGCCGACGGATCCGATTGCGGTTTTGGCGATGATTAAGCATTCAACGGTTTCGAAGAATCTGCAGATGCAGATTGCTGGGGAGTCGTTGTTTAACGACGGGGTGGGCGTCGTGGTGTTTTTGACGGTGCTTCAGGTTGCGGTGAATGGAGTGGAGAACTTCAGCGCGTCGCAGACGGCGATGTTGTTTGGACGCGAGGTGGTTGGCGGGATTCTTTTTGGCGGTGCGCTGGGTTGGGTGGGGCTGAAGATCTTGCAGTACATCGACAATGCGTACACGGAGATTGAGGTATTGGTGACCTTGGGAATGGCATTGGGGTGCAGCATCTTGGCTTCGCGATTGCATGTGTCAGGGCCGCTCGCGGTCGTGACGATGGGGTTGTTTATCAGTCACGAGGGGGTTGGGGAGAAGCAGGCGGATGCGACGGGGGAGTATGTGCACAAGTTTTGGGGACTGATCGATGAGACGATGAATGCGATTTTGTTCATCCTCATCGGGCTTCAGTCCATCATAGTGAAATGGAATCGGGAGTTTATCGCGGTGGCGGGGTTGGCGATTGTGGTGGTGTTGGCTGCGCGGTGGGTGGGCGTGGTTTTACCGATTGGAGCGATGCGTTTGCGTCGTCGGTTTCCGGCGTACACCGTGCGGATTTTGACTTGGAGCGGGTTGCGCGGCGGAATTTCGGTGGCGCTGTCGCTCTCTTTGGGAGAGTTGCTCGGTGACAAAGTGGACGCCCGAATTGTTGGAATGATGACGGTGATGACCTACTCGGTGGTGCTTTTCTCGGTGGTAGTCCAAGGGCTCACGGTGAAGCGGTTATTTGACCGTTTCACCGAAGCCGAGGCCGGTACGCTGAAGGACTAGTTGGCGGTGATGCGCGAGTTTTCGTTCTCCTCCTTTTAAAGCCTGCGTTTGCGGGATCTGATGACTGGGCTTGTTTGAAGCGTCAACGTTGGCGGGAGGGGCCGTCGTTGATGGGTTGACTGGGGACCGTTGCGGGTTTGGCGGCTTTCTTTTGCTGGAGATGGCCGCCTGTTGCGCAGAGGCTGCCGCACCGGTGGACTTTTCCCATGCGCTGGAGGATACGTTTGATGATGGGGTCCTGTTCTGAATCGCCGAGATCGGTGAACTCGATGGTGTGGTAGTCCCGCTTTCCAAGTCGCATCCACGGCGAGTCGGATAATCGGTGGTGTTGAACGAGGACCACTTTGGTGTGCCCAGAGGGGCCCTTCGTTTCTACGTGCTCGGGGAGTTCAAGCGTTTTTGACCAAACAACAGTGATTAGTTGTCCATCGACCTCTCCTTCGTAGCGAAGGGTGTCTGGTGCGGATGGCTGATCCGTGGGCTTGAGTTTTTCAAGAAGCTTTGGAGAGACGACGTGTGCGATGCGGGACCACTCGGCGGGCGTTTTGGATAGCGCAAGGTCGCGGGGTGAGTACTCAACTGCCCTGCGCTCTGGATGAAAGAGGCGACGGTAGGTTAGCGATTGATCGGCATTTAAAATCCATTCTTCGCCATCGGGGGAACCTAGTTCCGCTGTTTCGACTGATTGCTGATCGCGGAAAAGTCTCCATCGGCGAGACTGCGCCGTTTGGGATTCTGACGCATAGGATGTTTCAAACTCGGCCGCGATGTCAGGAGCAGCGACGAGGGGGTGAGGGAGGACGTTGAGCAGGATGGCCGCGAGGAAATAGGCGTGACGGATCACAGGTCAGGAAATGCAAGACGCCGGAGCCCTGATGGAAGGGCTCCGGCGAGGAGGTTATTTTTTAGTTTGCTGCCTTCAGCTTCAGCGCGTCGGCCATGATCCAGAAAATCATGCTTTGCTCGAGTGAGCCGCGGAAGAGGTGCGCGTTGGGTCCTTTAGCGTAGATGCCGACATCTTCACCGGCATGAGTTTCCGAACTCATTGGCACGGTGGCCTCTTGTTGGAAATTCATACTGTCGGTCGCATCTTTTCCACCAGCAAGCAGGTCGGGGCGAGTGGCTCCGTTGTCATACGCGAGAGGAATATGAGGATAAGCCTTGATTCCAGCTTGCTGAGCAACAACAGACTTGTCGGTTTTGGAGTAGGATTTGCCGGTGTAACCGGGGCCATTGGCATATCCGAGTGTCGTATATGGAAGACCAAGAAGATCGAGGGAGATTGCCCCTGTCTCATCCTTAACAATGCCCATGATGTCATTTCCGCGGACGGGATATCCCGCCATCGTGAACACGTGGCTGTGGTCTGCTGACACAACAATGAGCGTATCAGGACCGCACATTTCCGTGGCGGTGCGGATTGCATCAGAAAATGCGATTGTGTCTTTGAGGGCGCGGTAGGCGTTGCCTGCATGGTGTCCATGATCGATGCGACCGGCTTCGACGTGGAGGAAGTAGCCTTTGCGGCTCTTGTTGAGCACCTCGATTGCCTTTTTCGTCATGTCTGCGAGTGATGGCTCTACAGGAGTCTTTGGAGTTCCGTCCATATTGAGCACGCGGTCTACCTCATACTCCATGTGGGATTTATTGAACAACCCGAAGACCTTGTCGGTTGATGCGGGATTCACTGCGGTGAGGCTTGAGAGACCGGTGACATAGGCGGCTCGCTTGGTGTTTTTTGTTTTCCACTTTGCGACGAGGTCTTCATCGGCCCGCCGGCCGCCACTCGTTTTTCCTGAGTCAGGGCGATTTGCAGATCCAATGTTGCCAAAGGTCAAGTCAGCCGAGTTCGTTATCGTCGCAGCTGCGCTCAGTGTCAGTTGGGTTGCGCTGTCAACGGACTTGACGGTGGTTCCTGTGGCAATACCTGTGCCGCTGACGGTTAAGCCTACTGTGATCTTCGCGGTTGAAGATACGGTGACTTTGTCTGAGCCAAGGGTTGTGGTCGATCCGGTGAGCTTGATGTCGGCCAATAAGAACTTGTCAGAGCCGCCACCGAGGATGACTTCGATACCGGTGGAGTTCCCGGGAACGGAGAAATCAATTAGTTGTTTAGCGATATCAGGGAAACCGGCGGTGAAGGCGGCTGGGCTTAGGGATTTGACGTCCGCGTCGTTTTCCCAGTCACGGCTCGGGGAATGTGCGTAGCATGCAGCTGGTGTCGCATGGGTGATGCGCGCCGTTGATACGACACCAGTCGCTAGGCCTGCTGACTCAGCCATTTCCAAGAGTGTGGTGAGCCGGTTGAAGCCTGGTTTTGTGGGATCGGGCTGGTAGCTGGCGTGATCATTTTTTATGGCCGACTGGTCGATACTCAACACACCTTCGTTCGTTTTCACGCCGGTGATCATGGCTGTCATGGTCGGTGCGGAATCAGAAACTTGCTGATTTGCGCTGTAGGTGCGGGAGAGCGCCACATTCGGGAACTGTTCAAATGACAGGAGGTTCTCTTCGCCGAAGGCTGACTTTTTGATCTCCTGCCCTTCAAGAATGCGAGCGGCGGTGACGGTCGATACCCCCATTCCGTCGCCGACGAATAGAATGACGTTGCGTGCACGGGTCGCTGGCAAGCGGTTTGAGAGGGCGCGCAGTTCTTGAAGTTTCGCGGTGGACGAGTCGATCCACGTCTTGCGGGATTCGACCGGTGTTGTGGTCTGAGCGGGGGCCGTTGCCATAAGCACCTGCGACAGCAGGGCTGCACCCGTGATGGATGCGGTTGTCATGCTACCCCGTTTTGGGGTGACGGATTTTTTGTTCATGTGTTGTTGGTTTGGTTGGCTGCAGTTCCCCGAGATTGGGGAGAAGCGTTAGAAGCTGATTTGGAATCCGACGTTGCCTCGTGCGGTGATTCCGGTTGACCTTGCCTCAACGGAGGCGCCGGCTTCAAAAGACATGTGCGATGATATTCTAAGAGAATGGGATACGGCGCACTCGAACGCGTCGGCGGACAAGTCGGATCCGCGAGTTTCAAAGGTCCCGCTGTCTAGGTTTCCGGCGAGCGTCGCGTTGACTGCGCGACCTTTGGGCGAGAAGTCGTGAATCCAAGCGGCGGCAAGCCTTGTTTCCGCGGGCAGTGAGGCTACTTGGTGGGTGACGAGCGAATCGAAACCCAGGGAGGTTCGCGTCGCGGAGCCAGACTTTGATTTTGTGATGAGGTTGGTTGGTCCATTCCCTGATTCTCTTGCTGCGGATTGTCGATACGCGGCGACGTCAACTCCCAGTGTGGGTTTGAGTTTAATGCCGCCAACTGCGGTCAAGCCCTCGTATTGTGATCGAATCGAGAGGCCCGATTGGCGGTTTTCGAAGTCCGCGTGGGCGGTCGCACCGTCTGTTGGGCGTTTGGTGCGGTTATCGGATATGCCGGTTGCCGCAACTCCGCATACAGAGATGAAACCGATTTGTCCGCGCGCGGTGATACCGCCAAGCCAGTCGTCGGAGCGAACAGTGGTTCCTGGGGCTGGCTGGGCGTTGGATTGCCCGCCGCCCCCGAAAATGCCGATGTCGAGTACTCCGACAGTCTTTTCCACCCCGATGTAGGAGGAGTTGAGATTGGTATGCCAGCCTGAGAGACCTGGTTGACGGGTGATGTTGAGTTGGGAGGCAGTGGTGGTGCTCCATGCGGTCCACTCGGAGTCGTTTTTTGGACGTGGCGCGCGTTGTGCGATGGTTTTGAGCGCGAACATTCGCTCAAGGGCAAGGCGGCCGGCTTCGGCAATCGGTCGAGGGTTTGCCTGTGCGAGGGACCTTTGAATGGCTGCGAGATTTGCGTTACTGGTACCGGAAGCGTTTGCATCCAGGATGAGCTGCTCCAGTCCGTCAATCGCGGTATCGAGCGCGGTCGGATTTGAGGAGGACTGCGCGGCTTGATTAAAGGCTCCCGCGATGTTTCGAGCGTTCTGCGTGAGTTGGTAGAGTCGGTAGAGTTCCCCTTGGTAGGTTTTTGTAGATGAGCGGCTAAGGTCTGCCACGAGGTTGTTGTCTACCTTCGTCAACAGCACTTCTACGAAGGGATTACTCGAGAATGTTTTGACGTTGGACGGCAGGGTGATTTGCGGAGCGGAGGCCAGCACGAAGCTGACAGGGTTTTTGAAGCGCGGTGAGATGCCGGAGGGACTCCACGGGGTGAAGTGGAGGGTCGCCGTGTTTTGAATGACGAGCTCGGTCGCCGCGTTGATTTTGTCGGAAGCGATGAGTGAACCGGGTTGGGAGAGTTGATACTCAATCTCGACGGTGCCGGCTGCGGTGTACGAGTCCACGGAAAGCGTGCCGGGAGAGTTCCCTGGGGCGGTGGTGCCTTGATTGACGAT
Organism: Chthoniobacteraceae bacterium; assembly: GCA_044347165.1. Taxonomy (GTDB): domain Bacteria; phylum Verrucomicrobiota; class Verrucomicrobiia; order Chthoniobacterales; family Chthoniobacteraceae; genus JBEEPE01. The sequence goes on from JBIIXW010000054.1 coordinate 14,701, forward strand.
TTTTCCAAGGACGGTTCCACTGCCGCCCAAGGAAGCGGATTGTCCGATGACGAGCCCATCTTCGCCGAGGTTTCGTACGTCGAGGATGGCGGAGGAGGAGGGGGCATTTCCTACCGTGAGTTTTGCTGAGTTTTTGAGTCCGTCGGGGTGGCTCACTTTGAGGGTTCCGCTCTCGATTGCGGTGGGTCCGGTGAACACGGTCCCAGACTCGATCTCGACGGTTCCGGATCCGTTCACTGCGAGTGCGCCGGTTCCCGAGATGTTGGATTTGATGGCGATAGTGGAGCCTGCTGCTGGTGTCGTTTGGATGAGTCCCTGATTCTCAATATTACCCTTTGGCAGGTCAGCGGAGGCGATGAGAGTCGCTTTGTCGGAAAGTTTGGTGACTCCATCGAAGGTTGCGGCGCTGCGATTGAGGGTGATGATTCCTCCCGCGAGGTTGAGGGTACCGCTTCCGGTGAGTGAGGGGAGGACGGTGGGTGTGGTTTCTGACCCTGGGGAGAAGGAGGCTGTTGCACCCGCGCCTACTGCTAGCTCTCCGTAAAGGGTACCCGTGATGGTGGCTTGTACGCCTGCTCCCTGCAGTTCGGTTTTTCCGGTGAAGGATTTGTTTTCCCCGATTCGGACTGAGCCACTGGCGACGGTAAAAGTTCCAGTCCCTTGGAGACGGGGAGCATCAAGTATCGCGCCGGAAGGGGCGGACCAGAGGGCGGAGGCTGTTTGCTCGAGTTCGATGGTTGAGGTGGATCCGATCCGGCTTTTCAGCTCCACTTTGGCCCCTTGTCCGACCCGAGTGATACCCGTGAATGCATTCGCATCGCCGCCGAGGATGACATCTGCGCCGGCACTGATTTCGATCGTTCCCGAGCCTTGTAAGGAAGCACTCATCTCGAGGGGCTTTGTCGTGTCGGTTTTGCCCCCCACTTGAATGACCGATCCGGTTTGAAGGTTAATCTGCCCTTTCGTGATGTCGGCACTCACTGACAGTGTTTCGCCGGACGCAACGATTGCCGTTGATGTTGTCGTGTTTCCGCTTGCGGAGATGATTTTTCCGAGACCGAGGTTGATGGCCGATCCGGTGAACGAACCGACATTGATGGTTGCTGATCCGACGTTCACGACGCGTCCTGTCCCCGAGAGCACGTTAGACAGGTCAATGGTTCCCGAGTTGGCGTTGATGAAGAGAGTTGTTTGGCTATTGAGCGTGAGTGATTTGAAAGGTGTGCCCTGTTCCCAAACGAGACCTGCAAGAGTCAGTGTGCCATCTTCGACTGCGGCATTACCTTGGGTTCCCACGCGGCCGGAGAGAGTTAGGCCACCTAAGCCCTTTTTGATGATCGTCCCGAGGTTGAGATCGATGGTTCCTTCGAAGGAACTGTCGGTTCCTCGTGGAGCGATTGTAAGGTTACCATTTTGGACGATTTCAATCTTTCCGCTGCCAGCGATCTCTGCGATCGACGCGTCGGTTACTGCAACGCGAAGGGTCGCATCGGTGCCAATTCGTAATCGTTGGCCTGCGAGTGCGGAGGCGGATGCGATGCTCACCGAGCCTCGAATGAGCTGTGTTTCATTCAGATTTCGAATGTCACCTGCGACGACCACAGACCCAGTCGGGGAGGAGCTCAGCTGGAGGGGGCCCTTGCCCGTGATGCCTGCTCTGAGTGCGACAGTTGATGCCTCGGCATGGATGGTTGCTCCCCTCTCGCCAACTTCAATTGGGGATGAGAGGTCTATGTCGGTCTTGGAGCGCAGTGTTGCGCCGTCGAGGGTGATTGCGCGCAGATTCGAGCCGAGCGATTGGCCTGAAGTTGTCTCAATCTGGGACTCAATCACGGTTAACGCTCCCGCGAACTGGGCGGCGTTTTGGATTTGAAGAACGGATTGAGGGCCACCGGTGATCGTGAGGTTACCTAATCCGACGAGAGGTCCAGCGAGACTGACGGTGTGACCATCGACGTTGAGGTGGGAGTCATTCCCAACAACTGAGATGGTGTTTGGAATGATGAGGGGTGCCCCCGCCTGGAGTTCTGCATTTACGAGGGTCAGGGGCCCTGAACCGATCGAGCGTGCATCGGCTAAAACCAAGTGGGTGGACACAACATCAGTTCCTCCTTGGAATGAGTTAACATTCTTAAGGTTGAACGCACTTTCAGCATCGCCGGTGAGGACGAGTTTTCCGTCACCGGAGATGGGGCCGGTGAGTTGAACATTCGCCCCGCTCAGGGCGCGGACGGTTGATGTTCCTGTGAGGTCGAGGGGGTGTGTGATTTCAACGGATTCAAGTGCGGCAAGCGTCGCGTTTTGCAGTGCAAGTTTGTTTGCCGCGGCGCCGAGCGCATTAGCGCTTTCGATTTGAAGTTCGGTGTCTGTGACCGATACACCCCCAGCGAACAGCGTCTGGCCTAGGATTCGAATGCTGCTGGTAGGGGTTCCCTCGAGGTGAAGGTTGCCCGTGCCTGAAATTCCTCCGGATAGCTGGATGCTGTGCTCCCCTGCATCGATGAATCCACGAGAAACGACGTTGATTGGGTTGGCGAGGTCGAGGTTACCGGAGGCTCTCAGTCTTGCGTCATGGAGTGACAGATCTGCCGACCCAACATTGGCGGCGGTCTCGACATCGAGCGTGGTTGAGTGGACCCGGATGGCCGAAAGATCAGTGCTTCCCGTTAGGAGCAATGAGGTGTCGTGGGATCCGCGGAGGTCGAGCGAGCCGTGGCCTGAAAGGGGGCCGCTCAGCTGCGATGCCCCCTCAAGGAGGTCCAACGTTGCTTGATTAACAATCTCGATCGAGCGGTTTGAGACGATGGATGAAAGAAACTGCAGGGTCGCCGATTTCAGCGTGACTAGGTTTTGTGAATCTCCGAGCGCATGGTCTGACGACACGGCGAGGGTACCGCCGTCGACGGTGATGGGGCCGGAGAAGTGATTCTCGGAGGCTAGGATAACCGACGACGAGGCACTGCCTGAGATAAGCAGTTGCCCTGCGCCCGAGATCGGCGAGGAAATCCGAATTGAATGCGCGGCGGCGTCGATGGTTGCACCTCCGCCGGTAACGGCAATCGGCGTGGAGATGTCGAGGTTACCCTCCGCTTCGATAGTACCTCCATCAAACTGGATTGGTCCTGATCCCAAGGCGCTTGCGTCATCAATGAGTAGTCGAGTCCCTCGAATCGAGGTTCCGCCGAAGTGAGAATTTCCGGGAGCAAGCCGGATTGCGCTTTCTGCGTCTCCCTCGAGGGAGAGGTGGCCAGACCCTGAGATTGAGCCGATGGCGTGGATGATACTGGATGAGAGCGCGCGGAGGGTGGATTTTCCTGTGACGACGATGTCTCGGTCGAGGGTCGTTGAGGCGGTTGCGGTGAGGGCGGCGTCGATGAGCGCAATGTGATTGTCGGCGTGTCCGAGGGCGGCGTCCGCCGAGATGGCTAGGTCCGTTGTTTCAACGGTGATGTTCCCCCTGAAACTATTGATGCCGGAGAGAGTGAGGGAACTCCCGGAGGCACCCGTGATAAGGAGATCTGCATCGCCCGCAATCGGTCCTGCGAGCAAGACTGAGAACTCAGTGGCATCAAAAGTGGCTGACTGAACCACATTGATTGCTCGTGAAAGGTCTAGATTCCCGAGGGCGGCGAGCGTTCCCGATTGGACGTTCAGATCACCCGCGCCGAGGGCCGAGGCATCCGCGATCTTGACTCGGGTTCCCATGATGCTGGTGGTTCCCTCGTAGGTGTTGGGTTGCGCGAGGGTGATTGATGTGTCGACATCACCTTCGAGAACCAGACTTCCGTTCCCCGAGACGCGCCCATCCACGATCACGTTGGCGCTGTTGATGGCTCGGATGGATGACGTTGCTGATATGTCGATGGACCGATCGATCTTGGCTGATGCATCTACGGTGAGTGAAGCGTCTTGAAGGAACAGTTGATTGGATGCATCGCCGAATGAGCTGTCCTTGGACACTGCTAGGGTGACACCCTCAGCGCGGATGTCGCCGGTAAAGGTGTTCGTGCCGCGGAGCATCACATTGCCTCCGGATCCGCCTTGCAGGAGGAGCGTTGCTTCACCGGAGATGGGTCCTGCTAGGGAGATTGAGTGACCACTTGCGTCAAATGCGGCTGACCGGTCGATGGTGACGGGGTGTTCGAGCTCGAGGTTCCCGTCTGCGCGGATGGTTGCGTTGGAAAGTCTTAAACTAGCTTGGCCAATTCCTGAGCGATCTTGGAGTTGAAGTGTAACTCCCTCGACCGAGACGTTTGAGAGGTCGTTGATTCCGGAGAGCAGAATGTTCACTCCAGCGCCCCCGGTCAGGGTGAGGTCACCTTTTCCGGTGATATTGCCACTGAACTCGGAGTTACCGTCACCGATCTGAATGGATCCCTTGCCGGAGATCACCAAGTTGCGCTGAGTGTCGAAGCCCGAATCGATTTGGAGACCTGCGTTTTCGAGGTGAATGTCATTACTGGCTTCGCCGAGGGCGGAGTCACTTGAGATGCGGAGGTTTGTGTCAACGGCTTCGACGGTGCCGCTGAAAACATTTCCCGATGAGAGTTTGAGGTAGGCATCGTTTGCGCCTTGGACGCGGAGTCCGGCGTCCCCATGCACCTTTCCGAGCAGCTCAAGGTTGTTTTCTCCGAGCAGGATTTGAGATTTCTGCGAGGTGATGACCAGGTCTCGCTCGATCGCGAAAGATGCTTCGGCGGAGAGGTGTCCTCCTGCGAGGGTGAGTGGACCTGATCCCAGAGCGTCTTCGCGGTGGAGGGCGAGGTTACCGCCGATGACAGACGTTCCGCCTGTGTGTGTATTTGGTCCCGCAAGCGACACTGTTCCGGTGTACCCGTCGACGTGAAGCGAGCCTTGGCCGCTTATTTCACCTTGCACGCTCAGGATTGAGTCACCGCTGTGAAGAGTGCCTGTGGCGCCATCGATGGTGATGTTGGAGTCGATCGACAGATTCTGCTCCGCTTGCAGGGTACCGTTTAAGATTTTGACTGAGCTTGTCGAGGGTCCGAGAGCAAGGCCCGATGCGATTCGAACTGTTGCGTCGGTGATGGTGGTGCCACCCGTGTGCAGGCTTTGGGATTGCGTGAGTCGGATCACGGCATCCTTGGTGCC
>JBIIXW010000162.1:0-6408 GCA_044347165.1 Chthoniobacteraceae bacterium
CCGAACCACCGCCCGCAATAACCGCGATTCAGCCACCGCATCCAAATCCGCATGCGACTCCGCAACCCGCGCCGCCAGCGTCGCCCCCAAATCCGGTATCCCCAACGCCACCAACCAACGCTCCAACCCCGCCTCCCGCGCACGCCGCACCGCCTCCGACAACTTCGCCGCATTCTTCGCCCCAAACACCCGAGGCTCCGCATCCGTCCCCAAGTTCAACCCCGCCAAACGCTCCGCTAAAACCCCCTCCTGCTCCCAACGAAACAACACCAACGGATCCTCAACCATCCCGCTCTCCACCAACCGATCCGCAACAATCCCACCCAACCCCTCCAAATCTAACGCCGCTTTCGAAGCAAAATACTGAAGCCGCCGCATCCGCTGCGCCCCGCAATCCACGTTCCGACAAAACCACGCACTCAAATCCGCATCCCGCGAAACCACCCCACCACACACCGGACACCCCCCCGCAAGCCGTCCGCGAAAATCAAACGCCTCAGCCCCCTCTTTTCTCAAACCCACCACCACCTCCAACACCTCCGGAATCACCTCGCCCGCCTTCTGAATCACCACCGTGTCCCCACACCGCAAATCCTTCCGCCGAATCTCGTCCTCATTATGCAACGTCGCCCTCGCAATCGTACTCCCTCGTAAAAGAACAGGCCGCAACACCGCCACCGGAGTCAACGCCCCAGACCGTCCCACCTGAAACACAATGTCCTCCAAAACCGTCTGCGCCCGGTCCGGCACAAACTTGTAAGCCCGCGCCCACCGCGGCGCACGCGCCGTTGAACCCAACCCCGCACGGAGCGACAGGTCGTTCAACTTGATCACCGCACCGTCCGTCTCAAACCCAAACCCCCGACGCATCACGTCCAGTTCCGAAATCGCCGCAATCACCCCATCCACATCCCGCGCCACTCGACTAAATGGCGGCGTCCGAAACCCCAACTCTCCCAGCCACCGAATCACCTCCGCCTGCGTCCTCGGCGACTCCGAAACCTCTCCCAAGCCGTATAAAAAAACATCCATCGGCCGCGTTGCTGCCTCCCCGGAATCCAACAACTTCAACGCCCCAGCCGTCGCATTCCGCGAGTTCGCAAACGCATCCTCCCCCGCACGCTCCATGCGTTCGCACAACGCCGCAAACGCCGCATCGGCCATATACGCCTCCCCGCGCACCTCCAAAACTTCAGGAGCGTTCTCCAACCGCAACGGGATCGATCGGATTGTCCTCAAGTTATGCGTAATATCGTCCCCCACCTCTCCATCGCCTCGCGTCGCCCCCGCCACCAGTACGCCCCCCTCATAACGCAAGTTCACCGCCACCCCATCAATCTTCGGCTCTACATGCCATTCCAACCCAACTCGTCCCGCCAACCGCTCCACCCCCGCCACCCACTCTCGCACCGCCGCCTCGCCCCCTTCATCCGCGTAAAGATTGTCCAATGACAACATTGGCACCCCATGCCGAAACGCTTGAAACCGCGAAATCACCTCCCCACCCACACGCCGCAACGGCGAATCCGGCAAAACCCATTCCGGATGCGCCCCCTCCAGTTCCCTCAACTCCCGAACCAACGCATCATACTCCCAATCCGAAACCGTCGGACGCGCCTCCTGATAGTAACGCCGGTCGTGCTCGCGAATCTCCGCGCTCAACCACGAAATGCGATCCCTCACTGATTCGGTATCCACCTCACCATGCTGCACAACGCCCCTGACCGCCTCAGCAACTTTTTCACCGCCAAAAAATCCTGCTGGAGACGCACCCCCTCCTCCCCTTTGCTAGAGACCCAATCTCTCGTGTCATGATCTCACTCGGTATCGACAGCGGCACTCAAAGCACCAAAACCATCGCCATCGACCTCGATTCAGGCGAACTCCTCGCATCCGCCTCCAAGGCTTACCCCCTCATCCAGGGCCTCCCAGAACGCCACCTCGAACAAGACCCCGCCGAATGGGTCGCCGCCACCAACGAAACCGTTCAGGAAGTCGTCTCCAAACTCGGTACACGCAAAAACGAAATCCGCGCCATCGGTGTCAGCGGACAACAACACGGCTTCGTCCCACTCGACGCAAACGATCGCGTCATCCGCCCCGCCAAACTCTGGTGCGACACCTCCACCATCGCCGAATGCGAAGAACTTCACCGCACCCTCGGCGGTCCGAAAAATCTACTCAAAGAAGAAGGAAACGCCATCCTGCCAGGTTACACCGCTCCGAAAATCCTCTGGCTCAAAAAGAACGAACCCCATCACTTCCGCGCCCTCCGCAAAATCCTCCTCCCGCACGATTACCTCAACTTCCACCTCACCGGCGTCCATGCTATGGAATACGGAGATGCCTCCGGCACCGGACTCCTCAACGTTCGCACCCGCTCATGGAGCGAGCGGATTGCCAACGCCATCGATCCCGACCTCCTCGATTTCCTCCCCACCCTCTCCTCCTCCAAAGGGCCCCTCGCCCTCCTCCGCGATTCTCTCCGCCAAACATGGAACCTCCCCGAAGGCATCGTCGTCAGCAAAGGCGGCGGCGATAACATGATGGGCGCCATCGGAACAGGAAACGTGCGCGATGGCGTCGTGACCGTCAGCCTCGGCACCTCCGGCACCGTCTACTCCGCCTCCTCAAAACCCGTCATCGATGAACACGGAGAAATCGCCGCGTTCTGCGACTCCAACGATCAATGGATGCCCCTCGTGTGCACCATGAACGTGACCGTGGCCACAGAACAAGTCAGACACCTGTTCAACTGGGACCACGCCGCCCTCGAATCCGCCGTGCGCTCCGCTCCAACCGGCGCAAAAGGACTCCTCTTCCTCCCCTACCTCACCGGCGAACGAACCCCAAACCTCCCAAATGGCTCCGGCGTTTTCCACGGACTCACCCGCGAAACCATGACTCCCGCCTTCATGGCGCGCGCCACCATGGAAGGGGTCACCCTCGGCCTCGGGTACGGGATGCAACGCTTCCGCGACCTCGGCATCCAACCCCGCGAAGTTCGCCTCACCGGCGGCGGCAGCCAAAGCGCGGTCTGGCGGCAAATCTGCGCCTCCATCTTCAATGCGGAAACCGTCTGCCTCAAAAGCGCAGAAGGCGCCGCCCTCGGCGCAGCCATCCAAGGCGCTGCCGCTTGGCAGGTTGCAAATGGAAAAACAACCGATATCGCCGCCCTTTGCAAAAACCTCGTCCACCTCGACGAATCCACACGCTGCGCCCCTCACCCAGACGACGTCGCCATCCATCTACAACAACTCGTCAAACTCACCGAACTCACTCGGCGCCTCCACACCTCCGGTCATCTCTAACCAAAACCTGCCGAATGAAACTGGTCATCGCAGCCACCGGAGCCAGCGGATCCATCTACCTCCAACGCCTGCTCGACCTCATCCCCGCCGCTGACCACGAAATCCATCTCGTCCTCAGTAACTACGCAAAACAGGTCGTCATCGAAGAACTCGGCTCCCTCCGCATCCCCGATTCCGTCATCCAACACGGCGATCGATCCATGAACGTCCCCTTCGCCAGCGGATCCACCCGCTTCGATGCCATGGTCATTTGCCCCTGCTCCATGGGGTCCCTCGCCCGCATCGCCGCAGGCACCGCCGATACCACCATCCTCCGAGCCGCTGACGTCTTCCTCAAAGAACGCCGAAAACTCATCGTCGTCCCACGCGAAACCCCGTGGAACCTCATCCACGCCCGAAACGTCGTCACCCTCCTCGAAGCAGGCGCCACCGTCATGCCCGCCTCCCCCGCTTTCTACTCCGGCGCCACCACCCTCAATGATGTCGCAGACAGCCTCGTCACGCGGATCCTAGACCAACTCAACCTCCCAGCTCCCAACGCATTCCGCTGGAAGGAATCCACCCCATGCGCGGACTAACCCCCCTCGCCATTCAACCCGGCTCGGCCCTCCTCCGCCTACTCACCGCGTCTCTGCGAAACACCCTGCAAGACGAAGCCGGCCTGTTCGATCCCGCTCGAATAAGCCCACTCATTCTAGCCATTTGGCACAACCGCATTCTTTGCGCACCCGCACTCTTCGAGTTCTATGGCAAACGGCGCCGAAAACTCACCATCCTCACAAGTTCCAGCCGCGACGGTTCCCTCCTCGCCGGCGTAACCAATGCCTTCGGAATTAAAGCCGTACGGGGGTCATCCTCAAAAAATGGCGTCCAAGCCCTGCGCCAACTCAAAACCCTCGTGGACAATGGACACGACATCGTCATCGCTCCCGACGGCCCCCGCGGCCCACGTTACTCCATCGCCCCAGGAATCCTCTTCCTCTCACGAACGCTCAAAATCCCCATCGCCCCCGCAGCCATCACCCTCGGAGCTTACCGCGAACTGCCCACTTGGGACCGATTCCGCGTGCCACACCCCTTCACAACCTGCCACCTCCGGATCCAGAAACCCCGCTTCTTCGCCGAAGACCCGCCTCCTCTAGCCGACGGCACCGAGTCCCTCGAAACGCTCCGGAGCGCCCTCGACGGCAACACCATGCCTAACCCATGAAACCCGTCGATCTTCTGGGCCTCGGAAGCCTCGCCTGGGACGATTTACTCACCATCGACCACTTCCCCCATCCCGACCAAAAAGTCCGCGCCCAAACACGAACCAAACGCGTTGGCGGACTCACCGGAGGCGCCCTTTTGGCCGCCACACAATGTGGAGGCTCCGCAGCTTACGCCGGTCGACTGGGAACCGACGCAGCTTCGCAGGCGGTTGAATCCGTCCTCGTTGAAAGCGGCGTCGACGTCTCCCTCTCGGTCCGCGCACCCGAAAACGGGGTGGTTCAGTCCGTCATCATCGCAGCAACACTCGCCGGTACCCGCAACGTCTTCTCGTTCCGAAACGGCGAAACTGGCGCCCACCCCGAACTGCCCCCACTCAATGCCTGCGACCACTGCAACGTCCTGCTGGTAGATCATCACGGCGTTCCGGGACAACTCCGCATGGCGCAACACTTCCGAAAAACCGGACGCCCCGTGGTCTGCGACATCGAACGCCTCGACACGCCCTCGATATGGGAGCTCCTCCAATCCTGCTCTCACATCCTTTTGCCTGAATCATTTGCACTGCAACTCGCAGAAACAGCCTCTCCCGAGGAAGCCCTCTACTATCTCCGTTCAAAGCACCCAGCAGCAGACCTTTGCCTGATCACTCAGGGCGAAAAAGGCGGCCTGTTTTGTCAGAAAACAGATCCCCTCGATGCATGCCATCAGTTCGTTCCCCCCAACCCCATCAAGGACTGCGACACCACCGGATGCGGCGACTTTTTCCACGGGGCATTCTGCGTGGCACTCTCAAGAAAACAGTCCGTTGGGGCATGCATTGAGTTCGCAGCGACACAAACCGCAGCGTTCCTGACACAACGGAATCTCTCGCGGTTTTGATTGGTTTTCCCCTCCGGAAACTCCAAACTACTGGAGTCGTCAGGGGATGCGGATTGAATGAGGGCCAACCCCGCTAGGGCCGGAAGGCAGCAACGGTAACTCGACGTTCCTTGTCGCACTCCTCTGACGGCACCTTCCCCTCCCAACGACCGAACCTCCGCAAACCTCCCTCCGGTTCGCAAAGGTTGCAACCCGTCCAACGGGCCCTACACTCACCCAAAATCGTCATGAACGTGTCCTCGCGCTTCCAACGCCACCTCGCGCCCCTCTTCCTAGCACCCCTCCTCACCGCGGTGCATTTCTTCCCGCTCAACGCACTCGCCCAGGCCGCCGCTGCTCCTGTCCCGCCAAAAGCCGCAGAAGAGTCCCTCAAACTCTGGTCGCTCGTCGAAAAAGGCGGTTGGGCCATGGTCCCACTCGGCGCCCTGTCGGTCATCGCCGTCATGCTCGCCATCGGCTACCTCATCAGCCTCAGAAAAGGGGCGGTCGTCTCAAAGCAGTACATCGCAACCATCGAAGTCCTCCTCAGAAAACGTGACCTTCTCGGCGTCCTCGCCGTTTCAAACCGCCACAGCCAAATCGTCGCGCGCATCGTTCAAAAGACCCTCGACTTCGCCACAAAAAACCCCAGCGCACCCTTCGAGTCCCTCAAAGAAGTCGCCGAAGCAGAAGGCAGTTCCCACGCCGCGTCTCTCTCCCACCGAATCACTTACCTCGCCGATATCGGAATCCTCGCCCCCATGGTAGGTCTCCTCGGAACGGTCGTCGGCATCATCCGAGCCTTCGGAACGCTCGGCAGCGGTTCCCCAGGCCTCTCCCGCGATATTCTCCTCGCCAGTGGCGTCTCCGAAGCCCTCGTAGCCACCGCAGCAGGCCTTGTTCTCGCGGTCATCTCAGCAACCCTGTACGCCCTCTTCCGCAACCGCGCTCAATCCCTCATCTCCGAAATGGAAAGCGCCACCACCCACGTCATCGGTCTCCTCGCCGTCGCTACCCAGCGCCGCCG
>JBIIXW010000163.1:0-6359 GCA_044347165.1 Chthoniobacteraceae bacterium
CGCGGCGCCCTGAGCTAAGTCCGCTGGAGGGCAGCCCATGATTCTGAGTGTGTCCCATTCCTGGCGCCGTTCGCCGAGAAGGGTTGAAACGGTCAGCGCGAGGCCGCCGAGAGCGACTGCGAGTCCAATGATTTCGAGGGCGTGCGTGACTGCGAAGGTCTGGCGGAAGAGGCGGAGAACCTCGGCTCTCAGGCTGGCATTGGTGTAGACCATCAACTCGGGGTGCGCTTGCTGGAGTTGGTCCGCGAAGGAAACTGCGTTGATCCCTTCCTCAAGCGTCAGTGCCAGACTGGTTAAAGATCCTGAGGACAGCCACCGCTGAAGTGTAGGCAATGGGATGGTGACGGTACCAAACTGGTCGCTGAAATCGGCATGGATTCCCACCACCCGCAGCTTCCGCGGATGTCCTCCTACGAGGCATCGGATGGAGTCGCCGAGTCGCGTGTGGAAGCGGACGGTGTAGGCCTCGCTCACGACCGCATTTGCGAGCTCAGGGTCTACCTCATTCGCTTCCGGAGTCAGCAGTGCGGGAGCGGGTTCGGGCCCTAGCCATTGGAGCGGTTGGCGGGAGTCGGGCCCGAGGAAATCTGATCCCAGCAGGCGAAACGCGTCGCGCTCGCCGCGGTTTCCCACCTGGTACAAGAGGAGTCCATCGGCGTGTTTGATTCCAGGGCGAGCCTTGATTTTTTCAGTCAATGACGGGCGTAAGGTCGCGCCTGCGGTGGCGGATTGGTTGGCGCGGCTCGTGAGGAAAATGTCTGCCTTCAGCGAATGGGTAATCCAGCTCTCAATCGAGCTAGCGAAGCTGGACACCAGCACCTGCATGGCTGCGGTCATTGCGATGGTGCACAGGAGGCTGGCAGCTGCCCAAAGGTGCCTGCTTCCAGCATGTCGTAAGCGCGTGTTACCGAGCAAAATCGCAGGTGATCGTTCCTCCCAGCGTTTGAATCGACGGGCTAAAATGGGGAGGCCGGTGGGGACGGCGAAGCCCGCGGCGCCGAGGATGAACAACGCGGTCAGGTAACCCCCGACGGGGATGTGGGCGCCGTCACTCAAGTGGACGGCGTGGAATCGAGAGCATGCCAAGGCGGCGAACACGCACAGAAACGTCAGAATGAGCGAGAGGCGGCCTTGTCGCCGGGGTGGGGGACGATCCGCAGTGCCTAGCAACTGCGCGGGCGGTGTTTGCGAGGCGCTTTTTGCGGGGACCCATCCTGCCAAAAGCGCGGCAGCCACGGCGCAACCCATCGCGAGCAGGGCTTCGCTACCACTGAGGGCGACCGATCGCGTGGCGTTAGCGTAGTACAGCGAATGGACTGTGCGTGAGACCGCTTGAATGGCGCCGCTTCCCAACCAGCGGCCGAGGAGGACTCCGGCTGCACCGCCCAGTAAACCAAGGAGCGAGGCTTCCACGAGCCATGCCGCGCGAATGAGAGCCGGGGGCACTCCGAGAGATCTCAGCGTTGCAATCTCGGGCCGTCGCCGAACCACCGCTGCGTCGAGCGCTTGAAATACGAGGTAGACGCCGACGAGGAGCGAAAGCAGCGACAGAATCGTCAGGTTGAGGCGGAGCCCGCGCGTCATGGATGCGGCTGCCTCACCGCGTTGCTCCGGAGTTTGTATGAGCAGCGAGGGGTCTTTGGCCCGAAGAGCGCGGGCAACAATGTCCGCATCCAGATTGGCGCCCTCCGAGGAAAAGAGATCGATTCGATCGAGAGAACCTTGCGTTTTGAAGAGTTCGGACATTCTCAGCAAGTCCATGAGAATCAGATTGTCCGGAGGAGCTGGTGCCCCGTTGGTGGAGGGAATGGTCCCGTTTAACGGAAACTCCACAGGCGTGTCGCCTGAGAGCAAACGCGCCTGCGGTTGAGCCTCGCCCTGCTTGAAGGACTCGAAGAGGGGAGGCGCAGCGAGGATTGGCGAACTGTCCGTGGTCAGTGAGTTGGGCAGCGTCGGGGCTGGGTCTTCCGAGGTGGTTTTTGATGCGGAGAGCAGGTTAATGGTGGCGACGAGATCGACTCCAACAATCCGGACGGTTGCGTTTGGATCGGGCGGCGTGTTTGTGCCGTTCGGTTGGTCAAAGCGGACGGCAATCCTTTCAATGGATGGCACCACGTGGATGGGAAACGGCGCGGCAGCGTCGCGGATTGCCAGCAAATCTTCAAGGGCGAGGGGCGGTTCCGAGCGCGTGATGGTCAGAAGGCTTTCACGGGACAGGCCGGCTGCGAACCGCTCGAAATCGGCAGTTACCGCGCGGTTGGCGAGTCGAATCGCGAGAAATGCGGCAACCCCCGTGGCGATAATGAGAACCAAAAGCGTGTGCAGGCGCGGCGCTCCTCGCCAATGGCGAAGGCTCACCGAGCAGAGAAGTTCCAGCAGCACATGCGTTCGGTTCACAGGAGAAATCTAGGGGGCTTCAAAACACGCTTGAACGCCGAGCTCCGCAGTGGGGCTTAGCGCGGTGCACCGCAAGGCTTGCCCGCAGATTGAGAGAGGGAGGGGCTTCTCAGCCAGCTGTGATGCGAAGGACTTTACGTAACCGGAGAGCAGCGACGACAGCATGGCTGCGTCCGTATGCGCCTGCAAATCCCGGAGGAAGAGGTGTTCGTTTTCGCGGACGATTGAGGCGGAAGCGCTACCGGATGCGTTCATTACAAATGCTTTAACCGAAGCCGATAAAAATAGGTTCAGGCAATCTAGCGAAGGTTCGCTGCGAACGATGACATCGCGGACAGAAACGCCGGTTTGTTTGAGAACCACCTCCGGGAGGAGACAAGAGACGACACGATCGAACGTTTTTGGCAGGACAAGCGCAAGGGTTGCGGAGCGAAATCCGGTGAGAGCACCGCCCACAGTCGCATTGTCTCGATCAAAGAGTTCGATGGTGGGAGCGGTGAGAGAGCCGGAGACCTGAATGATGCAGGCAGTCCCGTCCGACGCGCAAAGCGTTATTTCTGAGGGCTTTAGGGAGATGGCTTCTAAGTGAAGGACCAGTGCTTCTGAATGCGATGGCATCGAAGGCATGTGCGCGAGGGTAGCAGCGTTAAGACGGAGTCCGCTCAAAGAAAGGGTCAGGTGGAAACGGTTTTGGTCTGCATCCGATGGCGAAAGGGCGATGGCGGAGTCCGATTGGAGGGTGGAGAAGGATTGGGCTTCGTTTCGGAGGTGTTGGACAAACTGCTCCGCGTTGCGGATTGGAGGAGAGGCTGGATGGGTAAACGGAAGTTTCACGGGTAAAGCGTGGGGCGGTTTTTCCTATGCGCCAGAAAACAGCGTGGGCAACCTTCAGGGATGATTCGCCTTTTGAGCACTGATTTCGATGGAACTCTTGTTGATCATTACGCGAAGCCGCCCGTTCAACCCGAGTTGATATCGCTTTTCGCGGAGTTGCAGGGCAAAGGGGTCAAGTGGGCGGTGAACACGGGGCGGGACTTGCCTTTGACGCTGGAGGGACTTCAACAGTTTGGGTTTACGATTCGTCCTGACTTTCTCCTTACCGCAGAGCGCGATGTTTATCATTGCATTGATGGGGAATGGGTTGCATTTGGATCATGGAATCAAAGGTGTGCGACAGATCATGATGAGTTGTTTGGCCGTTCGGGTGATTTGCTTCAGGACATCGAGCGGTTTCTTCGAACGGAGGTGCGGGCTGAACCCATTTGGGAGGGGTCTCGCATGGTGGGCTTGGCTGCGGGATCAGAGCGTGACATGGATTTGACGTGTCGGTTTCTTGAGCGAGAACGCAGGCGCGTGCCCGGCTTTGCTTTCATGCGCAATACCTTGTACGTGCGGTTTTGCCATGAGGCGTACAACAAGGGGACAGCTCTATCGGAACTGGGACGGTTGCTGGAGGTCGGACCAAACCAAATTTTTGCGGCGGGTGACCACTACAACGATCTTCCCATGCTCGACGGGGTGCATGCTCGATGGGTGTGTTGTCCGGCGAATGCAGTGACCCCTGTGAAACAGGCGGTTACGGCGGCAGGCGGGCATGTGGCGAAATCGCTTTGCTCGGCGGGAGTTGTTGAAGGGTTACGCAAGTTTATGGCGCAGGTTGCGGTGGGTTGACGCAGGCGCGCTCGGTGATTGCGGCTCGATTGAGGGTTGGATAACCTCAAGGTGCTATGCAAATCCACATCACGCCTCGGCATCTCCGGTTGACGGCATCGATTCATCAAGCGGTTGCCAGCCACGTTGAAAGTCTCGAAGACCACGGCACAGAAATCATCAGTGCGCATGTCGTGCTGGACCATGATGAAGCGGAAAAGCCCGAGGACCGCTACACGGTGAAGCTTCATCTTGCGGTGAAGGGAAAGGATTTGCACGGCGAGCAGTCGGGGGCAGACCTTTATGTGGCGATTGAAAAGTGTGTTGCCAAGCTCGACCGCCAGTTAGCGAAGCGGAAGACGAACCTTCGGGACAAAGTGGTTCATCGTGCGCAGAAGGCTTCGGAGCGCAAGAAGCGCGGCTAGGTTATTTGCGGGCTCCAGAGGGAGCTCGGTAGTGTGAGGAAAAGGCGGATTTCGGTCCGCCTTTTTTCGTGTCGAGACACGGGGGAGTGTCTGGCACTGAAGACGCTTAAATCACGCGTATGAAGTTCTCTCCTCTCCTGCCTACTGTCGCGGCTTTGGTGCTTTTGGTTCCCGGTCTTCCGTCGTTTGTTTCAGCCCCTGCGGTGGCTCAATCAGGGGATACTTGGAGTCCGGAAGAGGGGTTTCGTAGTTTGTTCAATGGGAGGGATTTGACAGGGTGGAGCTTCAGTTTAGAGGAGCGGTTTGACGGAAAGACTGAGAGCACGGACGGGCGTTTCACGGCGGGCAACGGCATTCTTGCGGTTCAGCCGCAAAAGGAGGGTCAGAAGCGGATTGGAAAAATTCAAACGGTGGAAACGTTCCCCAAAGACTTCGTGTTGCGGTTGGAGTTTCGAGCCAGCGTGAATGCCGACAGCGGAATCTTTCTCCGTGGGAAACAGTTGCAATGCCGCGATTACCTCGTGGCAGGTCCGTATAAAGAACTGAAAAAGTACAAAGCGCAGGACTGGAACGTGGTTGAGGTAACGGTAAAAGACGGCGTCGCCTACTGCACCTGCAACGGAGAGGTTTTGGAGGAGGCTTACAAACTCCCGGAAAATGGTCCGATCGGGTTTGAGGCCGACCGCGGCTTGATGGAATACCGCCGCGTTCGGATTAAGATGTAAGTGGTGACTCACTCCAATGTTATGCGTCGCTCAATCCTGTTGGCTGGGACGGTTGCTCTTCTCAACGTGGGGTGTGCGACGACAAAAGTTGTGCCGAAACCGGGTCAGGCGACTTTCTTTTCCGACGGACGCGCAGCGGTTGTGTGCAAGGCAAAGCAGTCCCACGTGATCATTTTACCGTTGGGGGAAGATGACCGAGGGCGCCTTGGTTTTACCGTCATGGTTAAAAATCTGAGCCGATTTCCTTTCAACTTCGGAACGGAGAATGTCGGGGCGACAAATCAGTCAGGCAAGCCAGTCAAGGTGTACTCTCGCGAGAAACTTGAGTCGGAGGCGAGAACTCAAGCTGCCTTGATGGCGCTTGCGGTGGGAATGAATGCGGCGGCTCAGTCTTTTCAGGCTGCCCAGCCATCGCAGACTTACTATTCAGGGACTTACGCGGGCTCGGCCAACTACAATGCGTTCGGAAGGAACAACGCATTCGTTGGAAATATTTCAGGGACACAGAGTGGGCAGTTTAGCGGTGTTGCAACCACCTACAACCCAGCTGCATCCGCCGCTGCTAATGCCCAGATTCAGAGTAACATGATTGGACAACTGGGACTGGTCGAGCAGGCCAAGCGGGGCAACTTGGCTCAGGCGCGTAACGTCTTGGCAACAACCACAGTGAACCCTGGCGCCACCCACTCGGGCGTCGTTGTTACTGACAAAACGAAAGAAATCTCCATTTCCGTTAGTATTTCCGGAGATAATCATTCGGCCCACTTCGAGTTGCAGAAGCTTCAGTAGCGCAGTGAATTGACGCCTGCGCTATCCGGCTAGGTCGCGGAGGAAGGTGGTGGGGGGGCGACCGTGAACGCGTTTGAAGGAGCGGCTGAAGTGGAACTGGTCTGTGAAGCCGAGCAGGTCGGACACTTGGCCGACTTTTAGTCTGTGATCGACCAAGAGTTCGAGGGCGCGCTGCATTCGGATTCGTTCGACGTAGCGGTGAGGCGTGGTCTGGGCGTAGCGCTTAAAAAGTCGACTGAGGTGCTCGGGGGTCACTCCGACGGCTTCGGCCGCATCTGCGATGCGTGGGGTCTGAAGGGCTTGATCAAGCAACCAGGCTTTCGCCGCGCGGAATGTTTTTTCGGATTGTGGAAGGTGCCCGCCGGTCCAGTCG
>JBIIXW010000055.1:0-19596 GCA_044347165.1 Chthoniobacteraceae bacterium
GTAAAGAGGTCTGGTTGCAGGCGGTTTATTCACCGGTGTCTGACGAAGTCGGTCGGGTCGTCAAAGTGGTTAAAATCGCTTCGGAAATCACGGCAGCGGTTCGTCAGCGCCAGTCATTGGAGCAGGTTTTGCAGAGTGTTTCTGAGAGCGCGCAAACCTTGTCCTCGGCGTCTGAGGAGTTGTCGGCGAACAGTCAGCAGATGGTAGCGAATGCGGAGGAAACGTCTGCACAGGCTGGGGTTGTTTCGGCTGCTGCGCAGCAGGTGAGTTCGAATGTGCAGACGGTTGCGGCGGGGGTTGAGGAGATGAGCGCGAGCATCCGTGAGATTGCGAAGAATGCGCAGGAGGCGGCGAAGATTGCGGGTGTCGGAGTGAAGGCGTCTGAGAGCGCGACGGAGACGATCTCGAAGCTCGGATTGAGCAGCGCAGAGATTGGCAAGGTGATTAAGACGATTACGTCGATTGCGCGTCAGACGAACTTGTTGGCGCTGAACGCGACGATTGAGGCGGCGCGTGCGGGTGAGGCGGGGAAAGGCTTCGCGGTGGTGGCCAATGAGGTGAAAGAGTTGGCGAAGGAAACGGCGAAGGCGACGGAGGACATCAGCCAAAAGATTGAAACCATCCAAGGCGATACTCGGCATGCCGTGGCGGCGATTTCTGAGATTAACGAGGTGATCACAAAGATCAGCGATTACCAGACGACGATTGCGACGGCGGTGGAGGAACAGACGGCGACGACGAACGAGATCAACCGCAACGTATCTGAGGCGGCGAAGGGGAGTTCGGAGATTGCGGAGAACATTGTGGGCGTGGCGGAAGCGGCGCGTAACACCACGATGGGTGCGTCGGATACGGAGAAAGCTGCGATTGAGTTGGCTCGGATGGCTGCGGCATTGCAGAGCACTGTGGCCTCGGTCTAGAGGAGTTGAGCCGTGCTTGGTTGGGGCGGTTCCGGTTACGGGGCCGCCCCACGTTTTTACGATGCACTGGCCTTTGCCCTTCCCATTTTCCTTCGGCGTTGTAGTAAGAATGAGCCTTGGGCGTGTTTCGCCCGTTTCCCCCCGATAAATGTTTTATGAGAGCCCTGATCGTTGATGATTCCCGGACTGTGCGGATGATCCTGGGAAAAGCCTTAAGGGAGCTAGGATACGAGGTTCAAGAGGCCGAGCATGGTCAGGAGGCGATTGATCGCTTGTATCATGGTGACGCTGTGGACTTGTTGTTGGTGGACTGGAACATGCCTGTGATGAACGGGTACGAACTGGTGTGCGAGGTGAGGAGGAACGTGTTGCTGGATCACATCAAAATCATGATGGTCACGACGGAGTCTTCGATGGAGAAGGTTCAGCAGGCGTTGGAGGCTGGGGCGAATGAGTATTTGATGAAGCCTTTCACCAAGGACGTGTTGCTGGAGAAGTTGACGTTATTGGGCATGGCGTGAGGAGTGACGGAGGTTGAACTTTTGGGACGATGATCAAAATCAGAGTATTGGTGGTGGATGATTCGGCGGTGATCCGAAGTCTTCTTGCGGACGCATTGTCGCATGATCCGGAGATTGAGGTGGTGGGGCTTGCGGGAAACGGGGAGGTTGCGGTTCAGAAGCTTCAGTCGGCACATCCGGACATCGTTACGTTGGACATGGAGATGCCGGTGATGGATGGCCTCCAGACGCTGAAGGCGATTCGGAAGACGCACCCGAAGTTGCCGGTCATCATGTTTTCGACGCTCACGGAGAGAGGTTCGTGTGCGACGATGGACGCCTTAGCGCTAGGGGCTAGCGATTACGTGACGAAGCCTGCGCATGTGGGATCAGTTTTGGCGGGTATTGACAAGATCAAGGAAGATCTGATTCCGAAGATCAAGGCGTTGGTCAAGCACCCTGCCGATTCGCGATTTGCGCATCATCCGCCGACTGCCGCATTGAAGATTCCACCTCGGACTTCTGGAGTGAGCAGTCTTGAGGCGCTGGTGATTGGGGTTTCAACGGGGGGGCCGAATGCATTGGCGGAGTTGTTGCCGCTGTTGGGGATGCGTTTTCCGTTGCCCATTTTGATCGTGCAGCACATGCCGCCGCTCTTCACGAAACTGTTGGCGGAACGTATTGCCTCCGTTTCTGGAATACCGACGCGGGAAGCGAAGGATCGGGACACGATTCGTGCGGGTCAGATTTTGATCGCTCCCGGGGGGCTGCATATGACGGTTGAACGAGGGCGTGAAGGGGTGCGGGTGAGATTGAATGAGGATCCGCCTGAGAACTCGTGTCGTCCGGCGGTCGACGTTCTCTTTCGCTCAGCGGCAACGGCTTTTGCTGAGAAGACGTTGGCGGTGGTGTTAACTGGGATGGGACAGGATGGGTTGAAGGGAAGTGAGGCAATTCGCGCGGCGGGCGGACAGGTGTTGGTTCAGGACGAGGTGTCGAGTGTGGTTTGGGGGATGCCTGGGGCGGTCTACAATGCGGGATTAGCAGACAAAATGTTGCCTTTGAAAGAGCTTGCAGCGGAAATTTACAAGCGGATTGAGGCGGGCAACTCGGCGGGGCGCCCAACGGCACGGAGTTTGTCGGAACGGGTGGGGGCTTTGCACCAAGCAATTCAGAAGCGTGAGGTTTCGAAGGTGGGCGACATGGGATCTGATTCGGGCGGGGTTGCGGGAGCGGTTCCTCCATCATCATCGGCAGACTCATCGGTTGTGAATGGTGGGACGGCTGGGGAGGTGAAGGCATGAAGACGACGGATTTTGACTACATCAGGAACTATGTTCGTTCTCGTGCGGCCATTGTCATTGAGCCGGGCAAGGAATACTTGGTGGAGTCTCGGTTGGCGGTGTTGGCGCGGCGCGAGAAGTTTGCGACGATAGACGCCCTTGTGGAGACGTTGCGGAGCGATGCGAGACATCCGTTGCATCGGAAGGTTCTGGATGTCATGACGACGAATGAGACGTCGTTTTTCCGCGATATTCACCCCTTTGAGGCGTTGAAAAAGCACATCATCCCTGAGTTGAAGGAGCGGCATGCTTCTTCGAGGATGCTTAACTTCTGGTGTGGCGCAGCATCGACAGGCCAAGAGTGCTACAGCGTGCTGATGACGTTGGCGGAGCACCACCCCGACATTTTCAATACGTGGAAGTTAAACTTCATCGCGACGGATCTTTCGCAGGACGTTTTGGAGCAGGCGGTTGCTGGACGATATACCCAGTTAGAAGTCAATCGTGGGTTGCCGGCTCCGATGCTGATTAAGTACTTCAAACGCAACGGTGATTTTTGGTTTGTTGATGAGAAGTTGCGATCCAAGGTGATGTTCCGCGAACTCAATTTGATTGCTGACTGGCCTCTCGCTTCGGGTTTGGACGTGGTCTTCTTGAGGAACGTGCTCATTTACTTCGATATCGAAGTGAAAAGGCAGATTCTTGGGAAAATTCGTAAACTCCTCCGTCCGGGTGGTGTGCTGTTCCTCGGCAGCGCGGAGACGACACTTGGCATAGACGACAGTTTTGAGCGAGTCGTTCACGACCGTGCCACCTGCTACCGGAATCCGGGTTAATCCTGCTTTGCAAAAACTGGTCTCTCCCACGTAGCCGATTTGTTTCCCACCGTTGAAACATCGGCGGTTTTGAGCGTCACATCAGTTCCGAGACGGAGCCTGTACTGGTCCCGAAGGATTCGGTCTCGATGCCAAGTCGTTGGAGGAGTGTGACGTACAAGTTGCAGAGGGGGAGGTTTGCGTCCCGTTTGAACGCGTGATGTACCCCGTGTTTGAATCCTCCGCCCGCGAGAAGAATGGGGAGGTTGGTGTTATCGTGTGTGTTCGCGTCGCTCATGTTGCTTCCGAACAGGATGCAGGTTCGGTCGAGAAGACGGGCGTCGCCATCTTGGATTTTCCCGAATGACTCGATGGTATTTTTAAACATCCGCATTTGAGCGAGGTCTGCTTGCTCGAGTTGGGAGACTTTTTCGGGGGACTGTCCGTGATGGCTGAGTCCGTGGTAGCCCTCGGTGGTGATTCGTTCGTCGCCGAGTTGAAACGCGGGGGTCGCGAAGGCGTCCAGCATCAGAGTGATGATGCGAGTGGAGTCGGATTCGAAGGCGATCCGAGCCATGGTCAGCATGAGTTCAATTTTCTCAAGAAACCGCTTTTTCTCGGTGATTTCCGTGGGTTCCTCGTGGTGAGTCGTGGGTTTTGGACGGAGCTCCCATTCTCGTGCGGTTTGTAACCGGTTTTCGACCTCTCGAATCGAGGTGAGGTATTGGTCCATCTTGGACCGGTCCTCGGCGTCCATTTGGCGGGTGATTTGGCGAGCATCGCGGGTCAAGGTGTCGAGGATGCTGGCTTTGTCGTTGAGGCGTTGAACTTGGCGTTGGACTGCATCGGGGTCGCCCTGGAGGAACATTCGCCGGAAGAGTGAGGCTGCGCTGTCCTCGGCGGGGAGAAGCACCCCGTCCCGCGTCCAAGAGAGGCTTCGGTTTGCTTTGTCGATGTTGACCCCGAGGTTGAGGGTGGCGAAGCGAGTGGATTGTCCGAGCTTTTCAACCGCGAACTGGTCGAGGGAAATTTGGTTGCGGAACCCGCTCTTCGTGGGGCCGCGCGCTCCGGTGAGAAAACAGTTTTCGGCGCTGTGTCCGCCGGCGACATCGGGGTGGGACATTCCGCTGAAGACGCTGAACTCTCCGCGCACGGCGTTCAGGGGTTCTAGGGTTGGGCTGGGCTGATAGCTGGCCCCGGAGGTTGACGGGAAAAAGCGTCGTGGCAAGAAACCAAGATTATTGGAGATTACGAGGAGCCGCGAGATGTCTTGTGGTTTCTTTGTTGAGGCAAAGGATGTTCTGAGGCTGGCAAAGGCTGGGAGTAGGATAGATACTCCGGCGTTTCGGAGGAAACACCGACGCGATTGTGCTTCGAGGGTGGGGACGGGAGGGCGTCTTAAAAGGCTTATCATATTACTTGGGGGTGTTGCCTGTGAAAATGGAGCTTTTGACGAAATGGACGAGTAGATCTCTGACTCGAAATCCTTGCGCTGCGCAATCGTCGAGAATGCGTTCGATGACGGGTCGGTCGGAGAATCTGACGGGCGTTCCGGTGGCGTATGTCGTGAGTTGGCCGAGAATGTTTCGGGCAAGTTGGCGCTCGTCTCTGATCAAGAGGCTTTTGAGGTCTTGGATATTTTGGAATGCGTGACCGTCCGCGAGTTTGCCAGACGGGTCGACAGGGGTGGCGATGGTGTACTCGAAATCGTGTCCGGCTCGGTCGATACCGGACACGCGATCTCCGTGTTCGAGACCTCGGTAGCGTTCGCGCCATCCGCCGAGAACGTCAAAGTTTTCGAGCGCGAGGCCGATGGGATCAAACTTGGCATGGCAGGCGGAGCAGCTTTCGGATTTGGTGTGGAGGGCAATGAGTTCGCGGATGGTTTTTGCGCCGCGGATGTCGGGTTCCACTGCGGGAACATTGGTTGGGGGCGGCGGGGGAGGGTTTCCGATGAGGCGCTCCATCATCCACGCGCCGCGAACGACGGGAGAGGTGGTGGTGCCGTTTGAGGAGACTTTGAGAAGGGCGCCTTGGGTGATGAGTCCGCCGCGGTTCGAGCCTTTGGGGAGGTTGACTTTGCGGAGTTGGGATCCCTTGAGAGGCGAAAGGTTGTAGTGTTTGGCGAGGCGGTCGTTCGCGAAGACGAAGTTGCTTTGAATGAGGTTCACGGCGGGAAGATTTTCGCGGAACAGGGTGAGAACGAACGCGCGAGTTTCTTTTTCGAGGCTTTCGACGAGGTATTCGTCGAAGCGGTACTCGGGGAAGAGGCGGACATCGGGATCATCTCGTTTGATGTGGCGAAGGTTCAGCCATTGGTCGGTGAACTCTTGGATAAATCGTTCGAAACCATGAGAATCTGTGAGGCGGACCGTTTCCGCATCTAAGATGGACGGTTGATTCAGAGATCCGCGCTCGGCGAGTTCATAAAGTGCAAGGTCTGGTCGACTGTTGGTGAGAAAGTGTGCGAGTCGATTGGCCAGAGCGTACGAAGGATTTTCGGATTTTGATGGCTCTCTTAAGAAAATATAGTGCGGTGATGCGAGGAAGGCCTGGCAGGCGGATAGGAGCGCTTCGGTGAAGGGTTTTCCGCCGTCGAGGAGTTCAGATCCAAGTCGGAGAAATGGTTGCAATGTTTCCTCGGTGAGAGGTTCTGGAGCGGCCTTGGCGGCGAAGGAACGAATGCGTTCGGCGAGAGCGGTTTGAGGGTTTTCCGGGGACGGATTGATTCCGAGATTTCCGAGGATTGCGGTGTGGGAGGCGGGGGGCCATTGGGGAGGTGCTAGGGGGCCCTCGATTTCAACCCACTGGTAGGCAATGCCTGGTTGTCCTCCCTCTGGGAATGGGGGGTAACGGTAGGTCGGGCCGGATCCGTTGGGATTCCGAGCGAGGGGCATGGGAAGGCCGAGTAAGCTGTATTCGATGGCTTCGCCGGGTTTGAGTCGGACGGACACTTCATACGTGCGGGTTTCTGGGTGGATATCGAGGGTGCCTCCCTCGGCGCGTACCTCGTTAATAATATCAGCGCCCGCGGGTTTCCGGGTTCGGAAGGTCATGGGTACAGGGGCTGTGGCGGGGATGAGTTGGTAGTTGGGTTGCTGAAGGACGGCACGGGCTGAAAAGCGAACCCTGTAGCGACCGGCGAGGGGTGCGGTGAAGCCGCGCGGCGTTCCGATGTAAGGCCAGCTCGCGGAGCGGAAGAGGGCAAGTTCGAGGGTGGGGTCTGTCGCGGCGGCCTCGAACAAGTCGCGTTTGTCTTTTCCCCGAAAATCCTCCGACTGGTTGTTTCGGGCGAAGAACATGGATTCCTTGTTTCCAAAGGTTCCACGGCCGGGGAAAAGGTCGGTGCCGACGATCAGCCGTTTTTTGGAGGGAGGCGGGGTGGGCGTCGACACGATGGCGGAGCGAAGTGCTGTCTCGGCTGCGTCGAGGTAGGCATTCATCTGAACGCGAGACATTTCGAGGGCTTCTGAGGTGCGGGTGAATAGGTGTTTTTCGCGATCTTCGGGGAGCAAGTCTCGCAGTTCGAGGTCCGGCAAATGCAGGAGGTCGCGCAGGGATTGTTCATACTCGGTTCGTGTGAGGCGCCGCAGTGGGCCGCGTCCGTGACGGGCGACTTCAGCCTGGTCGGCTTCGGTGAGGGGGCCGACAAGAGCCTTCACGAAGGCGCTGCGGGCAGAATCTTCTAGTGTGGCCGACTTCGGGGGCATTTCGCGATTTTTCACGCGATCGTGAATTTGGATCCACGTGTTGCGATTTGCGGGATTTTCGGGCTGGAACGTAAGGTTGGAGAGATCGAGCCCGCCCTTCCGGGTTTCGGTGTCGTGGCAGTCGGTGCAGACGGATTCGAGGGTGATGCGGATGTTTTCGGCTAGGGGCGTTGCGGAGTGAAGGGCCGGGCCGGTGAAGAGGAGGGCGAGCAGGGCGAGGAGGGAGGACTTACTCACGGGCATGGTGTTGGACGGTTCGCGCGGGTGACAGTGGTATTTGAGTCAACAGGTTCGTGCCATTTCAGTTAGCGCTTCTTTTGGGTTTGTCTGGAGCGGGCAAGGAAATGACGCGCGGGGTACGAATACCTGGGCGGATTTCGCCGCCGGGGATGGTATCTTGATTCCGCCAGTGAACCGTTCCGGCTGTGACAATGCCGATGGGAAGTGTGGGACCGGGTTCCCATTGGCGGGTGACGGGGTTGAAGCGGAGGCAGGTACGCAGGAAGCCTTGGTGCTGGTTTGGCGGGGTTTTCATTTGGGTTCCGTTATCGCCACCGGGAATCACGGGGCCGGTGAGCGATTCCAGCATGGGTGAAGGAGCGGCGATGCGTGGTTCTGGGAGGTTGGGGAGTGGTTCCCAGCCGTGTGTGGGGTGGTAGCGGAAGGCGTCACGGAGGGGGTGTCTGGTTGGCGCGCCGTTTTCGAAGGTGAGGTCTGTTCCACTGGCGACGTAGAGCCAACCGTCGTGGTGACCGGCGGAAGCGAGGATGCGGCCTGGGCCTGGGAGTGGTGGAAGAGGGGTCCAGCCCGATTCTGGGTGATTTAGGTCGAGGGCGAGGAGGGTGGTGAGAGGGGGCTGATCGGGCGCTGTGTGGCCGCCGACGAGGTAAAGTTTCGTTTGGATGCGGACGCCGGCGGCGTTGGCGAGTGGGGTGGGGAGTGAGGGCCAGTCGGTTTCGGTGGGTGTTCCGTCCGAGCGGAGGGTGAGGAGGAAGGTGCGCGAGTGGTGTTGGGTTGAGTCGCTACCGCCGACGCAGAGGATTCCGTCGTTGACGGGGAATGAACAACCGTAGGCGAGCGGGCGTGAGAGGTGTCCGACGGTTTTCCATGTCCCTGTTGGGGAGTTGAGCAGATGAATACCGGAGTGCCAGACTTTGATTCCGCCTTCCCAAGGGAGTTTTTGGGGAAAGTTTGCGCCTCCGGCAATGGCGAGTTGGTCGTTGAGAAGACCGGTGAATGGGCTGGCGAACCCGATAGGATCATTGATGGGGGGTAGCTCGTCCGAGGCGAGGGCTGGGATCATGGTTGAGAGGGTGCAGACGAGGTTGAAGATTCGTCGGAGGGGGTGACGCATGTGGAAGAGAGTCGAGGAGGAAGGGGTGGAAAAACCGGTGTTGCGGTGGGATATTCGGCACCATGAGCAAGCCATTGACGGGATACAAGGTGGGATTCATCGGGTTAGGAAACATGGGCTGGGCAAATGTGCGGCATCTTCAGGAGGCGGGGGCAGAGGTGGTTGTGTGGACTCGGAGCGGACGGCACCTTGAGGAGGCGGCGGCGCGGGGGATGGGTGTTGCCCGTGGGGCTGCGGAGGTGGCGAGGCGGGTGGATGGGGGGATTGTTTGCGTGAATGTGAGCGATACGGCGGCGGTTGAATCCGTGGTGTTTGGGACGGATGGCTTGATGGAGGGTTTTTCTGGGCGCGGCTTTGTGATTGATTTTGGGACGACTGGGGTGGGGGAGACGCGGCGGTTTGCGGAGCAGGTCGACTGGGTGGACGCGCCGGTTTCTGGGGGGCAGGTGGGTGCGGAGGCGCGGACGTTGACGGTGATGGCGGGTGGTTCTGAGTCGAACTTTCAGCGGGCCGAGCCGGTTTTGCGTGCGGTTGGGAGTCGGGTGACGCACATGGGGCCGGTGGGGGCGGGTCAGGTCACGAAACTGGCGAATCAGTTGATTGTGGCGCAGACGATTGACGCGGTGGCGCAGGCGTTGCGCATGGCGGAGCTAGCGGGCGTGGATCCTGGGCGTGTGCGCGAGGCGTTGATTGGGGGATTTGCGGCGAGTCGGGTGTTGGAGTTGCACGGGGAGCGGATGATCCGGCGGGATTTTGCTCCGGGGGGGCGGGCTGCGCTGCAGTTGAAGGATGTTCGGCTGATTGCGGAGTTGGCGCAAGAGGTCGGGCTGGAATCAGCGACGCTGGACAACAGCTTGCGTCAGTGGGTGTGTTTTGTTGAAGAACGGGGTTGGGGTGATTTGGATCACTCTGGGCTCTTCAAACTGTACGAGAGGTCTTCGGGTTCGAATCCCTGATGCTGAGGTGGTCAACCGCAGGTTGGACCGGCGTTAAAAGGTCCATTCCATGGGTTTGCGACCTTTGATGAAGAAGGTGTGTGAGGTGCCGATGCCTTTGAGCTCAAGGGGGCCATTGTCTTCGAGATCGAACTCTTCCTTGAGGAGTTCGGCAGTGGCCGTGGAGCAGAGAACTTTTCCTGGGATGCCGGCTGTTTCGATTCGGGAGGCGGTATTGACGGTATCGCCCCAGAGGTCGTAGGTAAACTTGCGCATTCCGATGACGCCGGCGACGACGGGGCCGGAGTTGAGGCCGATGCGGACTTGGAGGTCGGTTTGGTTGACCTCGTTGATTTTGATGACGCTTTCAATCATCGAGAGTGCGAGTTCTGCGGCGGCTTGGGCGTGGCGTTCGCGGTGCTCGGGGGCACCGGAGACGACCATGTAGCTGTCTCCAATGGTTTTGATTTTCTCGAGGCCGCTGCGTTCGACGAGCATATCGAAGGCGCTGAAGATGGCGTTCAGCATTTTGACGAGCCGGCTTGCCTCCATCGTGCGGGACAGTTGGGTGAAGCCGACGAGGTCTGCGAAGAGGACGGTGACGCTGGGATGGGCGTCGGCGATGAGTTTTTCCCCGCCCTTGAGGCGGTGCACGATGGAGCGCGGAAGAATGTTATGAAGGAGTTTGTCGGTCTTCTCTTTCTCGGCGACGACCATGTCGTGTTCTTCGCGGATGCGGGAGAGATGTTCTTTTTCAAGATCGCGCAGGCGTTTGCGTTCGATGGAGGTGGCGACGCGTGCGCGGAGAAGGACGGGATCGAATGGTTTAGGAAGGTAATCTTCGGCGCCCATTTCAATGCAGCGGACAGCATCCCCAGTGTGCTGGCTGCCAGAGATGACGATGACGGGCGGAGCGGATTGCGGATTTTTCCGGATTTCGTCGAGCACTTGGAGTCCGTTGACCTCTGGCATTTCGACGTCGAGAAGCATGAGATCGTAGTCGGCTTGCCCGAGGCGGTCGAGGGCCTCCCGACCGTTTTCGGCTTCAGTCATGGTTTGGAATCCGAGCTGTTTAAGGGAACGGATGATTCCGACGCGCATCATTTTGCTGTCATCGACCACGAGAATTTTTGCGTCGTGAACGGCTTCGGCAGCTGACCCCCTTGCAGGAGAGTTCCCTTTGCGGTGCATGAAGTCGAGAGGGTCCTCGCTCGGGTCCCCGAGTGCATTTTCTTCTCGTGGCGGTGGCTGGAGGGCGGGTTCTGCGGGTGGTGGTTGCGGAGCGGATCTGCCGTGGATGGGTTTGATGGTGGCGACAAGCCGAGCGGTCGGGAGGGTGACAGGGGTGTTTGGGGTGGAGCCGTCTACCCGCGCGGCGATTTCGCGCGCAAAGTCGCGGAGGATGCCGCTGCCGCGGAGGGTGATGGCGAGGAGTTCGTCCGAGAAGGCGATGGTGTGGGATTTGACGGCATCGAGCAGGAATTCGAGTTCGCGGGCGAGGTCACTGATGGGGGTCAGGCCGAGGTAGATGGCGCCTCCCTTGACGGTGTGAAAGTAGCGGAACGCCCGTTCCATGATGTCCTCGGTTCCGTTGGCGGGACCGCCTTGGAGTTCGGCTTCCAGTTCGAGAAGCAGGCGGGTGGTTTCCTTAGCAAACTCGGCGAGGAGCTCGTTGTCGTCGGAGAGAGGAACGTGCAAGGCGGGATCGGCCGGGTCGGGGCCAAGGTCGACTCCACTGGTGGAGGGGGGCGGCGTGACGTCACACGATTCGCCTTGGTGGAGGATGCTTTCGAGCTCTGGGATGAGCGATGCGAGGCACTCGGCTTTGCCGACGGCGGAGAGTGAATCGAGGTTCAGGAGTGCGTTTTCGATGCGCGTGAGAAAGGCGGGTTCTGTGCACGTCGCTGACAGGACGGCGCATTCTTCGAGGAGCAGTTTACAGCGGAGGTCTTCGAGGGGTTTGCCGACGGCCAGATCTTGCGTGCTGAGTGAGATGCGCTGGAGGAGGTGTCCGATGGTGGCGCGCGAAGTATTTTGTTGGTTGGAAGTCATCGCCGGGGTGGCAGGGTTCTCTGAAGGTGAACTCAGAACATTACACTGAGGCGTGTTGACCGTGCGAGTGGAGAGATGGTGCCAGTTTTGTAAGGAGTGTATGCCGACGTATGCGGGAGCCCCACCAGGAGGGGGGCAGCCTTCATTTCCGGGGTAATGCGGGTCCCTGAGGGGAGGGACTGGCGGTGATAGAATTCTCGGCCAGCTTGTTTCCTGCGGTGCCGAGGGGTGGAAGCAACTGAACTACTCCGATTTCGTCCGCTTGGTGCGAGCGGTCGTTGCCTTGGGCTTGGCTTTGGCGCCGGTTCCCGTCTTTGGGGTTCGTTCTTCGAACTCGAATCCGACTTTTCCGGTGGGTTCGAGTTTGAGGAAGGCGGAGAAACGTTTTCCTTTTTTGGAGATGAAGCCGCGGAGGAGGTCCGTTTTACCGGTGGCGCAGAGTTTGTTGAGTTGTTCGGTTGAAACGGCTTGTTGAAGGATGACTTTCCCGGTTCGGAAGGTGCACTCTTTGGACGGGGATCGATCGCAGAGATAGTTGGTGGTATTTTCGACGACACGCCCCTGTTTACAAGCAGGGCAGGGCGCAATCGTTGGAAGGGACGCGAGGCTTTCGGCGGAGTTTGCGGATTCGTCCTCTTCGAAATCGAACTTTTGTTTCCAAGCGGACCCCTCGTTGATTAAGACGTTGGCTGCGAAGGCTCTCCCGAGTTTGGAGCGGAAGCCCTCGATTGGACCTACCTTTCCGTTCTGGAGGAGCCGCACGACTTCGTCGCGCTCCATTTCTCGTCCGGCCATCGTCTTCCAGATCGTGAGCTTGCAGCTTTGGCACTCAAAGAAGCGGAATGTTTCTCGGAACGGGGTTGCCTGACAGCGTGGGCAGGGGACATCGAGGGGGGTAAACAGGCCCGAGACCTCTTTGCCCATGTTTGCGCGAACCTTTTCGACGAGATCACAGGTGAGGCGCTTGATTTCTCCGAGGAACGCCGGGCGTGAGAGCTGGCCGCGCTCCATCTGCTTGAGACGGAACTCCCATTCGCCGGTTAGCTCTGGTTTACAGAGCGCTTCGGCATGGATATCGCGGAGGAGCGTGATGAGGGAAATGCCTTTCGCAGTGGCGTACAGGTCGCGTCCTTGGCGTAGGATGTAGCCTTCGGTCAGGAGGCCTTCGATGATTTGGGCGCGGGTGGCGGGTGTGCCGAGTCCGCGTTCGCTCATGGCCTCACGGAGATCCTCGTCTTCGACCAGTTTTCCGGCACCTTCCATTGCGGAGAGCAGGGTTGCCTCGTTGTAGCGGGCGGGCGGGCGGGTTTCGAGGGAACGGACTTCGATGGAATCGGTACGAACGCGTTCTCCTTGGGCGACGGGGCAAAGATTGGCATCGGACTCCTCTTCCCCTTCTGCTCGCTCGGTTTGGGATTGCTTCCCGTAGACCTGCATCCAGCCGGGGTCGACGATGACTTTGCCATCGGTTTTGAAGGCGTGGCCTTCAACGCGAGTGATGCGGGTGGTGACCTCAAACTGAGCGGGTGGGAAGAAGACCGCGATGAAGCGCTGCGAGACGAGGTTGAAGATTTTGAACTCGCGTTCGTCGAGGTTTTTCGGAGCAGTTCCGGTTGGGACGATGGCGAAGTGGTCGCTGACTTTTGCGTTGTTGAAAATACGTTTGTTCGGACGCACCCATCCGGAGGACAGCGCCTTGCGGGCATGGGGTGCGAGGAGGGGGCTATCGATGGATTCCAAAACGCGTCGCGCGGTTGAGAGATGGTCCTCGGGAAGGTAGCGAGAATCGGTTCTGGGGTAGGTGAGCACCTTGTGCTTTTCGTAGAGTGCCTGGGCGATCTGCAGGGTCATTCGCGCGGGGAAGCCAAAGCGTTGGTTCGCCTCGCGCTGGAGAGTGGTCAAATCGTAGAGGAGGGGAGCGATTTGTGTGGTTGGCTTTTTTTCCTCTTCAACCGATCCGGGTTTGCCTTCGCAGGTTGCACGGATGGATTCCGCTTTTTGAGCGTCCCAAATTCGCTCGGCTTTTGCGTCCTCTTCGCCTTTGCCTTTGGCAAAAGATTCGTCGAACCAGCGTCCGGGATAAATTCCGGCTTTTGCTTCAAATGTGGCGTGGACTTCGAAGTAGGGCTTCGCCTTAAACGCACGGATTTTCTCTTCCCGTTCGACGAGAATGGCGAGAGTGGGCGTTTGGACGCGTCCGGCGGTGGTTTTGTGGAAGCCCCCTTCGGCTGAGTTGAAGGCGGTGAGGGCGCGGGTGCTGTTGATTCCGACCAACCAATCGGCTTCCGCGCGGCTGAGGGCTGCGTCGGCGAGGGGTTGGAGTTCCTGATCTGAGCGCAGCCGTTCGAACGCGGTTCGGATGGCATCCGGGGTCATCGACTGGAGCCAGAGACGGCGCAGCGGTTTTTGGGTGCCTGAGGCGCGGATGATGTTGCGGAAGATGAGTTCTCCTTCCCGTCCGGCGTCACACGCATTGATGACATCGCCGACGTCTTTGCGTTTGATGAGGGATTTGAGGGTGGTGAGGCGGGACGCATTTTTCTCGATGGGTTCGAGGTCGAAGGCGTCTGGAGTGAAGGGGAGGTTCTCGATTTTCCACTTTCCACGAGTTGGTTCGGAGCCGGCTGGGGGCCGGAGTTCGAGAAGGTGACCGACAGCGGAGGAGACGACGTACGAATCGTTTTCGAAGAAGTCGCCTTTGCGTTCAAGTTTGCCGAGCGCTTTGGCGATATCTTGAGCGACGCTGGGTTTTTCTGCGATGACGAGGGTTTTTGCCATGGTCTGCGGTGGCCGTTTCGGGTTCGTGCGGGGGGTGGAGAGGCGGGAAGGTGCGCGGAAGTTGTGAATCTTGCAACCCATGAATTTTTGGGGTGCGGGTGTTTGGTCGGTTGTTTTCGTTGGGAGGACGCTGAGGAGCGGTGGGGGTGACTCGTGCGAGCGGGGGGCGGTGGTGGGCTTGAATCGGCTCGGGGGATGGGTACGGTTTCGGGATGGACCTTCTTGAGCAGGACGCATTGGAAGGGCTTTTTCGTCTCGCGGTGTTTATTTCTGGCGACGAGGAGAGGGCCTTGTCGCTTTGTCGTCGGACGTTGCTTCAGTTGGAGCCTACCATCTCGATTGCTCGGAAGCAGGAGCATCGGCTCACGGTTGCGGCTCGAGGGTTGATTGGCGAGTTTCTCTCGGACGGGTGGAGGGAAGAGCCCGGAGAAGATTACTCTGATCCTGAGGAGGGGAAGCGTCCTGATTTTGATGCCTCTTGGTTATCGATTTTACCGAGGAGGGAGCGGGCAGTTTTGGGGGTGGTGTACGCGTTACCCCGTGCGGGGATGGGGGCTTGGATGGATGCGACGGGGTTTGTGGAGAGCACGTTTTTGAGTCATGTGTGGCGAGGGATGCGTGCCCTTTTGAAACGGAAGGGGGTGACGTGTCCTGAGACGGATGAGGATTTGGTGTGGATGGGGGTGGCTGGGTGTGAAGGGGTGGCAGCGAGGCGAGTTCGCAGTGCGTTGCGTTACGCGGGGGAGATGGAGGGTGGGCGCGAGTGGGTGGAGGCGTTTGAGGGATTACGGAATGAGTTGAGAGGGTGGTTGGAGGGGGTTCATTTGCCTGAGGAGCCTGAGGAGAAGGAGTTGGAGGTGGTGGTTGAGGGGGAGGTTGCCGACTTGGCGGCTTTGCTGGAGCGCCGGCGGCGGCGCGAGAACCGGATGCTATGGGTTCTGCTCGTGTTGGTGTTGGGGTTGGCTGCGGGTTTGTTCTTTTGGTTACGAAAAACGGATGCTTATCGCGAGTACGAGGAACAGTCTCTGTTGTTGGCTCGGGTGGCGCGGGGAGTGGCTGCGCCTTCGATTGAGCCGGTTACGGGTAGCTTTGCGGAGATGGAGGATTGGCTCCTGTTGAATGGTTTGGATGGGGCAGCCTTCTCGGGGTGGGACGAACGGCTTGCGGTGGCAGGGCGTCGGAAGGCGACTGCCTCGGGGGTGGAGTTTGCGATTCTCGCGATTCAGAAGCCGGAGGGAATGGTTCTCATGAGTCGAAGACCGCGAGGGGCTGACGTTGAGGCGGATCCTGCGGGCACTGGGTGGCATTTCTTTCGAGATGCGGATTGGAAGGCGGCTTGGATGGCGAGTGAGGATCGGGTGATGACGGTGGTTTGGCGCGCGCGCCCCTCGGTGGACGAGGCGTGGAGTCGGATTTTGCGATGAGGGGGGGCTCAAACGGGTTGCGAGCGCGGGCGGTCTGGCGTGAAGTGGTGCGCGTTGTGATTGTGATTATGCGTTCCGTAAAGCTCTCTCTGCCGTTGTTTGCTGCTTTGGTGATTGTTGAGACATCCTGCGTTTCCTCGCGATTTCAGCGTGAATGGGCGTCGCCTCGGGCGATCAATGCGCCAGTTCAGATTTCTGGAAACTGGAGTGGTTTGTGGTGGAGCGAGGGCCCGTCCGGACATTCGGGTCCGCTCCGTGCGGTGGTTCGGGTTTCTGCGGAGGATGAGCGGATGTTGCGAAGGGGGCGGGGTGCAAAGATGGACTTGATATTCGACGCAGGTTTTGGCGGGTGGCAGACGTTATTTTTGACCGTTCACAAAGGGTACGATTCTCAGATGCGTCTTACGCCAGCGGGAGATCATTATGATGTGGAGGGGCGTCAGGTTCTTTCGGGGTTAGGCGGTGGCGAGTATCGTTACTCGGGTGGGATTTACGGTGATCGGTTCGAGTTGCGCTACGAATCGGCTTACGACAACGGGACATTTTACTTGGAGCGGGTCAAGTGAGTGGCGTCTTGCCGGGTTGTTCTGTGGGGTTCGTCGGAACTGGGGTGATGGGGCGGAGCATGGCGGGGCATCTCATGGATGCGGGATATCGAGTCAGGATTCACACGCGGACTCGGGAGAAGGCTCGGACGTTGGAGGAGCGGGGAGCGGTTTGGTGTGGGAGTTTGGAGGAGGTGACCCTCGGGGCATCGGCAGTGATCACCATGTTGGGTTATCCTTCGGACGTGGAGGCGACGTACCTTGGCGATGGCGGGTTGGTTCAACGGGCGGCGGAGGGGACGGTTTTGGTGGATATGACGACTTCCTGTCCGTCCCTTGCGGAGCGGGTTGCTGGGGCGGGGAGTCGTCGAGGGGTTCGAGTGTTGGACGCACCTGTGTCTGGCGGGGATTTGGGGGCTCGCGAAGCGCGTTTAGTGATTATGGCGGGGGGGGATGCTTCGGGTTTTGGGGTGGCGCTCCCGCTCTTTCAGCGGATGGGAAAGACGATTGAGCATTTGGGCGGGCCGGGATCGGGGCAGCGCTGTAAGATGGCAAATCAGGTAGCGGTGGCGGTTGGGATGGTGGCTTGGGTGGAGGCGTTGGTATTGGCCGAGGCTGGGGGGTTGGAACCTGCCAAGGTGCAGGGATTACTTGCGGGCGGGGCGGCGGGAAGTTGGGCATTTTCGCAGTTGGCACCTCGGGCGTTGGCGGGAGATTTTGCACCGGGCTTTTTTGTGAAGCATTTGGTGAAGGACATTGGAATCGCCCTCGAGTATGCGGCGGAGCGCGGCTTGCAGATGGCTGGACTGGAAACCGCAGGCCGCCTTTACCGAGCGCTGGAGGGGGGCGGATTTGGCGAATACGGAACTCAGGCCCTTTATCGCTTTTGCCGAGAGCGAGCGGGGTTGTAGCAGAGAGCCGGCTTCTGTGTCGCAGAAACAGGGGCGGCTTGCCGGGGTTTGGGGTGGCGGGTTAGCTTGCGGCTATGAGAGTTTTAGTGACAGGCGGGGCCGGTTTCATCGGGTCACATTTGGTGGAGTCTCGGTTGGCGTTGGGTGACGAGGTGACGGTTCTCGATGATTTCAACGACTTTTATTCACCTGAAATCAAGAATCGAAATCTCGCGGAAGTCTTGACGGATATTCGGGTGGTTCGGGGCGATATCCGGGACACGGGGTTGGTGGAGCGAGTGTTTGAGGAGGGGCGATTCGATGTGGTGGTTCATCTCGCAGCGCGGGCTGGGGTTCGTCCGTCGCTCAAGGATCCGCGTCTGTATGTGGATACAAACATTGTGGGGACGTTGAACGTGCTGGAAGCGGCTCGGAGGACGGGGGTCGGTCGGGTGGTGAATGCGTCGAGCTCATCGGTTTACGGGGTGTTGCGGACGGCTCCGTTTCGTGAAGACATGGCGTTGACGCGGACGATTTCCCCGTATGCCGCCACCAAGTTGGCGGGCGAGCAGCTTTGTTCGAACTATTCGCACTTGTATGGGATTCGAACGGTGAGTCTTCGATTTTTTACGGTGTACGGACCGAGGCAACGTCCGGATTTGGCGATTCACGGGTTTAGTCGACGGATTTGGGAGGGGCGGCCGATTCAGCAGTTTGGGGATGGTTCGACTCGTCGGGATTATACTTACATTGACGACATTATTCAGGGGGTGAACGGGGCGATTTCGTACGAGGGCGAGGCGTGCGACGTGTTCAATCTCGGGGAGAGTCAGACGACGACGCTGACCGAGTTGATTGGATTGATTGAAAAGGCGTTGGGTAAAAAGGCTGTGGTTGAGGTGTTACCGGAGCAACCGGGGGATGTGCCTTTGACGTATGCGGATATTTCGAAAGCGAGGCAGTCGTTGGGGTACCGTCCGTCGGTGTGTGTGGAGCGCGGGATTCCTCGGTTTGCGGAATGGTTTTTGTCGGTGGCGGGGGAGGTGAAAGCGTGAGTGCGCGGGGTGTTGCGGGGTTTCCGGTGGATGTGGTGGAGTTGTGTTCGTCGTTGGTGCGGATTCCGAGTGTGAATCCGGCAGATCATCCGGGGACGGACCAAGTCGGGGAGGAGCGTTGTGCGCGTTGGATTGGCGAGTGGCTGCGTGCTCGGTTTCCGGGAAGTTTGGTTCGGGTGGACGAGTTATTGCCTGGGCGGCCGAACGTGGTGGCGCGGTTGAACGGGGAGCGGCTTGGGGGGCGCCGAGTGTTGTTCGCTCCGCACACGGATACGGTGAGTGTGGTGGGGATGACGATAGACCCGTTTGGCGGTGAGGTGAGGGATGGTCGGGTTTGGGGGAGAGGGGCGAGCGATACGAAGGGGCCGATGGCGGCGATGTTGTCGGCGTTGTTTGCGGCGCGCGATATTTTGGAGCAGCTGGATTTTGAGGTTTGGTTTGCGGGATTGGCTGGGGAGGAGGCGGGTCAGCACGGATCGCGCGCTTTGGCTGCGGAGCAGCGGTTTGATTTGGTAATTGCGGCGGAACCTACGCGACTGGATGCGGTGTGCTATCACAAGGGGTGCGCGCATGTGCGGCTGAAGACGTTTGGGCGCGCGGTGCACGCTGCGAATCCGAGGTTGGGGGAGAACGCGATTGTGAAGATGGGAGCGGTGCTGGAACGGATTCGAACGGATGTGCAGCCGTGGGTGGAGTCGTTGGTGGATCCCCGATTGGGAGCGTCAACACTGAGTGTCGGGACGATTTCTGGGGGCAGCAAAGTGAACATCGTGCCGGACGGATGCGAGTTGTGTTTGGATGTGCGGTTTGCGCCAGCCTTGGGAGCGGATTTCCTTGAGGAGTTGAAGTCGCGGTTGCGGGGGAGCGATGCCGGGGTTGAGATTGATCTGTCGGTTGGAGCACCGTTGGATACCGATCCAGGGCATCCGTTTGTGCAGGCGTTTGTTGAGATGGGGAGTCGGGTGGTTGGGGCGCCTTGGTACTGTGATGCTTCGGTGTTCTCGGCGACTGGGAGTCCGAGCATTGCGATGGGGTGTGGCTCGATTGAACAGGCGCACACCAAAGACGAGTTTATTGCGGTGGAGGATTTGCGGGCTGGGGCACGTCATTTTGAGGGCTGGCTTCGAGCGCTTGCGGGTCGGGCGGGTGGGGGGTAGTTGTGCGGAATGGTACCTGTATGGTTTAAAGCGGCGGGGCTGTTGACGTTGGCGAACGTGTTTATGTCGTTCGCCTGGTACGCCCATCTCAAGGAGTTGTCTGGCCGCCCCTGGTTTGTGGCGGCGGCCTTGAGTTGGCTGGTTGCGGGGATCGAGTACGCGTTTCAAGTGCCTGCGA